>JAEZDS010000211.1 GCA_023433205.1 Bacteroidota bacterium
ACTCAGTGCAGCGGTCATTCGGGAAAATATAACTTTAAACGCCCGGCCGAATGGGACGGGCGACTATCACTTCCGGTTCTAAGTGGCTTGGAGATAAAACATCTTAGTGTTTAAGCGGCGGGGCGCAAATCGCGCCCAGCACTTCCATGAGCAGGCCACTTTACAGTAAGGTGTAAAATGCCTGTCGAAAGGACATCATGCCGGTGACAAACCGCAGCCATATTTTTCCATTTACAAATTAATAAGCTAGTATTGGCCACAACTTTGTAAGTGAAATATTTCGGACAAACAGTGTGCTGCCTCCTATAAACTTAATTAGAGGTTCGACGAATGGCCGCTATTTGAAGATGATATGCGGTAACCGCTTACGAATTAGCTCAGGCAAGAGCATACTTTATTTGATATTTTAGAGTTTATAAAACAAAAAGCCCAAATTGATCCTAGGTGAAATAAATATTGTCGGTTTTGCAGAACATCCGGTTGCTGACTACAGAGGGTTACACGTGCACAGTTACGAAATAGCATTCTACGATGCTGAATTTATTCATAGTGGCGAATTCGGGATTAAGCATTATTGTATAGGGCTGTTACAAAAGATAGCAGCATTGGGGGGGCACCAGATCAGGCCATTTCTTGAATATCAGACAAATAAAATGGCAGGGCCGGCAGAATGGCTGGATTCATTTGAAAAGCTGGTAGTAAACAACAGAGCAGTGTTTGTTACTGATGAGTTAAGGCAGCGTGCAAAAAAGACATTACTTCTTATTGAACTGGTTCGGCATGAAATTTCACGGAGCGTATTCAGGATTGCAGAAAAATTTAACTGGATCCAGGTCAAGGAAAAGCTCAAGGAGTATACAAAAAATGGAGGATCAGCTGATCTTTCTATATGAAATTAGAGCGGAATACCTGCAGGAGAAGCCAAAGCTGCTGGATATGACGCAACTGCCATTTGACAAAAAGGTAACGATAGAAATTGAGAAGATAGAAAAATTGCGGCTCGCGTTGCAAAGGCAACCGCCCGCAGAGGGACACCGGCTTTCGGAGGAATATATGGATAATCAGGAGTTTATGCAGATGCTCAAGGTTTCTAAGCGTACCGCCCAGAACTGGCGTGAGAAGGGGGTTATTGCATTTACCCAGATCGGGTCAAAAGTCTATTATAAAATCAGCGATGTAGAGCATCTCCTTAAGAAAAATTATGTTGGTGCCGTGGTGAGGTAGCGTGCCATCATATTAGCAAATGCCCCAAAGGTTGAGGTGCCCGCCGAAAGTATTAACACAAAAAGCTAAAAATTGCAGAAAAGATGAGCAAAGTAAAAAATCAAAAATCTTTTAACCGCGGCAGAAAGATAATAATTGACATTACCATTGCCGTGCGAGTGCTTGATGACAGCACCGGCATATATAATACTGAATGTTTGAGTCGAAGAAGATTTCATAAAGATCAGTTCAGCGAGGAGGGCGAGGAGGAAATTCATTGTGGAGTGTCGGCGCATGAGGTTGAAGGGAATCTACGACCGGTGGTGTTTTATTATGAAGATACAGGTGAGGAGTTTGAGGAAGGTCCTGAACTATGCATGAGAAAATATCAGACATGAAAAAAAGAGCAAAAATAAGTAAGCCTTTACTGGTGAAGAAAAAGGGAAAGATTGTTATTGAACTGCAAGTGCATGTTTTTAGCCGGGAAGCTTACGAAAAATGTTATAGATCAGAGTCAGAATATTTTATAGCACTTTACCGTTTAAAATTGCAGCCGGCAACGGAAATTGTAGAATTTTATATAGTAAGCGATGAACGCAAGGGATTAATGCGACCAATAGTGGAATTTAAAGACGTTATTGAGAATTGATGGTCAAAGGAGTTCCGAAAGCAGAGATCTGAGCGCCTTGCACAATTGAAGTTCACGTTCACTGTTTTTGAGCCTCTTATGAAACTTGCCATATAATGTGGAGCGTCATATCCTAACGATCCATTCCTTTGGTGCAGAAGTACTATGTGATTATGGCGGTACATAAGCCAAATTTCCCGAAGAACGAAATACCGAGCTACGTTGCTCTTAAAGGAGCCTAAACAATTTTTCCGGTCATGATAGGTTTTTGCCTTTGAAGTAGCTGAATTGTAAGTTGCAATATTGCCTGGCCTGGTCTGACAGAACAGTTACCGTAACTTCACTAACAAGCTTGCAGGTTGGCACAAGCCAAGTATGAATGGTCAGAAAAAAAGGTTGCTTGAATTTTTAAGGATCTGGCAGGGCGAATAGGAACAGGTTGATGACATCCTCGTGGTAGGATTCAGGTTATAGTATCATAAAACCGGGTTTTTGCGTTGTTACGGGTGTCTTGGCGACACATCCTTCCTTGCCTTCTTTTGCATCACCAAATACACTATTGGCAATATGCCCAGCGTATTAATAAGTGCAATACAGATAAACCATACCGGCTGATTGTTTCGGCCAGCTCTCCACATGCCTAAGAGTTTCCACACTGCTTCCCACACGGCAAGCACCACGATCAGCGGCATATAAGCGCTCAAAATTTCTTTTATTCCTTCGTTATCCATTGGCTCTGGTTTAAATGTATCTAAGATCACTGTAATTTGAACCGTTGAACGAAGCTAAAGATTTTTCTATAAAGAAGCACAGGTGCTGATCCGCCAGTCTGTTTTTATTGAGCACGCCGATCAGACCGGCAGGTGAAGGCCGGCACCAGACTGAACTTCTGCAGATATCCGGGTCACTTTAATCTATCGGTGCAAGAAAGGCTTCCAGTTCCTTGTCTAAAGTGTTTTCGTCTATTTTGCCCTCCTTAAAATCAATGGCGAGTTGTTTTAGTTTAGGTTTGTCGTCAGGAAACACCTTTTTGGGCCTTGCCTGCGATTCAAATACCGAACGGTATTGCCCGAAGTCGGAGGGATTTATCCGTTCAATAGATAACACCAGCCAGGTGGCGAAGATCAGGTTGAAGATAAAAAACAGCGGTTTTATTACAAATGCATATTGTTTCATTGTGTCAGCGTTTTAATTTCTTTCTTCTGCAGGTTTCCAGTAAGCGGCCCTTACCATGATACTTAATGCCATAATGTTAAAGATGCACCAGAAGGTATTTGCCGCGAAACCGGAAGGGGAGGGATGACGGTCAAAATACACAAGCACTCCATTGTACAGTATTCCCAGCAGCGTTAAGCCTATGATGATAAGGTGCGGCAGAATGTGCGGCAGGTTGCTGGCCGTTGCCTTGCCTTTTGGTGTTACGTTGAACTTCACTTTTTTTCCCATCAAAACCGATATTATGGCAATGATCATAAACCAGAAACTGGAAATGTAATACTGATCTCCCCGTTTGGTGTCGATGCCCCAGCAGCCCAGTGCCATGGTAATGGTGTTTAGGATCTGAAAGGGTAAAAAGTATTTGAAGAAGTCGAAACTGTAGGCACGCACCGGCAGATCGAGCGTAAAAAAGAAAAATACCGGGCTGAGCAGAAAGATGAGTATCCAAAGTGGCGCGAAATACGACCAGATGGTGCTGAAGTAGCACAGTCTCTGGCCAAGGGTGAGCCCCTTTATAAAAACCGGGTTGTCTTTAAAGGCAATATCCAGCGATCCTTCGGCGTAACGCTGGTGCTGTTTTACCCAGCTGTCGAGGTCCTGTGTGCTCAACATGCGACATTCAACGCCCGCGTGCTGCACACTTTGCCAGCGGTTATCCTTGTCGGCATGCAGCATAATTGAAGTGTATATGTCTTCAGAGGCGTGGAACTTGAATGGGATCACATCTTCCTTTAATAAAAGGGCCTCCTGCGCAGCCTCAACTTCAATCTCAGAAAGTTGCTGTTCCTTTAACTCCTCATCAAGCTCTTTCAGTTTGCCTGCGAAGTCTTTTACAGCCAGGCTCATGATGGCTTCGCGCCGGTGAACTGAGCCTGCACCGCAACAGAAAGCAGCATTAAAATAATTTCTTTTACGGAGGATAACATCGTAAAACAAACGGGGATCGTTTCCGAAGATGTCTTCATTGATTTTGATCCTTCCAAAAAGCATTTGTACGCCACGTGCAAAACCTTTTCCGAAGGTACTTCTGGGTTGCGAAAGGCGGAGTTTCTGTAGTATCACATCACTCAGCGGTTCTGCCTCGGTAGTATCATAAAACCACTGCGGGGTTTGTACCCAGGCTACTTTGTAATTCTTAAAATAGCCGGTGGTGTTTACCAGAAAATCGGGGAAAGGCCTGGTGTCGGCATCCAGAATAGCAAAGATGTCGCCGTTTGTTTTTTCTAAAGCGTTCTTAAGATTGCCGGCCTTATATCCTTCGTTGTGCTCCCTGATGAGGTGCGTCACACCTTCTTCAATACATACCTGCTTCATGTTTTGTTTAGAAGGGTCACGGCCGTCCCTCCTGCCGTCATCAAGCACGTAGATCTTTATCTTTACATCCTTATAAGGGTAATTGAGTTTTTTAGCGTCCCGGATGCTTAGTCTCACCAGCTCCACGTCTTCATTATAGGTTGCAATGTACACATCCAGTCTTATGGGCCGGTCTGGCCTTCCATGTAGTTCCTCCACCTCTGAAAGCATGTGTACCGGGGTGTTTTTCTCGGGGTCTTTATAGTCCCAGAAATTAATGATGATCATGATAGTACTTATAAAGCTGAGGGTTTCGGCTGTTACCAGTACCACTGAAAACACCATGGCATCGGGGTTGAGCGAATAGCGCCAGCGCCAGTGCAGGTAGGCAATGCCTAATATAATAGTGACCAGTCCTGCACCCTGAAACAATAAACTTCTTACAGGGTTTGCCTCAATGGCGGGATAGGGACGACGGTCTTCGTACTTTTTAAAATAAAATTCCTGTTCCAAAATTATTTCTCTCCGTAGTTAATGATCTTCTCCAGTCCAAGCTCTTTGATCTTCTTCTTGATGGACTCATGAACGTTCACAAACTGAACTTCCACACCCATTTCAAGCAGAGCTTTCAGCAGGTCAATTAATATTGCCATTCCGGTATTATTTATATACTGAATGCCGTTGAGGTCATAGTATTGTACACCTTCACAGTAAACTCCTGCCAGGCGGCTTGCCAGCTCTTCCTGATTTTCGTCGCGGTCTTCATCTTTGATCACAAGGCCATCGGATGTGAGTAAAATACTCATCACATTTGAAGAGATCTTTTTTTCAGCCGCCAGTCTCCTGCTGATTGCTTCAGGTTCAGCTTCATTGGCCGGGATTTCTTCCGGAATAAATCCATCGGTTTTAAACTCTCCTTTTTTAAGAGGTATTCTCTGTGGACCGGAATCAGTATTACTGTTATGTTCCTGCACTTTGATTTGTTCTTCGGTTAACTGCTCAGCCTGTACAATATTGTCCATCTCTCAATTTCTTTAGTTACCAAACAAAAATAGCCTTCAGCAGCCTGTACAGGGGATGTTTTTCGGTCACCGGGCCATTACAGTCGTTGAAAGGGAGTTCACAAAGGGGCTGCGAAGGTGCCAGGGTGGGGCTGTGCGAGCGGGCACAGATATTGATAGAGGTGTTCAGTAATGTTATTGAAAGTATAAAAACACGGATTGGGCCACTGAAACTTCCCGGTTAACGAAATCAAATACCCTGAAGATGCTGGCACAGTAATTTTGAAAAGAAAGAAAGTTAAAAACTAAAAAAGAATCACAAATGAAAAAAGTTTACCTGTTTATGGTTTCGTGCGGCCTGGCTGCTACAATTGCAAACGCCCAGGCCACGTTTCAGTGGGGAAAGGCCGAAGGAAAGTGGGCTTATGATTATGGATACGGCATCAAGACCGACAATGATGGCAACGTTTATGTAGTAGGAAAGTACGAGGAAGTTGGCGCTGCTTTCAGCGGCTCCACTGTAAATTGCGAAGGTAACCACGATGCATTCCTCGCGAAGTATAATGCGGCCGGCGACCTGCAGTGGGTGCAAACAATGGGTGGACCAGACGGGGATTATTCCTGGGCAATTTCCACCGATAAGTCGAGCTATCTGGTTGTATCGGGAGAAATTGAAAACAAGTTCCACAATTCACCGAACACCATCAGTTTTTCCAACTCTACAATCACTCTTGCCTCACAGGGAGATAATGATGCCTTTCTTGCGAAGTATGATCTTGATGGCAACCTGTTATGGGCGATAGACGAGGGCCACGGTGTAAACAGTGAAAAAGGGTTGGGTAATGCCATAGACGCCAACGGTAACATTTACATGTGTGGTTATTTTACCAATGCCACCGTATTTAACGGAACCACCTACACCGGTGCAGGCGGAAGAGACATTTTTGTAGCCAAATACAATGCCAACGGCGAATTCCAGTGGTTTCGTCATGCAGGGAGCGCAGGGCGTGATGAAGCGAAAGCGGCTGTATGTGATGCGAACGGCAATGTTTATATCTGCGGAGGTTTTGATGATGGCTGCGTGTTCGACGGTACCACTTTAAATACATGGAATAATTCTGATTACTGGGATGCCTTTATTGCAAAATACGACACCAACGGAGATCTTCAGTGGGTGCGCCGTGGTGGCGGAGACGTTGATGACATGGCCTGGAGCATCACCATTGACAATGCGGGAAATCTGTACACCGGCGGAGAAATGGGGGCCTGGGCAAAATTCAGCACTTCGCAGGACGATAACAACGTTTTTGCCATACAGGCAGCCGGCGGCGCTGACAGTTATATCGCAAAATACGATCAGAACGG
Organism: Bacteroidota bacterium; assembly: GCA_023433205.1. GTDB lineage: Bacteria > Bacteroidota > Bacteroidia > B-17B0 > Aurantibacillaceae > Aurantibacillus. The sequence goes on from JAEZDS010000211.1 coordinate 6,709, forward strand.
TGAAATAATCTGGATCAGAAGAGGCGGCAGCGATAAGGTTGACAGGATCAGGGGCATTGGTACTGATGGCACAAACATATTTGCCACCGGTCAGTACAGCGGTACTGCAACATTTGGTAACAACTCTGTAGTGTCTGTTGATACTTCTGATATTTTTATTACGGTTATCAGTCCTGAAGGCAACTGGGGTTTTGTTGAAACTGTTGGAGGAAGTGTTGATGCAGTAGAACTTTTAGGTTACGAGTCGGGGAATGCCGTTACCGGAACCGCATCCGGAGAGGTGTATGCAACAGGCGGATTGCTTAATGGCGGTACGTTTGGCACACACAGTGTAAGCGGTTACAGCAGAACAGACGCTTTTGTGACCAAACTCACCTGGTCGGGAACTGTGGGGTTGAAAGACCAGACACAGTATGCTGCGGTAAAAATGTATCCTAACCCTGCTACCGGACTTGTACAGCTGGATCTTTCCGAGATCAGAAGCGACAAGGTAGAAGTATTTATTTATAATAATCTGGGACAGAAAGTATGCGCACAGCAATGTTCCGGCACTTCAGCAAGTATTGATCTGAGCGACTACAGTGAAGGTATCTACTTCCTGCAGATGGAGTCGGGAACCGGCAAGTCGGCAGCTCAGAAACTGATCATAAGCAGGTAAAGTTTAAAGCCAGCAGACCTCCTCCGGGAGGTCTGCTCAAAACAAAACAACATGAAAACAAAAATTTTCTTATTAGGAATTGTAGCTGCCTGTATTTTTTTGCAGCCTTCAGGGTTAAGCGCTCAGTACTTTCAAAAGGTTTATACCATTGATCAGTACGACAGAACGTCAAGAGACATCATGCGCACACAATCAGGTGAGTACCTGATAGTGGGTTCAAGTAATAACAGCAATCCCGCAGATGCTGACCTGTACGTGATGCGCACCAATGGTAATGGTGATAAATTGTGGGATACAATTTACGGCGGGGCACGCCCAGACTATGCTTACCACATGACGGAGAGTTTTGACGGCAATTATATAGTTGTAGGGTATTCACAGAGTTTTGGCCCCGGTGATTATGATATTTATATGCTGAAGATCGATCCGACGGGTAAAATGCTGAAACAGCGCAGTGTTGATTTTGGCGGCAAAAATGAAGAGGCCCGACAGATTGTACGCACCCACGATAATAAATTCCTGGTTATTGGCACAACAGGAATAGGCTCAAGTTCAGTGAAACCAGATTTCGTGGTCTTAAAAATTGGAGACGACCTGGAAGATGTGGAGCCGGCAAAAACGTTTGGCGGAAGCGAGGCTGAATATGGCCTGGCAATTGCCAGAACTGATGATGGCTACCTGCTGGCGGGGCTTACCCGCAGTAAAGGTGCTGGCGGTAACGATGCCTATGTGATAAAAGTAGATAATAATCTCTCCCAGATATGGGACAAGACCTATGGAGATGTTCTGGATGAGGAGATTGTTGGCCTTGTTGCAAACAGCGACGGAACAGCCATGCTGGCCATCAGAGACAGTGTTCCCGGCCCGGCACTTGACGGGAATATCGAAGTGATGCTGCAGAAGATCGATGCCTCCACAGCGGGGGCAGGAGCTGAAGTTGGATCTGCCAAGGTTTATGGCGGAGATTCAAAGGACACGCCAAAGACAATAATGCCGGTGAGTACAGGCGGTTATATAGTGGGGGCAATCAGCAGAAGCTGGTGGCAGGATACCCCTCAGGCCTGGCTCATCAGAACCGATGCCAACGGCGACGATCTGTGGATCCGCGATTACGGCCTTATCCATGAACACGACCACTGCCACATGATCAAAGAAAGTCACGATGGCGGGTTTGTTATGGTAGGTCACCAGCGTCAGGGTGCTGTAATGAAGATCATTTTCTTTAAACTTGATGATAGCGGTGCGGTAGGCATCGATGAGGCTGAACTCGAATTGAAGGGTTTCGCGCTCTATCCGAATCCAAGCACTAACAGCCAGGTTAATATGCGTATAAGCGCTGAGGGCACCTACCAGGTGCAGGTATTGAGCCTTATGGGACAGGAAATGTACCAAGGGCAGGTGCAGCTGGATGGGTCAGGCGATGTGCAGCTTGATCTGCAGCAGCTAAATGCTGGCATCTATATTGTAAATGTTAAAGGAGAGAAGGGAAGTGGATCACAGAAACTGATACTGGAGTAGTGAAAACTATGTGATATATCAAGGTTTTCCTGGAAAAGTTGAAAGAAGAGAATGGTTTTTGTGGAAAATTTTACCCTTTCAAAATAAAAAAGAATAATAAAACAAACAATAAAAACAAACAACTAAAAAAGAAAAAATCATGAGCTCAGGAAAAGTGTTATTGGGCGTACTGGCAGGCGCAGCCGCCGGCGCATTATTAGGAGTGTTACTTGCACCAGAAAAAGGGTCTGTTACCCGCGATAAGCTCGCTCAGCTGGGCGACGATTACGCAGGCGACATTACCGACAAGATCAAAGATCTGCGTGACAGCATCACCGACAAGATCGAGTCGTTCAAAGAAGAGGGGGAGCAACTTGTTGAAAAAGGAAAAGGGAAGTTGATGAATGAAGCAAAAAATGCAGCTTCAAAAGCCGCTTCACAGGCATCCGGCTTTACTTCGGGTTCTTCTTCACAGGCACTTTAAAAACAGCAGCTGGCAGGCCGGGTACAAATACCCGGTCTCTGCTCTGTTCAGGTGATTAGCAAAAAAAAACGGATTGTGATGAACGCTGTGGATGCTAAACCGATAGAGATCTTTAATACGCTTATTGGTATTAACAATAATCGTATTGAATGTTACAGATTTGTTACTAAACAAACTGATTCAGGCGTTTTAAGATCACTTTTTTCAAGGCTGGCTGAGACCAGCCTTTTTTATAACGAAATGCTTGCAACCGAAGTTTATAAGATCGGAGGAAAACCTCAGTCCGGAACTTTGAGTAATCCGGCTTTTTTCGCCTCCTGGCTTAAAATGCACAGCGCTTTAATGCGTAACGATAAACCTGCGCTGGTTGAGGCATGTTATGAAGCAGAAAGGGCCGCTATCTATACCTACCATGATATGATTGTGCAGAATGAAGATTTTCTTAACACAGTTCAGCTGGAGATCATAAAAGAGTTGTATGAACTGATTACTGTTGATTTTTCCAGGGTATGCAATTTGCGTAGTGTATATAAAACTGCTGCGTAAGCAACCTACAATATAAATAATTATATCAATATCTAAAAGTATCAAAACGGTTGTTTAACCATTAAAATACGCCTTACACCGAATAATAAGATGAGGGCTGTGCAGCCGGAGTAATTTTGGAAAAGAAATAAAACAAAAACTAAAAACAAACAAAACACTATGGAAACAAATATGAAGATCGCATTGGTGGCATTCCTGACCTTATCAGTTGGCGCTGCGAATGCACAGACAGATTCAGTTAGGGTACGCCAGAACTCTACCACAACCAGCACTACCGAGGTGCAGATGAATGATACTGCTCCGGTTCAGAATCAACAGCCGGTACAAACACGGCCTCAGCAAACTCAGCAGCAACAACCTGCAACAACTCCTGCCACTGTTGCCCCGGCGGCCACAGCAGCTGATGTTGACAACGATGACAACGATTACGTATTACGTCACGGAGAGCTTGGCATCCGCTATATGCCAACCTTCTCTTCGCTTCGTGTGCGCGATGCCGGTGGAAACGCCATTCAGGGACAACTGTCAATGAGCCACGGATGGGGTATTATGGGAGCATTTAACTTCAATCACCATGTAGGGATCCAGGCCGAGATCAACTACCACCAGATCAATCAGAAGTACAAAGACCAGGGTCTGGACCGTCAGGTGAACGTTAGTTATCTGAATATTCCGGTTCTTCTTTCACTTAATACCGACAAGGCCGCACCTGTTAACGTGAACTTTGTTGTTGGTCCGCAGTTTGGATTTAACATTGGTGCAAGCGTAAGCGGAGACAGCAGCGGAAATACCGATGAGGCAACTGCAACCGTTGGTGCCAAAGGCGGTGATGTTGGTGCAGCTTATGGCGCCGGTCTTGAGTTTATGCTAAACGATGACCATACACTGCGTTTTGACGTTGGTTTCCGCGGTTATTACGGTTTGATTGACATGAGTGCTGACCAGACAAGTTCAAATCCTGATACTTACAATGTGCTTTTATCAGCTTCACGTAAAGCTTACTCAGGTTATATCGGACTTACTTTCCTGTTCTAAAAAAATAATTGCCGGTGTTTTCTTAAAAACGTCTCCTCAGGGAGGCGTTTTTTTTATAGATCAGCTGATGAGCTCTACAGATCAATACTGTCATACGCCCAGTGCAGCAGCGCCTGTCGCTGTCTTTTTCTGCAGGAGAGGTCAGCGGGGTCACAATTTTTTTTCACCTGTGCAATGTGTCTTGAAATGGCTTTCCATCTTTTTATCTGACGCAGGTCATCTTGGCTGCGCCTTCCCATATAATAACGGCAATACCACTGAAACCAGCCCCGCGGGTCCTGTGGATTGATCCAGCCTTTCTGCTGCCACACCTTTAGCGGCTGGGATGCCGTTACCTCAAAAAAATTCAGCGTCGGGTCGCCTGGGCCATCTCCCTTCAGCAATTTTGCCTTTTTAAACCACGAAGCGGGAAATTCACCTCTGCAGTCGCGAAGGTATCTTCCGCCGAACACACCAAGCTCAAGCATTTCTGCCGGCGTAAGTTGCGGTCTGAATTCAGGATCAAAGTTCTTACCGGCAGCTTCGCTTAACTCGTAACGGTAATTGGTCTGCATCCTGTCGTTAACTATCACAATGGTGTTTTCAGGACTATTTATCATCAGTTATTTTTAACGAAGCCGGTTTTGAGGAGCCCCAGCTATAAATCAGTGCAAGACTCCATTGTGGAACGTTCCCGCCCTGCCAGCGTGATAATTCAAGCGAAACGGGAAAGGTTTTAAAGGGAGAAGCCAGTCCGGCGCCTGCTCCATAAATCAAGGCTGCTTTCCTTTGGTTGATGCCTGAACCACCCCCGGCGCCGGCTGAAACGATCAGGTAAAAGGGCAGAGGTGAAGGCGCGGAGATGGAGGCTTCAAAAAGTCCTTCAGCGTAGGCGCCTTTATTGTGTGTAAATGCCCAGTGTGTGCTGCCCATCAACCGCAGTCCTCTATAGCTGAACCCGGTGATCCTTGCGCCGATATTTGAAAAACCATCTCTGGTTATGTAAGTCTTGCTGATCAGATCCCATTTAACATCTGAGTGCTCAGCTGACAGCATTTTTCCGAGCGAAAGAAAAATTCCCCGGTAATCAAAACGGTTTGAATAAGCCTGAAGCCACTGGTATTTTATGCCGCCGGTGAAGTTTTCGCCAGACAGATTAAGCGCCAGCTGCGCACCATATAAGGCACCACCAACAGTTGGTACACCTCCTCCGCCACCCAAACCCAGGATAAGTGAGGGGGAGATCGTCAGCGGACCGGTACTTAGAAAAGGACCGCCTGAAACCAGAGACTGCATGTAACCGCCGTGCGCGTTGGTGATAGCGTGAATCATTACGTCACAGTTAAATGACCTGGCGAATGTGGCGCGTGCCCCCGTGCCGGTAAGACCTAATATCCTGTTGTTGAAGATTGCAGCACCTGCTTCAGCGTAAACCGATTGCCATACAAATGCAGAACCTGATGAGAGGGCATGACCACGCGTTACCAGCTGCCAGTTGAGTCCAAGCAACGGTGAAAATCCACTTATCACACCACGCGAAACGTAAGCGTAATTCAGGCCGGCCCGTACCGCCATGCCATTATTAAATTCGCTTTGCAAAAACAGTGTTCCCTGAATCATCCAGCCATCATAGTCGGGCGAGGCGGCACCTCCTCCGGCCAGAAAAGCGGTGTTGAGGCCGGGGCGCAAGAGGGTATTTTTTCCGGCAAGTACTTCGGTGAAGTAACCGAAGGCGAAGTAGCCACCGCGTTTTCCGGTGGTTGCTCCAATAAAACGCAAACCGTGATCTGCCGAGATTGTTTCTTTTTTTAGCAGTAGCGCATGAATGTCAAAAGAAGAAAATCCAATGTTGAGACTGTTTTTCTCTTCAACAAAAAATGCTGAAATACCGATGCGGTTACGGGGTTGTGCATTTAACAACAGGGAGGTGACGGAAAATATAATAACAACGGTGTTTTTCAAACTTTAGCTGAACCGGCGGCAAAGATAGTGTTCTGCAGCATTCAGTGCCTTAAACTTGCAGCTTTCGTTTTTGCAGGTGTATTGTGAAGCAGCCGCACGTGAAGACCCTCATAAAAAAACTCAGGCCTGAACCTGAGTTTTAACGAACTGTCTGAATTTTAACCTGACGTTGTGCTACTTTACACCTCTCCCGAAATGCTTCTGCATACTTCCAGCAATTGTGTATAGTTGGAAGGTTTAACGTAGTATTTGATAGCACCCAGGTCAAGGGTATATTTTACATCTTCGGGGGCAGATGAAGTTGAAAAGATGATCACATCAACATCTTTTAATTTAGTGTTCTGTTTCATTTCTTTAAGCGCTGCCCGTCCGTCCTTGCGTGGCATATTTAAGTCAAGCAGTACAAGATCGGGCAGGGTGGCGCCGGCTTTCAGTTTTGCCTGAAGTCTGTCGAGCAGCTGCTGACCATCGTGAACAAATTCAAGCTCATGATAGCTGTTCAGCTCGCTGAAGGCCAGTGTAGCAAGAGTTCTGTCATCCGCGTCGTCTTCCGCAACCAGTATTCTCATTTCTTTTCCGGTTATTTTAAAAATGTTTCCTCAGCGGCTTTAAGGATCTGGAAGGCGTTCTCCTTGCTGCTTGACTGGGCGTAGTTTCGGAGTACCGGCTCGGTACCCGAGGCACGCACCATGAACCATTCATCGTCATTAAAAAAATATTTATAACCGTCGATGTTTTCGGTGCGCTGAATTTTATAATCGCCGAAACAGTTATACACGTTTTTCTCGCAATTCTCAACTATGCGGCGTTTTATCTCTTCCTGCAGGTGCAGGTCAGACCTTTCAAAGGCAAAAGGGCCCACGATCTTATATACGTCTTTTATAAGATCCTGAACCGAGCTGTTGTTTTTTGCCATCTGCTCAAGAATGGTAAGTCCAATCCAGATGCCGTCGCGCTCGGGTATGTGACCCTTAATGGCAATACCTCCGCTTTCTTCTCCACCCAGCAGCACATCTTCGTCAACCATAATGCCGGCAATGTGCTTAAATCCTATTTTGGTAACGGTTTGCTCCAGGCCATAATGTCTGCACATTTTGCCGATCTTCGGACTTACCGAGAACGCTGTAACCACCTTGCCTTTCATGTTCTTTTGTTCGTGCAGATATTTGATCAGCAGGAGGATCACATGGTGTGAATCAATAAAATTTCCATCTGAGTCATAAAGACCTATCCTGTCAGCATCGCCATCGGTAGCAATCCCTATGTCGAGTTTTTTTTCTTTAATAAGCGATGACAGTTCACTCAGGTTCTTATGGATCGGTTCAGGTGCCTGCCCGTGGAATCCCGGGTTTTCGTCGCAATGCAGCAGTGTAGCTTCAGGCAGCAGCCTTCTGATCACATTCATGCCAGCTCCGAACATGGCATCATAGGCGATTTTGATCCCTGACTTTCTGATGGCTGCCAGATCGAAGTTCTCTTCCACATGTTTTACATACATCTCTTCCAGGTTGAGATCTTCTATCAGACCCTCAGCACGGAACTGCTCAAGCTGCAGGGAGGCCAGATCATGTTTCTGTTCCGCCGGTATCAGCTGTTCTATCTCTTCGATCTTCTCTGGTAAAAGCGGTCCTCCGTAAGGTCCTTTCAGCTTGTAGCCGTTATAGGCCGGAGGATTGTGACTGGCCGTGATCACTACTCCCAGGTCGGCGCCGCTTCTCACAGTACCTAAAGAAACCATGGGCGTTGAAACAAATCCTTTCGACAGAAAACATTTGATGCCGTGGCTGGCGAGTACCTTGCAGGTTGTTTCTGCAAAAAGTTCTCCGGCAAAGCGGGCATCATGCCCAACCACCACACTGGCATCTTTTTTCTTTTTGAGCAGCCACTGGGCTGTGGCCTCTGCCACCCTTGCAACATTTTCAACGGTGAAGTCCTGGGCAATGATTGCCCGCCATCCATCTGTACCAAATTTAATTTTTGTCATCGTAGTAGTGTTTAATCGTCTTCTTTATATTTTATTATTTTGAAAGTTAGCTGTTGCACCGGAATAAATTCCTCCTCTTCTTTAACGCGTTTTTTTGCACGACTGTGTTTTTCTTTAACCTCTTTAACTTTTTCAGGTCGCTGAAAACCGCCCTTAGTTTTGAGCTGTCTTTTTTTGGCACCGTACTCCTGCATTATTTCAGCAACAACCTTTGCTCTTTTCCTTGCGAGTTTTTTATAAAAGCCTTTTTTGTCTTTTGCTGTAATGGTGCTTTCTATCTGCACCTCCATATAGGGATGGTTCTTTAATAATTCGGCCATTCTCTGCAATTCGGTTACTGACGCTGCTTCGGGTTTTAATTTGTTTTCGTCAAAAAATACATTGTTAAGTGTGCAGCTTGATCCCGCTGCAAGGGGAGGCATTTTAACCGCTTTGAGTTCAAGGAAAAAATTTTGCTCTTTGGTAAGGTCAACATGTTCCGAGACGGGCAAGTGTTCTTTTGCATCATACAGGATTTGAAGATCTTTGCCCGCGGGCAGTATAAATGAAAATGCCCCTATCTGGTCGGAGGTGTGGTGCTTTGCAAGCTGTTTGCCGTTTTTATTGTCAATCACAATAATGTCGGCCGATAATGCCGATTGGCCGCTTTTGCCGGTTACCGTACCACGTCGGAGGTTCAGAGGTTGGCTGTGTTTGCCGCTGAAGGTGATGAGGTAGTTGTCTTTTTCGGGATGAAATGCTTTGGGTTTACTCTTCTCCTTTTTATCGCTGCTGTCTTTTCTTGTTTCATTTTTACCGGCGGCTTTACCCGCGTCGGCATACAGCGCTTTGTTATTGGCCGTAACCTGAAATATGTCGTTTGCGTTTCTGTTGATGGGGAAACCTACGTTCAGCGGTTTGCTCCAGTTTGAGGCCAGGCCGGCAGTGCTGGTGTAAATGTCGTAGGAGCCAGGTTTGCGCCTGTTAGAGCTAAAGAACAAGGTGTGACCATCAGCGTGGATCAGAGGTGAGATCTCGTCGGCGGCGGTGTTTACCTCCGGACCAAGGTTCACTGCTTTGCTCCAGGTACCGTCAGGTTCTTTTTTGCAGCGGTAAATATCCATACCGCCAAATCCATCGGGGCGGTCACAGGCAAAATAGAGAAAATTGCCGTCAGCCGACATGCTTTCATACGGTTCCCAGCCTGCTCTGTTGGCGGCTTTTGTCATTTTAACCGGCTGCGACCACTTATTGTCGCGCAAGCGGCTCAGGTACATTGTGCCTTCCCCATCTTCGTTCATATAAGTAAGCATTACCTGACCGTCGAAGGAGGTGCCGATTGTGGCCGCGTAGAGCACTGAATCTTTTTCGATGAGATCTTTTAATCTGGACGGTGTTTTTGTTTCCTGGTCTTCCTCACTCTGCTCTTCCCGCTGCTTAAAATCTAATTCTTCAAAGTACCTGCTGCGTGCATCCTGCTTACGCAGTTTTTTTACCGGCACTTTTAAAGTATATATCATGGTTTCTTTGTCGGCACTTAGAGTACTGCTTAGTTTACCCTGTATCATGTCGGTGCAGAGGCTGTTGGTTTTTGAACTCACCGGCAGCGATTCGCCGGGCCTGTAATCCTTCAGGTGTCTGCATAGCTCAATGCGCAGGTTGGCTTCTTCTGCCAATGGATGGTTTGTTGATTTTTCGGCGAGCAGCTCCTTAAAAGTTTCGTAAGACTTGATCGCAGGCTCAAATTTGTATGCGTAATAATAGGCATCGCCCAGCAGTTTATGGCATTCGATGGGGGCCTCTGCCGATCCCGGCATTTGTTTGGTACGGAGCGATGGGCTGAATTCTATCGCTTTTTCAAGGTACTGTACTGCCTCTGATTTAAGGGAGCGGCTATGCAGGTAACATAAACCTGCCTGATAATTCAGTTGCGCGTTATCAGGGTCGGCTTTTAATTCTGCCATTATCAGCGGCAAAGCAGCGCCGTAATTGTGGTGTTTCAGGTATTCGCCCGCATTTTCATTCACTACACTTTGCGAAAGCAGCTGACTTCCCCAAAAACAAGCCAGTAATATCAGTATTTCAGATGTTCTTATATTGAAAAATCTCATGCACTTTTCTCTTACACTTTTTCATACTTTCTCAGCTTTATCGACAGGTCTTCCATGTTAATTGGTTTGTTGAGAAAGTCATTGGCTCCCGCCTTAAAGGCTGCGTCGAGCAGCGGACGGTTATTGAGGGTACTCATAATTATTATCGGCGTATAACACAGATGCACCGAGCGCACCACGTTAACCAGTGACAGGCCCGAAATACCAGGCATCATAATGTCGCTGATGATCAGCTCAAATTCGCGCGATTGTATCATGTCAATCGCCTCTTCACCATTTGTGGCAACATCAATCACGTGGCCCATTTCCTGCAAACTGTGTCTCAGTGCATTAATGGTCATTTTGTCGTCGTCGATAATCAGGATATTCATATATATCAATATTATAAGGTTTTATTCCCCGGGGTTTTCCGTTTCCCGGCAGTTAAAATCCTTATTCAAAATTAGCACCTGAATCCGGCTCTGCTCCTGTTATTCGGTGACGCGGGCATTTACGTAGCCTAAAGCGAAATTTTATTGTTGAATTTTACTTTATCACTGCTACCAGGGGGGTGTTTTCCCCAACAATTACAATTTTGGGGAGATATCTGCCCGTTTTTAAGCGGATCTGTAAAATGGCACTGTTTTTTGTAGCCTGTAATACTCAATTTTCACCTTTTGTCTCCTTCCTTAACAGGTTTTTTCAGGCATACATTTTTCTTTACTCTGAAGTATAATCCGACGGAGCCATGAAAAAAACACCCCTTACCGTATTTATACTAGGCGAACATGCACTGGTGGTTAACGGCCTCAGGCACAGAATCAAACAAAAGTTCGGCAGCGCTGTGGAAGTGAAGCTGTTCTGTGACGTGCATTTGTGCCTGCGCAGTGTTGATAAAGACACAGATGTGCTGGTTTTGGACGAACATCTTGAAGGAAGACGTGCCGGTGTATGGGGCAGCCATTTCAGGGCCATTAATCCGCAGGTAGAGGTGCTGCGGCACGATAGCGAAGATCATGTGCTTGCGGAATTGTCAACAATGTTAAGACAGAAACTGGTGCCGGAAGCGGCAGCTGTTTTTGCACTTGTGTAACTTAATAGACTTAAAATGACAAGAGAACAGCGATTACCCCGTGAGATCAGAAGCCGGGTACGGATCCTGGTAGTGGAAGACAATCTGCTTAACCAGAAACTCGATAGTTTTTTATTTTCAGGCTGGGGACTAAAACATGAGATTTGCGATAACGGGCAGAAAGCCATTGAGCGGCTGAAACTTGCGCGATTTGATGTGGTATTGATGGACATTCGGATGCCGGTGATGGATGGTTATGAGGCTACCAGAATAATCCGTAACGAACTGCACCTTGATGTTCCCATAATTGGCATTACGGCACACGCCAGTCTTGCTGAAAAAACCCGTTGCCTTGCAGGAGGTATGAATAACTATCTGTCAAAACCGGTAAACGAGAGCCATCTGTTTACCCTGCTTTGTCAATATCTGGTTCCCCAGCAGGTTGAAAGCTGGCAGGAGGAAGAGTAATGCAGAAGGAAAATTATTGTATCAGTTACTTTATGGAAACGGGGAGCGAGGACGACGGGAAAAAGGTTACAAATCTGGATTATCTGCTAAAATTGTCGAAAGGCAACGAGGAGTTTGTTCGGGATATGATCAGGATCTTTCTTGATGAAAATCCATCTGAGATCAGTGTGCTGGAAAAAGCGATTGCCGAAAGGGACTTTAAACTTATCAACTCTGCAGCGCACAAGCTGCGTTCAACAGTACCATTTGTGGGTATTGACAAAATAATCTCGGAGGACATTACGCTGATTGAACAGCTGGCGCGTGAAAAGTCTGATGAACAGACCCACGGAGGGCAGGCAGAAGAAAAAGCGCAGGGCGGCAGCTTTCTGCCAAACGACAGGGAAATGATCAGCAGGATCGAAAGCCTGTTCAGTAAAATAAAGCGTATCTGCTTAAGGGCCTATAGCGAACTTAAACCCTTCACCTCGCATTAATCTGTTTTTCCGGCGCGGGGGATCTCAGCCTCGATCTTCACCAGAATATTGTGGATCACTTCTTTCAAAAGATTAAAATTCTCAGGTTTTCTGATGTACTCACGGGCGCCTATTTTATACAGGAGTTTCATGATGTCGTTCTCGTAGTGCATATCCCGTGGATAAGAGGTTGAAAACATCACTACCGGCAGATCTTTTAATTTCTCATTGTGTTTGATCTCAGAAAGACACTCAAATCCATTCTTTCTGGGCATGTTAAGGTCCAGAAACAGAACGTGCGGCAGTTTATCTGCTCTTTCGCTGAGATAATTCATAAGTTGTTCGCCGTCGTAAACGGTTTCAAGATTTGTATCCAGAGGCAGCTCGCTTAAAGCCTCCCTGAATAGGAAACAATCGTCTTTGTCATCGTCGGCAAGCAGAATTTGAAGTTTTTCAGCATTCATATCTGTAGTCTGATTTTTAGTAGCGGAACTCTCCGCTGTAGCTATGATTAAAAATGTGCGGTGCTTAAAAGTACCAAAAATGACGGTCTGCGCCCTTCCTTTTTCGGTAAAGGGGGTAGAATGATAGCCCGGATGGGGAAAAAAGTCTGCATATCATTCCCCAAAAGTGAGGAATTGCGGTCCTTCTACCTCCTGAAAAGGCAGATACAGGTAAAAAGTACTGCCCTCACCCGGTGTTCCCTCGGCACGCATAAAACCCTGATGCCGGCTAATGATCTTGCTGCAAATGGCCAGACCAACACCTGTTCCTTCATATACGTCTTTGGGATGCAGCCTTACAAATACCTCCAGTATCTTATCGGCATATTCATTACTGAAACCAATTCCATTGTCTTTTACCGCGATCTTCCAGTAGCTGCTTCCCCGGTCAGCGTTTGGATTTGTTATACCTTCAACTTCTTCGCAGGTGATGTGCACGCTGAGTTCTCTCGATTTGTCTCTGTACTTCAACGCATTTCCCACAAGATTGGTAAAAACCTGCCGGAGTTGAACGTGGCTGCCCTTTATGGTGGGCAGCTGCTGCCAGCCCAGCGTACCGCCACACTCGTTAAGTTCTTCCTGGTAAAGGTCTTTAACCTCTTTAAGGACCAGATTCAGGTTTACCTTTTCCTCAGGTTCTGAGGTAACATTCAGGTGAGAATAGTTGAGAAATGCCTCAATAAGTTGTTTCATGCGTTTAGCGCCGTTCCTTATGCGGCTCAAATAATCATGTCCCGTCTCCGTGAGCCTGTTTGATTCTCTTTCCTTCAGCAGATCAGCAAATGTCAGGATCTTTCTCAGAGGTTCCTGCAGATCGTGGCTTGTAACATAATTAAATGAACTTAACTCGTTGTTGATGCGCTCCAGTTCTCTGTTCTTTGTGCGCAGTGTTTCAGTCAGACCAATGTCGTCGGTTATATCCTGCACGGTGCCAATTACAACAGGCTCACTGTTTTGAATGGTACTTTTACTGATTACCTTCAGGTACCTGGTACTTCCGTTACGTGTAACTACCCTGTGCAGCATGCTTTCCATAAATTTACCCTGCTGCTGCGCGGTATTGCTGAGCGTTACAAATTCCTTCCTGTCGTCGGGATGAATAAAACTGGCATACTTCTCGAGCGAAGGTTCAAATTCCCCTGGTTCGTAGCCAAGAAGTCTGTAAAGATTGTCGCTGTAAGTGATCTTGTTCGACAATAACCGCCAATAGTAACTGCCCAGTTGCGCGTTCTGTTCAGAATGGCCAAGCAGCGCGTTCTGCAATAGCAGCTGCTCGTTCAGCTTGCTCACTTCCCGTCTGCTCTCTACTGCCTCATCCATTAATTTCTTCAGCTGAAGTTTTTGCCGGGTCTGGCTTAGTGTTTCATTGGTGATAAGGCTGGCCATATAGCCAATAATGATAATATAGCCGCAACGAACCAGTACCTTGGCCGGATCCTCTTCAAGCTGGTTCATGCCATAGAGCAGTAAAATGTAACATAATACATACAGCGCGCAGGTGGTAAGGGTTGTTCTTACACCGAAACGATAGGCCACAGCGATAATTGAAGTGTAGTACAGCACATGAAAAGGAGAATGAAAACCTCCTGTGGCGAAGATCCATAATGTAGAAAGCAGTGCATCGCTGGTATAGCTGAACCAGCTGGCAAGCAATACAGGATACTTTTTATAAGGCCTGAAAATGAGTATAAGCGCGCCGTAGATCCAGACCGGTATCAGCAGCCAGGCCGCAAACTCGGTTCTTACTCGCGGATCTTTGAGCAGGAAAAAAACGATTGTGCCAAACACGATCACAATAGCGCGCGCAACTGCGATCTGTTCTTCTGCCGCCTCAGCTTTTTGAAGCCGCGCTTTTGTTGTCTCCATCCTTCAGTTTAATTTGCCCGCAAAAGAATGGTCTAAAAATAACCAGATATTTCGCAATGACACCGATAAGGTGAAAATTTTGTGCCCCGATAATTTTAGATTTGTTACTTTAGCCAAAACCGGGCAGAAAAAGGCAGTTCAAAAAAAACTGGAAAATGCACACCCACAAAAGAATTGTTATTATTATTGAGTGGCAAAAATAGGAGGTCAGGGCGTGTTTAGTTTGGCTTAAGTATAAAGTGATGCAGGCATCGATGACACAGATAGTAATAAACAGCGGACAGTTTAATTTTAACCTGTTGCCTGAGTATGCAGCATGGCTGCTGCAGAACCGTCTTGAAGAATACTGTGTCCGCAACCTTGAACTCACCAGGCAGGCCGATCTGCCTCTTCTGCGTCCGCTTTTAAAGCTGGGACATGAAGAACTGCTTGAGATGGGAAGAAAGGGAGCGATACAACTTCTATCCTGTATTGCAGCCAATAATGTGGAAAGTTATGTGCGGCAGAACCTTCAGAACTGGCAGGAAAATAAGCTGGGAGTGGTGGATAAGGAAGCAATTGTGGCTGAAGACATTAGTCTGGTTTTTTCGATCAGAAGAAAGTTGTTCCAGTATTTTTTGTTTGAATACACAAGTGATCAGCATCTCATTACCGGCTTATTGAACGAACTGGATAATTACACCACCAGAGAAGAACTGCTTACCTGGAACCTGTACAATAAAATGCAGCAGGAAAAGCTGGCTGCAGCCAACGCTGAACTCAGCCTTAATCACGACCTCCTGCTTGAGGCGCAGTCTCTGGGCGATATGGGGAGCTACGTGATTGATTTTACCGATGAATCAAAAAGCCGTTATACGCCCCAGTATTACCATATACTTGGCATCAGTGCGCGTGTAGGCCGCGAAAAATTCCTTGAATGGGTACATGCCGATGACCGTGGGCACTTTGCTGCGGCAATGGACGAAGTGATGCAGAATGGCGGCGAGCTGGAGATGGAGTACAGGTACACCAGGAAGGGAGAGTTCAAAAGGATCTGGACCAGGGGAATAGCCCACATTGAGAACGGGAAGGTGACGCAGCTGAAAGGCACCATACGCGACATTACCCGTAAACACGAACTGCTTGACAAACTCAGACAAAGCGAAGCGCTGCACCGTGAGGCGCAGGCCCTTACACATCTTGGCAACTGGTCGTGGAGACCAGAGGAAGAACACATTTACTGGTCAGAAGAACTTTACAGGATCTTTGGTGTAACTGATTTTACAGAGGTGATCACCCCTTCAATATTTCTGGGACTGGTACATCCCGAAGACAGGGAAAAGATGTCGCAGTATCTCACCAATCTGGGGCAGGGTGCATTTTCTGAGGAGATCACCTTTAAGATAGTTACCCCTGGGGGGCTGAACAAGTTTGTTAAAACTATCTCAAAAGCAGACCTCAACAAAGAGGGCACAGTTGCACGCACTTATGGAACCTGCCAGGACATAACACGGGAGTTTCAGCTCAACCAGAAACTTGTGACATTAAACAATTCTCTGGCTGGAAAAAACAGAGAACTTGAGCAGCTGAATGAAGAACTTGAATCATTCAACTATGTGGCGAGCCACGACCTGCAGGAACCACTGCGGAAAATACAGATCTATGGGAACAGACTCCTGGATGATAAAAATCTGGTAGCGGAAGGAGGCAGAGACGACCTGCAAAGGATATTATCGGCTGCCCGCCGGATGCAGAACCTCATCACCGATCTTATAGAGTTTTCACAGGTTTCTTCCAGCGCCGATTCTTTTGAGACGGTGGGCCTTTCGGAGAGCATCAGTGAAGCCAGGAATAATCTTAGTGAGATGATCGCCGACAAGGCCGCAGTGATCAGCGTGGGCAAACTGCCGGAAATCAGGGCTATTCCTTTTCATATGACACAACTGTTCACCAACCTGATAGGTAATGCTGTTAAATACAGCCGCTCTGATGTTCAGCCTCAGGTAAAAATCACAGCCAGGACCGTAAAAGGCAGCGAACCGGGATTAACTGAGTTTGAATCCTATCTGGCTATTGATGTGCAGGATAATGGAATTGGATTCGATCCTCAACACAAGGAAAATATTTTCGATCTGTTCAAAAGATTACATACCAGGGATAAGTATGCCGGTACGGGAATTGGCCTTGCCATCTGCAAAAAAATTGTTCTGCATCATGATGGCCTCATAAAAGCCGAATCAACACCTGGGGAGGGCTCGGTATTTACTGTGTTTCTTCCCGAAGGAAGAATTTTGCGTCGGTAAGACCTGGGCCGGGCCTTAGGTTATCTTCTTCAAGGGCCTTAGATGTACAATAAGTTCGGTTCATTGAGAGCGCTGTTCCCCGCTTTTTTCAAATAATTTATACAAGAATATGTTGCAGTATTTTACTGTGGGTCTGTCAACACCCAGGTATAACAATCTGCTTATTGCCAGCGTTAGTATAAAACTGCAAAAGAAGCAGATCGTAAGGTCGGCCACTGATGGTGTACCGGCTGCAAGCTGCCACAACAGCCAGGGCGAGAAGCTGAAAAGTATCAGCAGATGGCTGAGGTACACCATAAAACTTATCTCTCCCAGAAAGAGCAGTGGTTTTTTACTGAGGATTTTGTGTACCCCTGCTGCGAAAAGCAACCAGCAGATTAAAAGGGTGCTGCCAATTAAATAGATAAAAACGCGGTCGAGCGATTTTATTGACATAAGCCAGCCGTACATTGAGTTTTCAATTGCCCCTTCATACGCGGCAAAAGGTAAACTGGCCAGGTACAGTCCCGAGGCTCCGCAAATAAGTTTTGTTCGCCAGTCGCTGAAAATCTTGTTAAAAAGCGCTGAGTTCAGATACATTTCGCAGCAAAGAATGCCCACGGTAAAAGCAGCTGCGTTGTATGAATAAAGTACGAACAGCTGCACAATAAGCCATCCTGCTATAAGCCATAATCGTGAGGGCAATCCATGCGTGACAAAAAGAATGATGAGCACAAGCCACGAACTGATGAGCTCACGCGACATGGTCCACAAAACATGGTAGTAATGCGATATTTCGGTAAAGCAGCCGTAAAGCCCATGCCATGCGGCCTGTGCAAAACTCAGATTATCTGGCAATAGGCTTTGAACCCAGGAGCTCGTGAGCTGGTTATAGGGAAACAGATCCTTTCTTATTAAGCCCAGCCTGTGAAATACATACACCATAAGCACTATGGTGAGGGCCGGGATGGCAAGACGGAAGTACCGCTTAAGAAATGAGCGCTGAAGGAATGGCAGCTCGGGCTTCTGAAAGTAATTGTAGGACTGTACAAATCCACTCAGTAAAAAAAAGAACATAATGGCCGCGCCGGGATTGAACAGGATATTTACCGGGGTTAGTGCTATCAGTTTTAAAGAGGAAAAGTTTGGGGTCTGCAGAAAGTTTTGATAGTCCCCCCCAAAAACCACCTCCGGTGCAAAGGCGTACAAAAAATGGTGAAATAACACAATACAGGCCAGCAAGCCGCGCAGGCCGTCAAGATATCTTATTCGGTTGGTGCTGATCGTTCAAATATAAAATATTATTATCTCCTGTCAAGGCATGTTGATGGAACTGATCACCTGTGGGTGAGGGGCTGATCTTTTTTTGCAGGTTTGAGCAGTTTTTTTTTAAAACCCAAAAGCCACTGAAATTGTGTAGTTATTTCAACCAAAAAAACGGCATCAGAAACGTGCTCCGGTGATGAGTTCCGGAATTTACTGGATTTCAAGGGTTTTTACCGTAACATCTTCTATTATCTGGCGTAGTTCCGCCGCCTTAACCGGTTTGCTGTAAAAACCCCGCGCACCCGCTGCACTCACCTTTAATTTATCGTCGATCGAACTGCTTGTGGTAAGAATATAAACTGGAATTGAGGTGAGATCATGAATTTTTAATTGTTCAAGCACCGCGTAACCGTCCATAAATGGCATATTTATATCAAGCAGAATAAAATCCGGAACGTTCCGCTGAATATTGGTATAAGCGCCCTTCTGCAACAGCAGTTCCAGCAGCTGGTATCCATTATAAACAGATTCTATCTCGTAATGGATGTCGCTTTGCTGACAGGCTTCTTTAATAAAATGATGATCATCGGTGTCATCATCGGCAATCACAAAAAATACGGTTTTTTTCAGGTTTTTTTCCATGCGGCTAATTTTTAAACAGAGTCGTTAGTATATAGTCGCAGACGAAAGTTGTGATTTCCCGCAGGTGGCTAGATAGTAATTAGGCTAAAGATATACTTATTCCGGGGATATACAACTTTTTCGCGGAAAATAAATGCGGTACGTTTTGAATCCGCCTGGGTATTAATCTTAAACATGAATGAAATGTGAGAGACTGCACACCAGTTGTGATAATTTTTTATTGTTCCCGGCAAAAAACTCCGATATTTAGAATCGATCCACTACACTACCTTGAAAGACCCGACAGAAAAAAGTCTACACATCCTGGTGGCAGACGATGACGAAGATGACCAGTACCTCATACAACAGGCCCTGCGCGATATTCTGGGCAAACATTCAATACAAACGGCGCTTAACGGACTTCAGGTGGTTGATCTGCTGCTTGAAAACAGGGAGGAAGAAGTTGTACCGCTGCCTGATATCATACTGCTTGATCTGAACATGCCGCTGCTGGACGGATTTGGAGTACTCGGAAAATTGCGGGCCCACGAAAATACCCGGTCTATCCCTGTCTTCATTCTGTCAACCAGCCGATTTGATCACGATCGGAAGCGCTCTGAGGAAATGGGGGCCAGCGGTTTCTACAGCAAACCCTATCAGTACGAAGAATTAAAAAGTATTATCAGGACAATCTGTACAGCCGGCGCCTCGTCGTGAATTTATTTGGTGCTGTCGTTGTGTTTATAATATAACGCTTCAAGCAGCGACTGCATTATTGGAAGTGTAAGCAGCTTGTCTTTTAAAGCCACTACCAGTACTGCAAGAATCAGATAAAACCCACCTACGATCAGAAAACCAAGAAATGGCCGGTCGGTGGCACTTGAAATTCCGTAGGCTGCCGAGAAACTAAGGAACATCAGAAAAAATATGGCGAGAAAGGCCACAGCTACTCCCACTATGATGTTTGAAACAAGCGGCGCTCCTTTTTTTATCGCCTTTAATTTGATAATATCAATCTTGTGCTCAACGAAATCACTGATCTGATCTTTTAAAGTTGCTGTATTGTCCATATTTTCTTTTTAGGTGACAGCTTAAAATTTTGTGCCTGAATTCAGACACAGGTAAAATAGCTTGTGTGCAGACTGAATTATTTGGTGGTTTTGGGTAATTAATTACTCATTTCCTTATCAGAAGGCGGCAAACTAAAGAGATAGACAGCTCAATCAGCGGTATGTATTTTGTCTTACCGTAATAAAAAAAGTTTTATGAAAGTAAAATTCAAAGGTCTAGGCACCATTTTTAAGAAGACCGCCAAAGGCTGGAACGAGGATGATCCTTTCAGGCAAAGCGCAGTGATCGCCTATTACGCCATATTTTCACTGCCGGCACTTCTTGTAATTATCATCAACATAGCGGGCTTCTTTTTTGGGAAGGAGGCCATAAATGGGGAGATCTCGCGGCAGATTGGCGGTGTAATGGGAGAAGACACCGCTAAGTCGGTCGAAAAAATTGTTGCGCAGGCCAGTAACAAAGAGGCAGGCATCATATCTACCATTATTGCTGTAGTTACCCTGCTTTTTGGTGCCACCGGGGTTTTTGTGCAGCTGCAGAAAACATTAAATATGATCTGGGATGTAGAGCAGAAACCCGATCAGGGAATGATGGTGGAACTAAAACACCGGCTCTTCTCTTTTGGTCTCATCCTCACCATAGGTTTCTTGCTGCTTGTTTCTCTGGCGGTTAGTTCAATGCTGGCAGCCTTCAGCAACTATCTTGAAAATATTTTCCCTGAAGCCATCGCCTACCTTTTTTATGTAATTGAATTCGCCTTCTCGCTGGCAATTATCAGCACGCTTTTTTTACTGATGTTCAGGTATCTTCCAGATGTGCGTATGAAGTGGAATAACCTGATGGTTGGCGCAGTGCTCACCGGACTGCTGTTTATGCTGGGTAAATACGGTTTAAGTTTTTATTTCGGAAAGGCTGATCCGGCCTCCGCTTATGGAGCGGCAGGATCTATCATTCTTATACTGCTTTGGGTTTCCTACAGCAGTATGATCGTATTTTTTGGCGCAGAATTTACTAAACAATATGCAGTATACCACGGCGCGCACATTGAACCTACAAAGATCGCCAGAAAGGTAGAGAACGCAGGAGACCCGGCGAACACAGGGAAACCGGGATCAAACAACACAGACTATAAAAACAGGTATCCACTTTCGCAGACAAACATAAAATCTATGAGACACGCAGCAACAATGAAAAAGCCGGAACAAAAAAGAATAAAGACAATGGATGAGCTTGAGGACGAGATAATTCGTCTGCAGGGGCAGGCAGAGCTCGACAAACTTGCCATCAGGGAAAAATTGCAGCCTGCCAAAGTTGTGAAAGACATTCTTCAGAAACGGAAGGTGATACCCCGTCCAAGTAATCCGCAGCTGGCCATGGAGGGCTTTGACTTCGCCATTAATTATCTGGTCGACAAGGTTATCCTCAAAAATGCCAGCCCCACGGTTCGCACACTCTCAGTGTTTATCATGCGTGAGATAGCCAAAAATTATGCTTATGGTAAGGCAGATACTGTGAAAGGACACGTTAAGGAAGTTCTCAATATTAATCCCCGGGGGCACAATGGTGATCCAACATACAAGCGGCTCGACGATCCTATTGATGAATATTACGAAAACCTTTAACTGATCACAGGTTTTTCTGGGCGGTGCTGTAATAAACAGGATCGCCCTTAATTGGTTCTATGTCTGCCTTAAATTGTTTTACTATGGCATTTTCAGCCGCAGTAACAGGAGGGTAGGCTGCTACCACTTTTTCGAGCACCGCTATAAAATGTGACTTTAACTCAGGGCTGAGATAGTGTCCGTTGTTACGGATGGTTTCAAGCGCCATATCGTAGGTGCTTTTTACATCGGGTTTTTCTTTTTTGTCGAGCAGTTTAAAAATTATTTCGCCCGTAACGCTGTACCCCTCTTCGTCAACCAATTCGTTGTTAATGATGTCGAGGAATTTTTTTCTTTCTTCTTTTTGTACTTCCCCGTCGGCTGCGGCCACCGCGTAGGCCAGTGAACCTATTGCATAATAAAGATTTTCTTTTGCTGTCATATACCACACTTTTAAATTATTGTGCCACCTGCATACCTTATTGTAATTTTGGCAACCTTATGAAGCTCGAAGATATTATAATTGAGGAGATACATCGCAACGGACCACTTTCGTTTGCACGTTTTCAGGAGCTGGCCCTGTATCATCCTGAACTGGGGTATTACTGTTCAGGCCGGGAAAAGCTGGGTTTTGACGGAGATTTTTATACCAGCTGCACACTTTCGCCGGTTTTTGGGGAAACCATCGCCGTCCAGCTTCTTGAAATGTGGCAAACCTCGCTGCCGGGAGATCTTACTATTGTAGAATACGGAGCCGGCACAGGCGAGTTATGCAGTGCCATTCTAAACTTTTTTAAGGGCCAGGGCCAGCTTCCGGGAAAAGTACATTATGTGATCATTGAGATCAGCCCCGCGCTGCGTTCGGCTCAGCAGGAAAAACTTCCCCCTGAGGTTAGGTGGATCGGCAATATTGCTGAAATAGCAGGTTTTCAGGGAGTGGTTCTGTCAAATGAGCTTGTTGATAATTTACCTGTTCACCGGGTGCAGATGCGCAATGAACTGAAAGAGGTGAGGGTTGATTATAAAGAAGGTTTTACCGAGGTGGAAATTGCGGCTCCTGAGGCGCTGAGACGCTATTTTCAGGACCTGAGGGTGGAACTTCCAGCAGGATATCGTACTGAAGTGTGCCTGGCTGCCGGCAAATGGTTAAAGGAGGTTAGTGCAGCGCTTCACAAAGGTTTTGTGATGACCATTGATTATGGGTATCTCTCCGGCGATCTTTACAATGCTTCAAGGGCAGAAGGCACTTTAACCTGTTACCGTAACCATAAAGTAAACTACCGGCCGTATGAGTTTATTGGTCAGCAGGATATCAGCGCTCATGTGAATTTTTCGGCGCTTGTTTTGTTTGGAATGAATAACGGCCTGCTGCTTACCGGATTCAGGGAACAGGGTCCGTTCCTGAGAAGCCTGGGTTTTGAAAAAAGATTGCTGGAACGTACGGGGAATGAAGACATCCGTGCTGCTACCCATCAGCAAAATCTGGTGCTTCAGACATTGCTGGTTGAAATGGGGCGCAAGTTCAAAATACTGCTACAGCACAGGGGTTTGGAAAAGCCCTTATTAAAAGGATTTGAGGTAAATACATAAAATTTAAGGGCTGGCACAGATTTTTCGGATTTGTTTAAACCAATAACAAATCAAATTATGTTAGAACCCGCAAGAATTCCACTTCCAAAAGTCAGAAAGAGTATAGTGTTATGGGCAGCTCTCTGCTGCCTTATATACGTAATTTTTATTTTTATAATGAAGGCTGCAGGCCTCTTGCATGTCACCGGCCTGCGTGTGATCAATTATTTTGTCCTGTTTTTTGTGTGTTTTTGGGGAATAAAACGGTGGGTCAGCCAAACCGAACATTTTGTGCCTTTTCTTACGGTTTTCACCACTGCGCTTTTTACAGGGTTCTTATCCTTTTTTATGTTCGCCATCTTTCTTACAATTTATTCGAGATTTGATACCGATCTCACCAACCTGTTTCATAGCCACGCGCCTGATACCTTAAGATCGGTGCCTGCCGCAGTAGTGTTTTTTGAGGGCGCCGCGGTAAGTATAATCACCGCATTTATTAACATGCAGTATTTCAGGCGCTACGAGGAGGGTGAGGTTTCTCCGGAAAAGAAGCACAGTCCTGACAAACCAAGAGATTAAACGAATCACTATAAAAAAAGGGGCTTCAATTTTTTGAAGCCCCTTTTTTGTGGAATTAATTACACATCATTTTTTCTTTTTTGCCGGTTTTTTTGCCTGGCGTTTAAAACCGGCCTCTTTACGTTCCCGGCTGTCCATGTCATCTCTGATCTCTGGTCGAGGTTTTTTTGACATGCCCTGTTTGCTTTGTTTGTTTGTAGTGCTTCTCGAAGTTTTCATAACTGTTTTTCGTTATTTGTTGAAATATTGATACCAGAGCATAATTTTTCTGTTCATCGGCTTTTTTTCCGCTTTTATCGAAGAAAGAAATTTAAGTCTGGTTTTGTCTGTATTTTAGTGAAAGACAATTCAGGCTCCCTGGAGCCAGCAAATATCCCCCGGGCGTGAGGTACTACCCGGGGGATTTTTTTTGCACGCGGCAATTTGGCGGATATTTGTCCCCTGCCAGCCAATTTATACCTTTGACTGACTTAATAAATAGAGCAATCGTAGATAGCGACTTATTGGGTAGTGAATTAAAAAAGAGATCAGTAGATGAAAAGAATTAAGATCTGGTACTGGGTTTTTACCGTTTTGCTGGCCGCGCTCATCACTCTTTCTGCCATTCCTGATGTACTTAGCAGCGAAGACGCGGTGGTTTATTTCGCGCATCTTGGTTATCCGGCTTATCTGCTCCCTTTTATTGGTGTGGCAAAACTGCTTGGCGTTTTTGCAGTTTTAGTGCCTGGCTTTTCCCGGCTTAAGGAATGGGCTTATGCCGGCTTTGTATTTGATCTGCTCGGGGCCATTTATAGCGGAATAGCTGTTGGCGATCCGGTTGGTGGAACAGTATTTCAACTCATCTGTCTGGCCATTGTTTTTGGCTCCTATTACTTTTATCACAGAAAAAGCCAGCCTGATCAAACAGGTTCCTCTGAAATTCTGCCTGATCCTCAATCATTGTCTGCCAGGTAATGAAAAGGTCCTTGTTCAGTATTTTGATGCTGAGTGTCGTTACATTGTGCCACTCACAGCAAAATAAACTGCTTGCTTTTGAGCACCACGACAAAACGGTTTACGGAATGCTGCAGACCCCGGCTGGCAACGGTCCATTTCCGCTTATAATTATCGTTCCTGGCAGCGGACCACATGACAGGGATGGCACAGTAAAGTTTGATCATCCGAATTATTCCTGTCTTTACCCGGGCCTGTACGGGCAAACACTTCGCCCCTACAAACAGCTTGCGGAAGCACTGGTGGACTCGGGTTATGCTGTATTGCGTTACAATAAAATTGAATTCACTTATGGCGCTAATCTTGGTACAATCACTTTTGATAAACTGTGGCTGCCTTTTAAAAGCGCCATTGATTACGCAAAAACCCGTGCGGAAGTTGATACCAATAGTATTATTCTTCTCGGCCACAGTGAGGGTTCTGTTCTGATTCCTTTTGTGGCCAGTGCGAGAAACGACATTAAGGCCTTGATTTCTGTAGCAGGCGCCCGCACACCATTTGATTCTATTTATGCCAGGCAGATCATTGACATAACACAGCAGTGTGGCGGAGATATTGTGCAGACACAGGCCCAGGCAAATGCCATCCTGAATTATTTCAGTGATGTCAGGGCAGGAAACTACACAAGCGCAACACCCGATATGTTTGGTGTGAAGGCGGCGGTTTGGGCAGAATATTTTGCTGCCACCGACAGCCTTACCACGCATTACAATAAAGCTGCTCTGCCTTCTCTGTTTTTAGGAATGGGCGACGATTTTAATGTGCCACCCTCTGAACTGCTTCGGTTAAAAAGTGAGATCACCATCAGCAATGATTTTTGGTCGCTGCCCGGGCTAACCCATTTTATGACCACAGCTGACGATCCCCAGGTAAGCAGAGTAGTACCCGACACCATAGTTTACTGGCTGAGAAAAAAAGGAATGATGACTACCGGACTTCCTGAAGGCGGGAGAGAGCCTGCTAAGATCCGTGTTTTTCCGAATCCTGCTTCAGAGACCATACATGTTCAACTACCGTTTGTGACAGGAACTGCTGTGCTTGAAGTGAGAAATAGTCTTGGCCTACTTGTTTATAGTGCCATTCACCGCGGCCAGTCAATACTTGATTTAGTTACCAGCGATTTGCCGGCTGGTGTTTATAGTTTAACCGTGACAGATAAGAAGGGTAATTATACCGTACGCTTTCTTAAGCGGTGATCAGCTTTCCCGAAGCCTGTTCCACCTAACACTGTCTTGCTTCCCAAATCCGGTTCCACCGTGGCACGGTCTTGGTTCATGGCTCCATTAAGGGTTCAACCGAACACTGTCCTGGTTCCCGCTAGGGTTCCACCAAACACTTTCGTGATTCCTGGCTCCATTATGGGTTCACCCATCGCTGTCCCGATTCCTGCTGTCCTGCCTCCTGGTTCCTCTCAAATCCCTCTCCGCATCTGCAAAACTCCCAAAAATGCCTCCTTAAAGATCCTGGTACTCATTTTACTTACTCCCGCAACACGATCGGTAAACATAATCGGGACTTCAGCGATCTTAAAACCTTTTTTGTAAGCGCGGTACTTCATTTCTATCTGGAAAGCATAACCCATAAACCGCACCTTGTCAAGTTCAATTGCTTCCAGCACCCTTCGCCTGTAACATTTAAAACCCGCTGTAGTATCAGTTACCGGCAGCCACAGCACCATCCTCACGTAAACCGAGGCAAAATAACTCATCAAAATCCTTCCAAGCGGCCAGTTCCTGATCTTTCCTCCCTTGGTATAACGAGAACCTACGGCCACATCAGCACCTTTTTCGCAGGCTGCCAGTAAACGAACCAGATCCCGGGGGTCGTGACTGAAATCACAGTCCATCTCAAAAATATATTCGTAATCACGGGCCAGCGCCCATTTAAAACCGTGAATGTAAGCGGTGCCCAGACCCAGTTTGCCCCTGCGTTCTTCCAGGTGAAGTTTACCGGGAAATTCCTGCTGTAATTTTTTTACATGGGATGCTGTGCCATCGGGCGAACCATCGTCCACGATCAGTAATTCAAAATCTCCGGGCAGCTCAAAAACGCTGCGAATCATCCGGTCAATGTTCTCGATCTCGTTGTACGTAGGAACTATTACGAGCTTTTTATGCATCAGCGGCACGAATATAATTGTTTTAAGTGAGGGAGATTTGCCGTAAACGTGCAAAAGCGTTATTAATTCAAAAACGAGTAATTTGGCGCTTTATTATTATTGACCCGTCTTTCTGATATTCTCCTGTGTTTCCTGCTCTGCTGCCCATTTTTTTATTCAGCGCAGGAACAGGCCGATACCACGCAGAAAAAACCCCGAAGGCTGCTGGCCGGTGTTCCCTTGCTTTTTTATACTCCCGAGACCCGCTGGGGTTTTGGCGCTACCGGCACCTGTATCTTTAACTGGAAAAACGATTCTATCGATGCCAGGTCTTCTTCTGTAAGTGTTGCCGGTGCATTTACCCAGAACAAACAGGTGTTTTTTACACTTCCTTACCACCTTTTTTTGAAAAACAGCAGCTGGCAGCTCTATGGTGAACTGGCCTATAACCGTTACCATTATAATTTTTATGGCAGAGGTAACAACGTTTCCCGCGATTTTGAAGAACGTTATGGTGTGGAGTTTCCCAGAATAAGAATTACAGCCCTTAAAAAGTTCAGAAAGTATTTTTACGCCGGACCCCGTTACGCTTTTGACAGTTTCAGCCTCTACGATCTTATACCGGGAGGGTTGTTCAGTTCAGGAACTATTCCGGGTTCTGAAGGCGGCAGGGTTTCAGGTTTTGGCGCCGTGTTTGTGTACGACAGCCGCGACAATATTTTTTATCCCTCAAAAGGCATCCTTTCAGAGCTGGTGGTTTTTCGTAATCATCTGATAACTGGTGGCAGCAGTAATTTTACCAGACTGGCATTTGACCTGAGCAAGTATGTGATGTGGAAAAAGAAAAATATTCTTGCTGTTAACCTTTACAGTATTTTTTCTCCCGATGAATTGCCTTTTTATCAGATGGGTTTACTTGGCGGCATTAAAAAAATGCGTGGTTTTTACGAAGGACGTTTCCGCGACAACAACGTGATCCTCTTTCAGGCCGAATACAGGCGCTGGATATGGGGCCCCATTGGCCTCACCGCTTTTGCATCTGCTGGTCAGGTGGCATCACGTTACAACCTCTTCCATCACACCTTCTGGCGTTATACCTGGGGGGCGGGTCTCCGTGTACGGGTTGATAAAACAAGAAAGGTAAATCTGCGTATTGATGCCGCCGTTGGTTACGGAAAAATTTTGCCCTACTTTACTATTGCGGAGGCTTTTTGAGTGTCAAACCTAATAGCGAATTAATTTTGTTGCAGTGGTGCCCCAATCTCCTTTAACAACTAATATGTAACAACCTACTTGTAGCTCTTTCACGCTAAGATACGCATCATTTGTAAGCAGAGTATTTATGAGTTGCCTTCCCTGTATGTCGGTAACATAAATTTCGAACAGTTTAGTACTGGAGGTGCGGATACGTATGAAATCATTCGAAGGATTTGGGAAAATTGCTAAATCAGCAGTTTTTCTCAGATCTGGCATTCCAACGGTTGAAACTTCTCCTTGCACTGTGAGCCTTAGTAAAAAACTTTCCATTGTAATTGGAGGATTTTCGGTGTCTGATCGTAATCCAGCAATTATAATTCCATTTTTTACAAACTTAATACATCGAGGGAAATAGTAGCTCTGCCCTCCATGATATTTAGTCCACAAGATTTTGCCAGTTGTATCCATCATGGTCACCAGCATTTTGGTTTCTTGACTTTGTAAATAAGGCTGCTGCGACCAATCATAGCCAATACACGCCACCGTAACAAGGTTACCATTCTCATAGTCGTAATACTTTGTCCAATCGTTAAACGAATGGGAAACATTTTTCTCATACACAGGAATGGTTGTTAATGTATTGGTAGAGTGATCATAAATTGTATAGAGCACTCCATCAGAAGCAGGGTCAAATGGGCTGTCGAAGTATGGCAGGTTTGATAAAGTGAGTGTTTTTTGTTTAGTTAATTGTATGACCTTTGAATAACGTTGACCTTCGACAAAAAGTAAATTGTTAATTGATCCCCACTGTAAAACACCAACACTATCATATGATTTGCAGTCGATAATCTGAAAGCTACTGTCCATCTTTATCCATTGAGTTTTGCCTGTAGCAGTGCACGGTGTGTTAAACCACCTGCCACTCATTGTCAAATTCTCTCCATTGCTAGATAGTTGCTCGACTTGCTTGTTTATCATAACAGAATCCACTATCAAGAACTGCGTATTAAGCTTATAAAGTGTGCTCTGTGACAAAGAAGGGCTATACACTCCTGTGTAATAATTATTGCCAATTTTTACAATGTCCAGCGGGATCTTTGAAGATTGATCAAATATTGTAATCGGATGTATTGAAGTATAGTGAAATAAGGTGTCGAATTGGCTTATTGCAAAAATACTCCCTGTGTTGCTCACTGTATCACTGAAAATGGAGGGCCAGAAGTACTTCCCCTCGCTGTAAAGTGGTGTTGCGGCACCAGGATAAAGGCTTCTAGGTAAATAATTACTGTCAACAACCTGAGTACTGCTAAAAGTAAAAATAATTACTTGATTGTTAACGGTCAATGAATGTTGTTCGAAAGCGGCCACTCTTACTAAACTGTCAGAAGTTGAGGGAAGGATGTTATAATAGTATCGTGCTGGAGAAGTTTGCAGCAAACCAAAGAACTGACAAAATATTGAGTTTGCCCAAAAAAGAAGACCTGCTAGTATTTTAACTTGTTGATTTTGCATCCGGCACCTTCAATTATTAGCGTAAAACTCAATTTTGAGGGTCTGTCCTGCAACCGCGATCACCGACGAAATATACCATCTTCCAGTAAATACTATACTCAGGCACGTTATTCGTTTCAATATGGGCAGTCAGTGCAGCCGCTCCCGGTACACGTATTTTTCCAGAAGGTACGTTGGCATCACGCTCACTCCTAAGGAGACCTAAGTGTGTAGACTTAAGATCTGTGTGCAAAAAGTTAGTCCCAGTCCCACTATTGCAAAGACTAGACTGACTAAGAAAACCAGTTCTAGTTAAGGCAAATGTAAATGGACTTGATCCTGGAGCATAATTAGAAGGGTCCAAAATTACTGGGCTGATATTATAGTAATAGCTTCCATATCCCTGTATGCATTCTTGAGCAAAAGAACATTCCATTCTTAACCCCGTTTCGAAAAAAGGAACAGAAAACACTCCTACAACAACTGGAGAGCAGCCCCAATTTGGAAGCCAAGCTGAATTCGGGTATGCAACCCACCAAGTAGACAAAGGTGCGCCTGCAGCAGTAAAAGGGTCACAAGTGTTAAGTGGTTTCCGAGCAAATAGGTAAAAAACCTTGGCACTAATTATGGCTGAATTAGTTCCTTGATTTAATAGATAAGCGTCAAAATCAACGCAAATGACCCTGGTAGAGTCAGTGACTAAACTATCCATTCGATCTTGAATAAGAGTATAAAGCTCTACTACATCTTCATCGGATACTTGGTCATCTTGGAAGACGGGGATTGAGAAATTGATGGTTTTTTCACCGATTTGGTAATTCTCCGAGAAATCGTTGTCGTAATCATGGTTTGTGACAGCTTCCAACACCCACAATGCGGAATCAAGACCGATTAAGCCAATTGTTTGTGTTTTTGCGACCGCTGCCCCATTCTTAAAATTATCAATGATTTTGTTGACAGCATCAAAAGAAATTTCGTAATTGGGCTGTTTGATCTGTCTCAGGCTTTCAGT
>JAEZDS010000220.1 GCA_023433205.1 Bacteroidota bacterium
CGGTGTTCACATAGAGTAATTGTGAGGTGCCATTGTTGTTATAATGTACTGCTGTAAGACCTGAGGGCGTATATACATAGCTCCACTCTTTGTACGTGCTGCTGTTTTCCTGGCGGTCATAATTTTCAAGGTAATACCGGCTGTATTGCAACTGGCTGTTAATCTGGTAATCCATGCGGATACGCTGCCCATTATTTCCATACACAAAATCTAATTGTTTGTTACTGCCTGCCTCGGTAATCTGGCTTACTTTCCTGAGGGCATTGTAAGTGAGGTTGAGGGTGTTCAAACTGGTATTACCCATTGAATTATTGAGGCCAGTGAGATGGTAAGGTTTGGCCGGATTGCCATATACATAGTCGCCGCAGCGGCCTTTATTGTCCATGTTGCCGTTTTCCTTGTGCTTAAAGTATGGATCTGGCCAGTTAATTCCTATTTAATTTTGGTGCCAGAGAATCCATTAAAGCAAATTTTTGCTCATTAGTCATAGCACATCAACTGCTTCACACGATACTACGTGAGGCTGCGGCTACAAAAATTCGAAAAAAATACCCCAGGCGCCGGCGCTCAGCGGTATAACAGCAATAAGGCTATCAGAACTGCGATACAGAAAGTTTTGATCAGCTCTGCAAGAATGTAGTACAAATGCACTCTCGAGGGCGGGTTCTGTAATCCTTCAATGGTCCGCACAGCCCTTTTTCGCAGGCGTGGCAGAAACAATAATGTCTGAACAAGCAGCAGCAAACCTGTCACCACTAAAGTTATCTGTGCTGTTTCTGAAAAATAAGAACGAGAGAAAAAAACAAGTAGCAGGATACAAACTAACAACACCCACTCTACCCTGTTCAGGGCTTTAAAAACCAGGTTTCCGATAGCGAGGCCAATTGGCAGCGTTACACCTTTCGCTCTGAATTTAAGCCAGGACTCCATAAAGCTAATGGCAAGGATAAATCCCAGCCAGATGGCCGCCAAAACCAATGTGAACATAAGAGCCTGGTTCTGATTCATAATAAAACCCTGTGAGGATTAGCGCGCAGGTACTGAATCTTACTAAGAAATAGTGTGGCCATCTTATCAGCTCTCCATTTGGCTTCTTCAGCTTTTTCACCTTTAAAGTTGCAGTCAACTGTGTGAACAAAGATCTGCAGCCAGCGTTCGAAATGTTCTTTACCGATTGCTAATGCGGCGTGCGGTGGAAATGGTCGGCCAGAATATCCTTCCCTGCCAAACAGTACAGCATTCCAGAAATTACATAACTTTTCGAGGTGCTCATCCCAGCGTCCTTCCAGCACTCCGTTAAACACTGGTCCCAGCATGCGATCCTGTCGCACAGCATCATAAAAAGTGAAGACAAGCAGGCGTACATGTTCCTCAGAATTTAAATCACAGAGACTTTCGCTGTTCTCTGTTATCATGGCAGGTTGGTGAGAATAAAAGCAGTGTTAACGGCCAGACTGAGATAAAAGGCAATGAGACACACCCTTCCGCTCGCGAGTGCAATAAACATGGCATTGCTGCCCATGGTAACCGCGGCGCAGACACTGAGAGCAATTACACTTCCGCCATTTAGCTGGATCATCATGCAGGCAATAGCCCCCACACAACTCTGCAATGTGAGCATAATCGCCATCCAGCCAAACCTCGCCTGTTCGAATCCTCTGACCTGTTCGGCAAATCCGAAAGCGCTTTTTTGTTTTTTCTGTACTGTGAGATCTACAGCGATCACATTTCTGGTTGGCTCGCTCCTTACGGCAGCCGTCTGTTGCAGTGTATCCATAACTTTTATTTTAGTATATTAAGACCTTTATATCCTTTAATTGATCAAAAAAAATCAGCGTTTTAAGCAGGTCAGCCCTTCAAGCAAACCTTCGGCTATTTCATGCACAGAAGTTTTCTGAAGCATACTTCGCAGATCGTTTCTCAGCAGCACAAATTTATCGTGCATTGGGCAGGGTTCTGAAGCTGAACATTCCGGCAGGCCCAATGCGCAGCCCTTAAAAACACTGTCACCATCTATCGCCTCCACTATCTGTATCAGCCTCACACTCTTCAGTTTTTTGCGTTCGATCTCAAAGCCACCACTGGGCCCCTTCATCGACTGTATAATACCGCTTCTCACCAGTCGCTGCAGAATTTTAGCAGTGAACTGCGCCGGCGCATTGATCTCGGCGGCAAGTTCAGTAAGCCCGGTGCGGCGCTGCTGCAACGACTGTTTTGCTATGTGTGCCACAGCCCTTATAGCGTACTGACATGTTTTACTGAACACAAATACAAATATATTAAAAGACAAATATATCCGCTATTAATTTAACAAAAAGTTTGTCCCCGCCGCCATTCATATCGCCTGAACAGGGTATTCTCAGGCAACAAGCCTTTTCTTAATTTCACGCCTCTTTATGGACATCAGAAATTATTCCCGCGTTTACAGGATCATGCACTGGACTATGGCCATTTGTCTGCTGCTGATACTGCTTACTATTTTCCTGCGCCTTACCTGGCTTAATAAAAACAATGTGGCAGCCATCCTTGCTGAACAGCTGGCAGCACGTGATGTGAGTCTTCCTCAGGATGAACTCATTTCAATCGCAAAAAAGATCCGTAAACCCATGTGGGACTGGCATATTTACCTGGGTTATGTTTTTACAGGCTTATATGTACTTCGTTTTCTGCTGCCTTTGTGGGATGAAATGAAGCTCAACAATCCTTTCGCAAAAAACCTTTCAGCTGAAACAAAATTCCGTTTTTGGGTCTACCTGGTTTTTTATGTATGCCTTGCAGTGTCATTAATTACAGGTCTGCTCATCGAATTCGGTCCTAAGGCCTATAAAAAACCCATTGAGTCTGTTCATGTTTTATCGATCTATTACCTTGTTGCGTTTATGGTTATTCATCTTGCCGGTGTGTTAAGAGCTGAATTTACCGGCAGAGGAGGCATTGTCTCTTCGGTGATAAGCGGAACACGAAAAAAGGAAGGTTAGGTGGAACCCGATTGAGGTCAAAGGACAATTAGAACCCCGTCCGGAAACGGCACACTACTGGGCGGGTATGAAGTGCGTGGGGGTTTCACCTTTTAAGAGCTCTTGTTTTTAGCTTTGAAACTCTGTAATGGCGGAGTGTCAATTTTGATTGTAGGCCTCGGCCCCATATTTGCTTGGGTCATTTAAGGAAAATGTAATTATTGAAATATTGATTTGATCAAATTCTTTCAAATACTCCTTAAAGTTTTTGATAACGTTTGAGTCCCCTCTGAAATAAAAAGAAAGGATATCAGTATCGATAAGTGCTTCCGTCACCTCAATTTATATCTCGGTCAGAAGTTCTATTAGCATGGAGCTTATCGGTAAGGTCAGAGAATAAATCGCTGTCCAGGTCTTTCCATGAGCCAGCAAGTTTAAGAGTGCTTTCCTTCGATTTCAGCTGCTGCTCAATCTTACTCAATATATTATTAATCTCAGTTAATTTGTCTGCTGAGAGTTTTTGAATTAAGCGTACCAATTTATTTCTAAGCCTATTCCTGACTGTCATGTTACAAATTTACAAAAAAGCGGACATTAGGTCAACCTCCTGATGGAGGCTTGCTGGATGCCTGCCATTATACGGTAATATGTGGTATGTTTTTAGAAGCCAAATTGACTTGTTTTTACTGTGTTTATCTGCTATAAGACCTGAACTCCTTCCAACAGGTATCAGAATTGCTTATTATTCAACGACGCCACAAACTTTTTAAAGGATGCAAAAAAAAGTTCTGCTTGTTATTTTAGATGGATGGGGCATTAACCCCGACCCAAAGATCTCGGCGGTAGCTGCTGCAAACACCCCGTTTTTTGATCAGCTGCAACAAAATTATCCTCACGCAACACTAACTACACACGGCAAAGCAGCAGGTCTGCCCGAAGGCCAGATGGGCAACTCTGAGGTAGGACACATGAACCTGGGCGCCGGACGAATTGTGTACCAGGATCTCCTCAGAATAGACCGGGAGATCGAATCAGGCGGCTTTATGAAAAACAGCCAGCTTTTAAGAGCCGTTGAACTCAGCAGATCAGCTAACAAGCCACTTCATCTCCTTGGTGTACTTTCCGACGGTGGCATACACGGGCACCTCAATCATATAAAAGCCTGTATCACGCTTGCTGCCAAAGAGGGACTTAAGGATGTTTTTGTGAACGCGTTTACTGACGGCAGAGACAGTGATCCGAATGCAGGTTTAAAATACCTGAATGACCTGCAGC
>JAEZDS010000252.1 GCA_023433205.1 Bacteroidota bacterium
CCGCTAAAACGGTGGACGAAAACCCTTATATAAGTATTCAGCTTTGGGCCTCGTTGTGGCGGCTATGCGCAAAACGTTATGGCTAATGCTACAAAAGGCAGATTGAACGCAAAAACGATAAAAATAATAAAGAAGCACTAAGCTATAACAGCATAGCTGGACCGATAACACCTTCAAAGGCGCGGCATGGCAACCGGGGAATAGCGCATTGGGATATGGCAATGGCAAGGACACCACCATAGTTAGTTATGGAGCCAACGCAGCTGACAAACACATTACGACTTACTTCAGAAAAACTTTTGGAGTGTCTGGTGGCACTGGTGGATATGCAAACCTTCAATTGCAAATGCAGAGGGTTGATGGAGCTGTTGTATACCTGACGGAGTGGCTGTTCACAAGAACAATTTAGGCACTAGTCTGATGATAACCCGTATATTTAACATTGTATTTGCCCATAGAATGTGCCAGCGGATTGAAACATACCGTTAGTTGCCCGTTGCCGGAACACATAAACCCACTACGAAAATGAACCTAGCTTTCAGAATTAGAAAAGACATTGATCCTGTTTTTGAGTATTTGACAGACATGCAAAAATTTGTATCAGTGCATCCCGTAATTTCCCGGATAGACAGCACGGGAAAAGAAAGTTACCTGGTGTACGAGACCTTAAAATTGGGGTTTATTCCATTTTCCTTTACTTACCCTGTAACAATTGAAAAACTTTTTCAGGAAAAAAAACTTGTGATCAGGGCCACTGTTTTCAATGTAACATCAATTGAAATGAAGTTCCATTTAACGGCAGACAACGACTTTACTATAATTAATGAAAAAATCAACATTAAATCGGTATTGCCGGTTAAAGCAATTATGAAGCGTATCTTCAAGAAACAACACCATCAACTCTTTAAAAATATTGAACAACAATAAAATAGATCTGCATCATAACAATCCGAACAAAGATTTTACCACAGGCGGCTCTGCTATATGTCAACGCCAGAGGCAGCACCGGATCCTTTGAACCTATGAGCTAAGTACCATTCACTTTTGACGTGGTCATCGTCATACATACTGTGACTTGGGCCATGCACCGGATTTCTGCATTTCCTCTCTGTATCAAGAACCTTCATTGTTAAATATTCCGACATTAAAACAGAGAGTTTACGCGCAAAACGAGTACAAAAAAACGGTGCTAATCAGATGCTGCAGACATGGCCTTCTTTAATCATGGTAAAAGATGCTACAAAAAATTTGGGCTATCTTTGGAAAAATTTGGTAGCCGGGTTCTGTGTGCCCTCAGTACTATCCGAAAAACAAAATGAGAGATGACCACAAATAAATCTAACCCCTGGCATGTTGTTTCACCCGGAGACAATTTGCCGTACATTGTAAATGGAATAATAGAAATTCCAAAAGGAACAAGAGCTAAATACGAACTTGACAAGGAAAGCGGACTTCTGCGCCTTGACAGAGTTTTATATTCTTCGGTATACTACCCAGCCAATTACGGTTTTATTCCCCAGAGTTATTGTGACGACAAAGATCCTCTGGACATTCTCATCCTGTCTCAAATAGACCTTGTTCCAATGTGCATTGTTCCTGCCAAGGTGATTGGCGTAATGCGAATGCTTGACAACGGTGAAGCGGATGACAAAATAATTGCAGTGGCCGCAGGTGATCCGAGTATAAGCCATATTAGCGATATTTCAGAACTTCCGTCACATTTTATTTCAGAAATGAGAAGCTTTTTTGAAGACTATAAGAAACTTGAGAAAAAAACTGTGGTGGTGGAGGAATTTCTTGATAGGGAGACTGCAATCAGGATCCTTCAGGACAGTTTTAAATTGTACAGGGAGAAATTCGAATGATGACCAGGGGGCCCATGAGTGGCCGTACTGGTATTAGTAACCAGCTAATATACCTCTGAGACCTCATCGCAGTATCGGGCTGGCTTTTTCTGTTGTCAGCTCTGTGCATACAAACACTGACTTTTAGCCGGAGATCCATTAACTTTAACGTCCGTTCAGTCAGGTGTGTAATCCAGTATGGCAACCGCCACAACGATGAGGCTGCGCATAGAATCAGGCAAGGAAAAAAACAAAATGCGATTACAGAATGAGATACTCAATACTACTGGTGGTTTCGCTATTTGCAAAGAAGCCACTGCATGCACAAACGGAACTGGCTTTCTGCTCCACAAAAGATCCTGCAACACATTTTACAATTTCTGTACAAGGCTGGCCTGAGGGACCTCATTCAAAAAGTGGAGAACTGGTAAGACCCTTCATTACAGACGATGCAAGGGTTGTTGGAGAAAACCTGGCACAGCTGGAAACCTGGCTGCGGGTTGACGAAGAATCAGGACAACATTGGATCCTGGGTGCATACGGTCCGAACAGAAAACTTGAATTAACAGCAGGTGGTGTTTACGGTTACCAGGTTGAACACAACAGCAACAAAAGTTTTTCCTATGCCTTGCCACTACTTCAGGCCAAAGTAGTATTGAGGGAATATAAACCTGACAAAGCTCCGGGTTTTGGTTTGGTAGCAGGAACATTTTTACCGGCAGGGATAGGCTCGTTTAAACCCGCTGGCTACGGAACATTTGGATTCTTTACGGTAAGTCAGTGTTTTGGTGAAGGTGAAAAGCTTTTATTACACGGAAATGTTGGGGGCAATTACCTGCATATTGATGGCTCGAACGAACTCATTTCAACCTGGGGACTTGGCACACAGATCAAAGCCTATAAAGGCATGCACCTGGTTGGTGAAATTTTTTCAGGTGACCCCTACATACCAGGAACAGGAACATCGTGGCAGGCAGGTTACCGATACTTTTTTAGTGACCTGCTTCAAATTGACATGACGGTTGGTAATGGTATTGCCGGAGAAGTAATTATGCCTATGTGGTTCAGTGCCGGTGTACGAATTGTGACAGAGAGGTTCCTGAAAAAAAACAGCAAGAAAGATTAAGTCCCTGGTATCCGCTCCCCCGAACGGCAAACTTGGTGAGACATTGTCTGTGAATTTCTGATTTTTGCCGCACCGGGGAAGCAAACCAATATACCTACTAAAATGCAGCACTCTGCTGTCTGAAGCGCGTAGCAGCCGGTACTACAGCAACCGTTAGTTTACAGCCAGATACACTTCTGTCTCCACTTTTATATAAGACAGGTATTTTTAACGGATTTTGTTATATTCGTGCCCTAAATCCATAAACAAAAAACATGAAAAAACTATTTATCCTTGCCCTTTGTCTTTCATTCGCGGCATGCGGAAACGACAACCAGACTGAAAACAATGATGAGAGCATGATGAGCACTGAACAAACTGGTACTGAAGAAACAGAGATTGACAACACCAGAGTTGATGCTGATACAACCGGTGGCTTTGAAAGTACTGACGCTGGAGAAACAACAGCTCAGTAATCCTTTGTTCTTTGATTTAAAGAGCAGCAGAAATATCTCTGCTGCTTTCTTTTTTTTTTCGAATATCGCTGACTCACTTGTTTCAGAAACCTCAGGGATGAGTGAATCAAAACCAGCTCAAGCTTTATTTCCTGCAACCTGCTTTATGATCACCTGTGTTTAGGCGACCTTAAAAATCTGGTCCAGTATATTTCGTGCTGCGCCGTACTGAAATAAGTTTCTTCATTGGCCCTGAAACAATCTCTGGCTTTTTCGTAGGTGCTGATGTAATACGTTTCATTCACATGAATCAAAACTTCCTGCCCGTCTTCAGGTTTAATGCCGGTATCCGTACTGTACCATTCCATGTTCCAAAACTATGGAAAAGGCAGTTACCAAATTCTTAAATATCCTAAAACTCTATTACCGATTCAGCGAGTCCGGCCTTATTGCTGCCCTGCTGCTTTTGCTTTTCCTCAAAATTCCGCCTATACCATACCAGGAACCTCGTTACCGGCAGGCTGACACAGATCAGCGAGGCTAAAAAGTCCAGTTCATTGAAAATTCCGCCAACCACCGCCGAGACCAGCCCTGGCAAAAGTCCTTAACGTTAATTGAGAAATATCATAACCGCCAAAAATACAAAACAGACTTTCGTTTCTTCATACTGATTACCTTTGAAAAAAGAAAAAAAATGAAAAACTTAAACGCCATAGGACTAGACACCAACCGATCAGCAGAACTCGCTGAAAAGCTCAACGACCTGCTGGCCAACTACTCCATTTTTTACCAGAACGTTCGTGGTTATCACTGGAATATTAAAGGTGAAAAGTTCTTTGAACTGCACCTTAAGTTTGAAGAGCTTTATAATGATCTGTTCCTGAAAATTGACGAAGTTGCCGAACGGATACTGACCCTTGGCCATGCTCCCGCTCACAGTTATGCTGAATATAGCAGAAAGTCAGCGATCAAAGACAGTAAAAAAGTAAGCGATGGTCTCAATGCTGTATCAGAAATTCTTGATGCCTTAAAAACAATAATTTCAAAACAAAGAGAAATCCTTGAGCTGTCCGGCCAGGCAGAAGATGAAGGCACAAATGCCCTTATGAGCGATTATATCCGCGCTCAGGAGAAACTTGTGTGGATGTACTCTGCTTATATGAAATAAAGAATCTTTTTCAGGCAGCGTTGATAACACCTTTCGTCACCGTAAGCCGGCTGTTCCCCCCTACTCATTCAGCAGTTTAAATATCGCCTTTGCCCTCTCTGACCGGACTTCCAGGTAATAAAGTCCGCGACCGTGGGAAGACAGATCTATCAAATACCCTTTATCAGCGTCTGTGCGCTTTTGTTCGTATTTCAACAGCTTACCCGCACTGTCATGCAGCAAAAACTCTGCCCCGCCATTTTTGTCATCGGCCAGTATCAGTTCATAGGAGCCATTTTCCTTTCTCAACAGCAGATCGCCAGGCTCATTCATCATTGCTTCAAATGCAGTTACAGGCCGCTGAAGCACATATAGAGTTTTAAGGGTGCTGTCGGAACACCCACTGGCGCTTGTAACCTTCAGAACTACATTGTATACCCCCTCTTTTTCGAAACTCAGCACCAGGTTCTGTGCAGATGAAAATTTCTTTCCCTGTACCTTCCATTCATAGAAAAAACCTTCGGAAGACTGATCAACAAAGATGAGCGGATCATTTACATAAGCGTTTGTACTTCCTGAAAATGCCGCCTGCGGAACCAGCACCTTATTAAGATAAAACACAGTGTCTTTCGACGCACATTTTTTGATGTTTTCAATCTGAAGATGGTACTTTCCGCCACTAAGGGAGCCCAACGAATCGGTCGTTTTCAGGTCATTCTTATTAAACAACTGCTTGCCGGTGGAATCGCGCCAGTGGTAAGTCCAGGGCCCTGCACCAGAAGGCTTAACGGTAATAGCTCCTCCGTAAGGTGCAGAACATTGCGGCTGCCGCAACAAGGCCGCGATCTGGACGGGGTTTGATGTAATACTCAGCACAAAACGTGATGTTTGTGTATTTTTTGAAAGGTTGCATACAAAAGGTCCATTACGAAGATCGTGGCTGGTATTTGTGATTTTATCGAAAATGCTGAAACATACAGCCCCCGAAAAGGAAGAAAGATTTTCTGCGCAGATGGTATAAGAACCATTGTAGCCGGTAAGTACCCGCAGATCTGTTGTGTACGTGCCGCTCACAGGTTCAATTGCCTTTACCTGCATCAATAAACTATCTGTGTCAACTGCTATGGTTGGGGCCGAGGGATCCTGGCCCGACAATTTAAAGGCATCGAGCTGGGGCTTAAAACGCATTGTGGCGCCACTGTCCTCATAAAGCACACATTCATCATAGGAATTATTTTTCCCCTTCAGTGTTAGTCTGAGCAGCCGCGCCTGCTGTTTCTGTTTAAGAAGGGGCTGATTACCTGCCACCTTCACGGATTCAGTAGCCGCCAGCGATGTTGCACCGGTTGAGTGAACATAAAAACCCTGAGCCATGGGAATAACATCACCGATTCCCCCGCTACCGATGGCAGGACTGCTGACACCGTTTACATAGGTAGCATAACCACCGGCGCCCGCGTTGAGATCTGCATTGTACACGTAGATAGCGTCATCGATATTATGCGCAGAACCCTTTAATGCCGCCCAGCTTACGGGTGAAGGATAGGGATTGGCGATCAGATTCCAGCCGTCATCAACAGCAGAACCATGATCGGTATAACTGAGTGGAATCGTAAAATTGAGCTGCCCCGGAGGTCCGCTTACATCAAGTGTTATAGCAGATGTGGTATACTGAGCATTACCTAGATAAACCCAGTATCCCCGACCGTGTTCAATGCTCTGCCCTAAGCCCGTTAACGGCACGTATGACCCATTGGCCTCCATGGTGCCTGCAGGCGATTCTTCATAAGAATAGATCGAATAAAAATTACCAAAACCATCAGGACAGCCCGGACAGGTAATATAGATGTTATCGTCCCAGTCGGCGAGGGTTATGCCTGAAGAAATTGGCGCGCCCAGCAAAGCCCAGCCGGTGCTTCCACCCGGCGCGTAACGTTCAGCTGTAATGTTTCCCACAATTTTACCAGTACCATTGATCTGTGCGATACGCGCCGTTTGAGAAATACTTGACTTAAGTGTAAACTTAGAATTGCCGGTTGCGAACGATCCGTTATTAATCTGTAAAGTGCCCAGCAGATCAGCATCTCCCGCCAGGTCAACTCCGGCGTTATTGTTTATCTCAAGATCAAAAAAAGTACTTTTATTGTTTCCGGCTATAGATTGTGTTGATGTTCCGTTCAGCAACACCTGTCCTTCGCGGGCCTGGAAAACACCATTGTTGATAAAATTTCCGCTTAATGAAATTGAAAAATTGGATGGGCTCACATCAAGCGTAGCGCCATTGCTGATACGCAAATTGCCGGCGACATTAATTGAAGAGGAAAGATTTTTTTTTCCGTTGCCTGTAAGCTGAAGTCCCGAAAATGATTCATTACCGTTTCTCACTATGTTTTG
Source organism: Bacteroidota bacterium (assembly GCA_023433205.1). Taxonomy (GTDB): domain Bacteria; phylum Bacteroidota; class Bacteroidia; order B-17B0; family Aurantibacillaceae; genus Aurantibacillus. The sequence goes on from JAEZDS010000252.1 coordinate 6,946, forward strand.
TGCGCTGCCGTTAAATGTCACTGTACCGCTGCCGGCCACAAAAACACCGCTATTGTTCCAGTTTCCCCCAACAAACATCTGAATGTTCCCCGACTCCAGAGTTCCACTGCTGATTGAAACATTCTGAAGAACTTCCAGACTGCTGCTCAAGGATGCTCTCACATTATTACTGCTAAGTTCAAGGAAGCCCAGCGGTAAAATACTGCTTAACATGATGTTCTGATTCTGAGGGGATACCCCACTTCCAATCTGTATAGTTCCACCGGTAACAATCCCAGAAGGTGCCATGTTTAAATATCCCAGATCCTGTGTCCCACTGCCACCCTCCCGAGGAATAATAATTTTTCCCCCCGACATATTGAAGCTTGAACCTGACCCAATGAGGTGAAACGGCGAGAATGTTATGTCCGATGAGCCGGCAAAAGGCACAGTTAACTCACCTCCGCTTTGTGAATAAACACCAAGGTCGTTAACGCCATGTACAAACAACATCCCGCTAACATTAAGTGCGCCCCCGCTCACATCAATTGTTCCACCAAGCAGCTGAAGATTCTCATTAACAGCATTTCCAATAGTTAACGTTCCGCTGTTAACATTCACTGAGCCGCTAAGCACTACACCCGCGCCGGTTGTTACCACCAGATCGGGAGAGTTCATTATCAGTCCGCAACCTGCAGCAATAGTTGTGGCTGCTGTAAATGCAGTGAGTGTGGCAGCTGCAGGCGTTGCCAAAAACAAAACACCATTGTTCAGTACCAGAAAATCGTTTGCCGCTGCAATGGCGGCAGTTGAAATTGTTACAGTTGATGCCGCGTTTTTATTGAGGAAGATCCTGTTGAACCTTGTTTGGGGACCGGAACCGGTTATTTGCTGATCACCTGTACCGGTAAGAAAAAGATTACACAAACTGTTATTATCTGAATTAAAATCTAATGTTCCGTTATTGGTGATACTGCCCTGCACCACAAGGCTGTGTGTGCGGTTTGAATTTGTAAGGACTGAAAATGCTGATCCTGGGGTGATCAAAACATTCTGATTAACCGAAAGAACGCGGGCGGTATTTGTTGTAAAACGCAACGACGCAGCGCCTCCTAAACCTACTGTTAGAGAATTGCACACTGCATTGGCATTTATGTTCACATTGTGTCCGGGCATTACCGCCACATTATCGCCTGCCGTTGGTACGCCAGCAGGCGACCAGGTAGCGGCACTGTTCCAGTTACCCGTTTGCACCGATAGTTTGGTGCCTGCAGCCGAAGTACTTTGGCTGGCCTGTAGTGGTCCACTCAAACATCCTTCTGTTACTGCATACACCCGCCAGTAGTAGGTAGTTGAAGGCGTAAGTCCCGAGGCTGCATAAGTAGTTGCATTGGCCAAAGTCTGGTGCTCAAACTGGAAGTTTATGTTATCGTTAGACCTGTATATAACATAACCCACCTCATTGTTTGCAAAGTTTGGCCAGTTCAGCGTCATACCGGTTTGACTTAAGCCGGTAAATGAAATATTTCCGGAAGCAGCGGTGGGAACGGGAGGTGTAAAAACAAATTGGGAACCGCTGGCAGGTATCACTGCGAGGTTGTTTTGTGCCAGATTCCCGAATAGATTTGTATTGGCTGCCTGCAGTGTTTTTAACTGGGCAGCGGTTGGTATCAGGGAGAGCACAGGCCCGTTAAGGCCACTGGTATATGAAAAGAGGTGGGTGCCGGAATTCATGGAACCGTAATTGATCTTTATCACACCCGAACTTTCAAGCAGCTGAACCTGGAAATTTAGACTGGGACTTACATTCTGGTAAACGGCCATATTGATCCATTCAACTG
>JAEZDS010000254.1 GCA_023433205.1 Bacteroidota bacterium
GTGTTGATCAGGCTCTGTTACTGTGCTGCAGTTTTTCGCGGATACGGGCTGCCTTGCCTGTACGTGTGCGCAGGTAAAACAGTTTCGCCCTGCGAACTATACCTACTTTGTTTACCACGATCTTTTCAATAAAAGGCGAGCCAAGCGGGAAAATACGTTCAACACCTATGCCGTTGCTCATTTTGCGCACGGTAAATGATGCTGTGGCGTTCTCGTTCTTGCGCTGGATCACAACGCCCTGAAACTGCTGGATCCGGTGTTTGTCGCCCTCCTTGATCTTGTATGAAACAGTAATGGTGTCGCCAGCCTTAAAATCTGGATGCTTGTTCTCGGTTACAAGCTGCTTTTTTACGAATTCTAATAAGTTGCTCATCTTATCTGGTTTAATTTTCTGGTTTCAGCATTCTTTGCCTTGTGCAAACAGCGGCCTGAAACGGGCTGCAAATATACTAAAAGAACTATTGTCCCGCAAATTCCCCATTAATTGTGTTGTCAGCCACTTTTCCGGCTGATCAGGTAAATACCGTCGTCTCCGTTTGAGGTACAGAAGATCAGCGAGCCATCACCGCCTCTGATTATGTTACGTATCCTGCCATAACTGTTCTCAAGAGTGTCTGACTGGCTCGTTACATTGTTCCGCTCAGTATTTAGGCTGAATCTTGCCAGTTTGCTGCCTCTCAGGCAGGCAACCACCACCTCACCCGGCCACAACCCATTTTCACCGGTATAAGCGCAGCCTGAAGGGGCCCAGGTGGCCTTGCCGGAATGCACCACGGGGTGTTCCAGTGTGTCTCGTTTTGTATCACCAATCACCTCCGGCCAGCCATAGTTAGCCCCGGCTTTTATCAGGTTGAGTTCATCATGGCAGCACCAGCCTTTTTCTCCGCTGGGGCCATGATCGGTAGCGTATAATTGGCCCTTTTCGGTCCAGCACAAGCCCTGCACATTGCGCAGCCCGTAGGCATAAATTGCGCTATTAAAAGGGTTGCCCGGAGCCGCCTGCCCATCTTTGGTAATTCTGAGTATTTTCCCTGCAAGTGAGTTTTTGTTTTGCGAGAGGTTTCCTTCCTGTGCGTCGCCGGTGCCAATATACAGGTAGCCATCAGGACCAAACAAGATAACCCCTCCGTCGTGATTGCCGGCTTTGGGGATGCCGTCTGTGATTACCTTCTCATCGCCCAATTGATCGTTCTCCAATATGAATCTCACCACACGGTTTGATTCAGCGGTTTCGTAAATATAAATGTGATGGTTGTTGTTAAAATCCGGGTCAACAGCCAGACCAAGCAGGCCTCCCTCACTGTTCTGTTGCACCTGCCGTGTAGTTAGCAGGCTGGGTGAGGAGCTGCCTTTCTTCAGTAAGTGAAGTTTGCCCTCTCGTTCGGTAAAAAGCAGATCGCCGTTTGGAAGCAGGGCCATTCCCCAGGGATATTTAAGGTCTTTGGTGAGCACCTCGATCTGAACAGAAGTGTGCGGTGAAGGTGCAGGCTCTTTACCATTTTGTGTGTTTTTCCTGCTTTTGTCACAGTTCAAAAACACAATAGGAAGTACAAGCACTGCACACAATTTTCTGAGATACCGAACCATCAGTCTTATTTTTAGTAATGTATAGTTTTATTCTTTGAGTATTTTAAACACATACGATCTTTTATTCGATACGCACTGGAGTATATAAAATCCCGGCGGCAGTGAAGATACCGGAGTACAAAGCACTGTATTGCCTGTGGGCATTGCCAGCAAGCCAAATTCAATGCCGGCAAGGGAGGTTAACCTGCTTTCACGATAAAATTCCCCGGCCGGTAAAACCAAACTGAACTGGCTGTTGAAAGGGTTGGGGTACACATGTAGTGCCTGCGCGGGCTCCGCTTGTTTGATGCCTGCGATCAGCTGCATAACAAAACATTCGTTTTTCTGCGCCCCAATATGTTTATAATAGGCCTGTGTGAGATTCATTGCGGCGTTATTGCAGGGCGACTGACTTGAAACAAAAGGCGCGAAACCATTTTCAAAAAGCGGATCCATAAATAAATTATAGTAGGTGTCAATTGAATCACCATTTCCGTTAACGCTAACCTTCTGACCGAGTGCGGGGATATTTAAGTTTTGAAAATCACCTCCGGAGTTGTTCCACACCAGATTGCAGCTAACTCCGGGAGTCGCCATATTCCCTGTTTGTTGTATGCCAACCGTGTTGTTCACTACGATATTCTGAACACACTGGGAGTTAAAATTGTTATAGAACTCAATAGCAACATTGTTATCGTATAAAGTGTTACATATGAGTCCTCCCCCTGCGCCATGCGATGAATCGCTTCCTATCAGTATTCCCTTGCTGCAGCTGTGTATAATGTTGTTGCGGATGGAGGGCTGAGCACCATCAAGGGCTGCCATTCCATAGCCCGGACTTATGTTGTTTATCACATTGTTCTCAAAAATGCCACTTCCGAAATTTCCTATGCCAAAACTGCCGTTGTAAATATAATTGCAGCGCACCAGGTTGCTTATATCTTTGAAATTGCAGATCACAGCGTGTGCACTGTCGCCACTATAGTCATGAATGGCCATATCATGTACGTCAGCTTTACCATAGCTCTGTACGCCATGACGCCCGAATTTTCGTATTTCACCATAGGCTATCCAGGGACCACCATAAGTTATTAGTGGTTCACTGCAGTATTCTATAATACAATGTAAAACCTTGGCGTTGTTTTGTATGATGAGCCCCTTCCAGTCATTAACGCCAGGTGTTGAGGCCATGCTGCTGAATAATATTTTATTGTCATTAGTCCCTGTAGCCAGTAAAGATCCAATAGCATTTATAGAATAATAACCTGAAAAAACCACTTTTACACCAGGCTCTATTTGTAAAATGCTGTCGAAGGGGATTGTGAGATCGCCTGTTACCACATAAGTGTCTTCGGTTTCCCAGGTTCCATGAACAATGCCGTTAACAGAATGTGTGAGGCCGGTGAGCAATATGACGCTGTCGAGTTGCATGGAATTATTTATTAACTGAACGGCTCCTCCCTGGTACTTTAGGTTGCGGTAGCCGGTCTTTGAAAAAACCACCGAATAAAGGCCGCTGCTGATGTTTGCCGACCACGTTCCATTGCTGTTTGTTGAAGTAGAATCAGTAAGCGCCGTGCTTGATTTTGCGATGAATTTTACTTTGATGCCCGAATGATCGTTTTGACCGGGTAAGAGCGCTGTACCGCTTAGTTGCGCAGAAGAATGACAGGCGATTGCGATAAGCAGAAAAAGAAGTGTTTTTTTCATAGGCGTTACAAACAAATTTACAAAAAACAGGCTTATTCGGACTCAATTGATGTCGGGTGCTTTTTTTACTTTTGGAACCAACTTCTTGATGATGAAAAAACAATTATCGCCTAAACAAGCCGAAAAGCTGATCGGTATTCTTGAAAAACGTTTTGAAAAAAACAAAAAGCGCCATAAAGGAATTGAATGGTCGCAGGTATTGACCAGGCTTGAAGCAGCGATGGCTGGAAAACAGGGTGCTGGCGCAAAATTATGGTCCTTAAATGAGATGGAAGATACCGGTGGTGAGCCAGATGTGGTGGCCTTCGACAAAAAGACCGGTGAATTTATTTTTTTTGATTGTTCACCTGAAAGTCCATCGGGACGCAGAAGTTTGTGTTACGACCACGAAGCGCTTGAGTCAAGAAAAGAACACAAACCTAAGAACAGCGCTTTAAACATGGCTGAAGAAATGGGAATTGAGATGCTGAATGAAGACCAGTACCGCGAATTACAGCAGCTGGGTACTTTCGATGCCAAAACATCAAGCTGGGTTAAAACGCCGGCTGATATGCGTGATCTTGGAGGCGCGCTTTTTGGTGATTTTCGTTACGGCAAAGTATTCTTTTACCACAATGGCGCGCAATCTTATTATGCAGCGAGAGGTTTTAGAGGAATGCTGAGAATTTGAGAGGGGATTGACAAAGCGAAAAAAGCCTTCCGAATTAACGAAAGGCTTTTTTCTGCTTCTGGGGTACCCGGAAGGTTGGATTTATCGAACTTTTTGGGTGATTTTCAGGCGGTTAATATGTTAAGATCGATTTAATCATATTTTTCTGAAGAGAATTCAATTTCTAGGTTCTTCATACTTCCATTATAGCCGAGGGTTTTCAGAGTTCCTGTAAGCATTAGTTTAATCGCCTTCTTTCCCATATTCGTTTTGAAGTAACCTTCTCTTCGAAGGGCATCGGCCTTAAATAAATAATATTCACAGAAAATCAATTCCAAAGGTCTTCTCGGAGAAGTGCTGATGACACCGCCGATATCATGCTTACGTTTTCTTGAAGGAAGATCTGAAGTGTAACCAATGTATAACAAATGATCTTTCGAACTGAATAATACATATACACAAAAGGGTAACATTCTTTTAAGGGATGTTGCGAAAATACTAAAAAGCCCCTTAACATAATGAGTTCGTAAAAGTGAGGCAGACTTTCGCTTCACTACCCATGAAGCGAAAAAAGCTCCTCCGGAATTAACCGAAAGAGCTTTTTTCTGCTTCATGGGTACCCGGAAAGGGACTTGAACCCTTACGCCTTACGGCACACGCCCCTCAAACGTGCTTGTCTACCAGTTCCAACACCCGGGCAAAATGGTTGTTTCAGGGCCTGCAAAGATGCTAATTGTATTTGTATTTTACAACTCCAGGCTAAAAGCTTTGATCAGCTTCTGTGATGGTGATTACTCAGGAAAATGTACTGCCAGTACCGGAACCGGACTGTGAAACACCACTTCGTTGGTAATACTTTTGTGAAAGAGGTTGTAAATAAAAGAATGCTTTTTTGGTTCGATTGCCACCATGTCTACAGCGTGGTCTTTAATAAAAGTCAGGATTCCCTCCGCAGCTTTTTTTTCATGTACAAGATATGTGCGCTGGTTATCATGCGATCCATATTGCCTGTAACTTTCATGCTCGGGCTGCTCTGATGATTGTTTGTCCTGTATCACATGTAAAACCAGCAGTTCGGCGCCAAAAAGCTGTGCGAATTCTTTCACCTTAAGATAACCTGGCTCCAGAGCGGGTTCCTCCTCAAACTCACAGGCATAAACTATCTTCGACGGACTCCTGAAGGTGGTGGCCGGCGGAATAACCAATACAGGCACGTCACTTTTTTTGGCTACCGACACCGCACTGCTGCCTATGAGGTTTTTTACCAGATTATTGCCGTGGCTGTTAATGCCCATTACAATAAGATC
>JAEZDS010000103.1 GCA_023433205.1 Bacteroidota bacterium
TAACAGCGCTTGCCAGTTCCCAGCCGCTGCACCATATCATTCCGGCCTGAATAATGGGTTTTTCTATAACAAATAATTTACAAATACGATTGGCATCCATTTTTGTGCAGAGATAAAGGTCAGGAAATTAAGGCTTTTTAGTCGATAATTATAAAAAGAACTGCATGAGCCCGGGCCAGCGCGAAATTATTTTTTATATTTGGCCAAATTGCACTAAATCTATGAAACAGGTTGTACTTGCTTTCTTACTGGTAACTTCCTGCGCGGTGAACGCGCAGTGGCTGTGGGACGTTGGCGGTACACTGGGCGCCAGTAATTATCTGGGTGACATCGGCGGTAAGGAGGGCAGTCGCAAAGATTTTATCAGCGACATTAAACTGGCAAAAACGCGGTGGAATGTAGGCGCATTTGGTAGATACAAATGGAGACCAAAACTTTCGCTCAAAGCTTCTTTTGATTACCTAAGGGTTGAAGGCGATGATAAGTTAAGCGCGAATCCGGGCCGACACTTCCGCAATTTCAATTTTAAGAATGACATTTACGACCTGGCCTTCACCGGAGAGTATTTTTTCTTTGAAGACAATGACCTGGGTAACACCTACCGCTACCGCAATGGATTCAGGGCGTACATTTTTGCCGGAGTGGGTGCCTTTTTTCACAACCCAAAAACCTTTTATCAAAATGAGTGGGTTGCATTGCAGCCTTTAGCTACCGAAGGGTATCAGTACAAGAAGCTGGTAATGAATATTCCAATGGGCATTGGTTTCTATTTTACATTCAATAAAAAGAACCGTTTCGGCTTTGAGATGAACTACCGTAAAACATTTACTGATTACATTGATGACATAAGCGGCAATTATCCTGCTGATCCCGGCGATGACTACATGCGAGGTCTTATATTGCGCAAAGATGAACTGGATCCCAAGACGATCATAGACAACCCCGGCGCCTATCTTTCGCATGACTGGGGATACAAAAGAGGCGACAATACCAATAAAGACGCTTATCTCACCGTAAGTCTGTCGTACAGCAGGGTTATAAGGGGCAAAGCAAGTTTCTATCGCGTGAGAAACACTGGCTTTTTCAGTAAAAAAAGAAAAATGCGCAAGATCAGGGCCAAATTCTGATCAGGGAAGTTTGTTGCCATTATTTTTTTCAGATTGTGGCTTAACTGAGTATCTTTACCGCGCATGAAAACTCTAGTAATTTTTTTGTCTGCCGTTCTGGTTCTTTCCTGCGGCGAAAGGGAGCATAGCAAAGACGTAGATACCGACCTGGTGAATAATTCGGCCAGTGCCGGAGGATCGTCTTCTTCCGAACTTCCAGAAATAAAATTCCAGCAAAAGGAACATGATTTCGGAAAGATAACCCAGGGGGAAAAAGTAAGGACTGAATTTGTATTTGAAAACATAGGCGACGTTAATCTTATTATTTCTGATGCCCGTGGCAGCTGCGGCTGTACAGTACCTGAATGGCCCAGAAAACCAATTGCTCCCGGCGAAAAAGGTGTGATCAAAGTGGAATTTAACAGTGAAGGCAAAAGCGGGGTCCAGGAAAAAAGCATAACAATTGTGACCAATGGTGAGCCTGCCACAAGAATATTAAAGATCAAAGCCGATATCGTGGTGGCTGAAACTGCGAAATAACAAACAACAACAAATAACAACAATGCAAATGAACCAACTTTTTATTTTAATGGCACCCCAACAGGGCGGACAGGGTGGCGGAATCATGTCCTTTCTGCCTCTTATCGCAATCGTAGTGGTTTTTTACTTTTTTATGATCAGGCCTCAAATGAAAAAAGCCAAAGAGCAGAAGAAGTATATTGAAAGTTTGAAAAAAGGGGATAAAGTACTGACAATAGGTGGCATTTACGGGAGAATTGCGGAGGTACGCGAAGACGGCACAATGATTATGGAAGTTGAGGATGGTACAAAAATGAAGATTTCCAAAAACGCGGTTTCCAACGACGGCTCCTCCACCCTGAATCAAAACCGGGCATAGTGCTGAGCTCAAGCTCTGTAAAATATTTCACTAACAGAAAAAAGCCTGGCAAAACCAAGGCTTTTTTTATTTGTCTGTTAATTGCTGCGTTTTTGTGGCTCGTACATTCTTTAAATGCGACTTACACATACACTTTCAGGATTCCGGTAAATTTTAAGAACCTGCCTGTAAACAAAAAGCCCCTGATGGAATTACCTGAAGCGCTGTACGTTGATGCCAGAGCCAGCGGGTTAAAACTAAGTCTTATACTTCTGCGCAAACCATTTAAACCGCTAGAAATAAACTTTAACGATCTTACTTCGGTAAACCGCAACCAGAACTACGTACTTTCGGCATCTCACGTAAATTTCGGCAAGGTTTTTCGTTTCGACACCCAGGTGCAGAAGGTGACACCCGATACGCTTTATTTCAGTGAAAAAATGGGCTATCAGAAAATTGTTCCTGTGAAGATCCCTCACTATATTACCTGTAAAGAGGGGTTCGACTACAAGCGGCCCGTTATCAGTCCAAACTTCATTACCATATGGGGCGACACAGCACTAATTGGCAATATTGACACGATCTATACACAGCCACTCACGCTAAACGACCTTGACGAAAGTGTAAGCAGCAATATTTCATTTATAAAACCAGATGATGATGTCTATACTTCAGCCCACAGCGCACACATTTACATTGAGGTAGCGCGTCTGGTTGAACAAACCGTTTCCTTACCAGTTGATGATATTCGGGCATCACCAGGAGAGGTGATCAACATTTATCCTCCAAACGTAAGTGTGCGTTTTACCACCATGCAAAACAACCTCAGCGAAGAAGATCTGGCGCTATTTCAGGCCAGCATAGACAGCAGAAAGATCAACCGCCGGACTAAAAAATGCGCTGTGTTTATCAGTGAGGTTCCCCCAAATGTTACGGTAATGGACATACAGCCAAAGGAAGTGGAAATTCTCATCTTTAAGAACAAATGATAGCCGGGTTAACCGGCGGCATCGGCAGCGGCAAGAGTGTGGTAGCCCGATTGTTCAGCATGATGGGAGCTGCTGTTTTTGACAGCGACAGGGCGGCCAAGCAAGCCTATCTGCTGCCGGACATAAAAGCCAAAGTAATTGACCTGCTTGGGGCTGAAGCCTACACCACGGGGGGACAGATAAACAGCAGTTTTATCAGTTCAAAGATCTTTTCCGAACCCGAGCTGCTAAAAGGGATAAACAGCATCATTCATCCTTCAGTAGGCCAGATGTTCAAAGAGTTTACAGGTAAACACAGCCATGAGCTGATCATCAAAGAAAGCGCACTTCTGTTTGAAGCGGGAATAAGCGGCAATCTTGACCAGATAATTGTGGTGAGCGCACCCGATGGAGAAAGGATCAGAAGGGTGATGGAAAGGGATCATCTCCGGCGTGAAGTGGTTGAACAGAAAATAAAGAACCAGCTTCCCCAGGAAAAAAAAGTGAAACTTGCAGATCATGTGATCATTAACGACGGGAGCCGGTTGCTTATACCGCAGGTAGAACGTATCTTTATGCTACTCAGTAATGATACGGAAGGACTATCTCGTAAAACAATTTGAAGAATTTGGCAAAGTTCTGGCCAAAATACTTACGTTCAGGAATGAATGCGCTGCCGCTGAGCTTGAACTTGAAATAAAACAAGCCGTACAGCGTTTTACAAATCTAGAGATTGAAGAGGTTGAAGCCCTCGAACTGGGGGAATTCAGAGCGTTGATTCTGGAATTGGATGATCACCGCCTCAAAATACTGGCTGACCTGCTGTTTGAGAAAATGCATTATTACCTGCTTGCAAACAATGATGAGAATTATCTACTCATTAAATTCAAATGCCTTCAGATCTATGAAATGATCAGAAGCCGAGCCCAGAGCGACTTTGACATGGATGTTTATTACAAGCTGCAGTTCCTGAAAAAAGAAGGCAGAAAAAAATGATCACATACGCTCCGTTAAGCGTTGAAATAACTTTTTGTTCCCCTGATCACGCCAATAACACGTCCTGCCAGCGGCCGGTCAAAAAAGGGTGAATTCCTTGACTTTGAAAGATTGTTCCTTTCGCTGAATTCCGTTTGTTTTTCTGTACTGAAAATGGTAAGGTTCGCCTCTTCGCCTTCGTTTACCAGTACTTTGGGCAAGCCTAGAATTTGCCGGGGGCTAACGGCCAGGCAACTTATCAGGTTAGGAATGTTTTTTTCCTTTAAGGCCTCAAAAGCACAGGAAAAAGCGGTCTGACTGTTTATGATGCCATTGTCGGCCAGATCAAACTCAAGCTCTTTGCTTTCGAGGTCTTGCGGCTGATGATCACTCACTATGACATCAATTGTGCCGTTCTCAACTGCCGTTCTTAAAGCCAGCACGTCTTTGCGGCTTCTGAGCGGAGGATCAACTTTATAATTTGCATTGAATCCTTCCAGCACGCTGTCGTCAAGCAACAAGCTAATGGCTGCCACACCACAGGTAACGGCAAGACCTTCGGCTTTAGCTCTGCGTATAAGGTCAATACTTCCTTTTGTTGAGATGGTGGGGAAATGGATTTTTCCACCGGTATAACGCAGCACCGAGAGGTTACGCTCTACCATCAGTTCTTCGGCCAGTGCCGGAATGGCTTTTATACCAAGCGCGGCGGCAGTTTCTCCCTCGTTAACATGACCGCCCTTTGAAATGCTATGATCGTTACAGTGGGTTATTATGAGTGCATTAATATTGGAAGCATACTGCAGCGCACGCATAACTGTTCCGGCATCGGCAAGGTTGTTTTTATAGTCACTGAAAGCCACTGCTCCAGATCTTTTCATGTCGTACATTTCAGCAAGATCGGTACCAGCCGCTCCTACAGTAATTGTGCCGAACGGAAAAACCTCTGTAACCTTTCCAACGCTCCGGTTCAGAACATATTCGATCTGAGATTTGGTATCAAGAGCCGGACTGGTACAACTATGAACACACACGGCAGTAAATCCGCCAGCTGCAGATGCTCTGGCCAGAGAGTCGATGGTTTCACGGTGTTCAAAACCGGGGTCACAGGCTGCTGCCTGCAGATCGACCCAGCCCGGCGACACATACAATCCTTCTGCTTCAATAATTTTGGGATTGCCCCGGGCACTGATAGTTTTTTTTATGTCGGTGATCTTGCCTCCATCAACAAGAACATCCATCACCCGGTTGTTGTTAGTGCTTCCCGGCGCTACGATCTTTGCCTGCCTGATTAAGATGCTCATTGATTAAATTAGGGTATGTGGCTTCTGTCTATTTTAAAAATCTCAGCAACAGGATCTCTGCCAGAAGAAATACCAGCGCTAAAATTATAAATAATTTCCACAAGTGACTGTCTCCTGCACCTGCAAGGCTTTGTATATTAAAATGAGAAGAGGCATTTTTATTAACAGAAACATTTTTCCAGCCTTTTTCCGCAACAATTTCAATCAGGTCGTCAACCATATGCGCGGTCAGCTCCGACTCTATCCTGGGATAATTGAACGCAAGGGGAAGCAAATTCTGTTTTTCCTGCTGCACCACATAGAATCCCGGCCTTGTGATCTGATCTCTGGGGTACAAAAGCAGTTTGCTGTTTATCAGCCTTTTTTCAGGAATTATATCGGCCTCTTCACTTAATCCAATTATATGAGGAGGGTATTCGGGATTATGCTGGATATTCCTTAACCCTATCATCACCCCCTGATGAAGATCGTAGAATGCAGGCGCTATGGAAATGCTGCTGAGAGCAATTCTGAAAATGGTAGGGACAAACAGGGCATGTCGCGTAAAATTACTGTGCCTGCCCAGCAGTGGAGAGGTAAAAAGAAAAACGCGCGCGTTATTGTGGCGTGAGCTCAACAGAAGGTCATCACCATTTTCGAGTGACAGCACCGGCTCCAGCATTGTACCCTGTCTTTGCAGAGGAAAATGAAAATTCACCACGGGCATGTTCACCCTGGCATCCATTTTTTCAAAAACACCTTCAAAAAATCCTGAAGCCAGATCAGGGGTACTCGTTTTCACTGCTACAGAATCGGCTTTTCCCAACACAGGCAGCTGCAGAGTGCCCAGCGCACTGTTAAACTCAGGGCCGGGCTCTGCAGGAGGCACAATTATGATTCCTCCGCCCGTTGCGGTGAATTTTTTAATTTCTGACATTAATCCACTTGAAGGAGCGGTGATCTGGTTAAGGACTAAAAGGTCGGCTCGGGCAAATGCACTGTAATCAATAGCTTTTTCTGAGAAGGCCCTGACTGTAAAAATGCTGTCATTGCCAAACAGGGCAGAAAACGGTTCAGTCTGAGGGAGGTTTTTGTTATTCAACAAAACCACATTGATGTTAAGCCTTGCATTAAAGGCGTAAAACAGGCGGTCGTCAAATGAAACGGGATAATCATCGATCTCTACCCTGCCATAATTAAAACCTTCGGTGTTTTGTGCGAAGCTGAAATCCACGGTAGCAGTGGCACCGGCCCTAACGGAAAAGGTGGCCAGCGAAACCTGTTTTTCGTTGAGATAGAGCCTGGCAGCACCGGCCTCCACATTTTTATTGCCGCTGTTAACAACCGTTGCAAAAAGGCGCTGTCGGAATCCTTTTTGCTGAACGGGTGATTCAAACCAGCAGGTATCAACAAACAGGTTATTAACCTGATTGGGCTGCAAAGGCAGAATGTTTATGGGAAGTAATGAATCTGTTTGCAGATTTTGCAGGTCGAAGGTGCTTTTCTGCGCATCGGAGATCAAAAACAGCTCTGCATTACCCCCTCCATTACCTGACTGCTGCAAAAAACTTTTCTGCCGTTCATAAACAGTGCTCAGCATGCGGGGTGTGGCCGAGGTCTTTATATCTTCAACAAAAGTGAGGGCATTATCCTGTGTAAAAAGGCGCTGCTCGCTCCCGCCAAAATTATTTGTTACAATATAAAATCGCGCCGAAGGACCAAAAGCTTTAATAATTTCACTGGCCCTTAGTTTGGCAAGATCGAGCAAAGGTCCCTGGCGGCCAACGTTTTCCATACTAAAAGAGTTGTCTACATAGATCGCGGCCACCCGCGTTCCGCCTTTAGCGGTGTAAGCGGAAGAAGCAGGAAAAAATGGACGGGCAAATGCCAGCACCAGCGCAACAATGGCCAGGCAGCGGGCCAGGAGAATCAGCAATTCTTTAAGGCGCGATCGCGATTTGCTCTCCAGCTGCAGCTCACGAAGGAATTTTACATTGCTGAAATAGACCTTTTTATAGCGTCTAAAATTAAACAGATGAATTATCACAGGCAGCAGAACCGCGGCCAATGCCCACAGGAACGAGGGATACAAGAACACCATAGGGCATAAAAATACACAATTGCTCCATTGGAGGACCTACTTCTAACATTTTATGGGTGGCCAGGCAGGAATTTTGCTGGCATAAAATTCGATAGCAATTTTATTGTATATTTACTAAGACAAGTCACAGCACATGAACTCCGCAATCGCATCAGTTGGTAAAAACATGGTACTGCTTTTTACCGTTAGTTTGTCAGCTTTAAATTACTACTATGGATGGCTCAACTGGAGAGAGCTACTGGGAATTCAAAGTCTGGCCGGTCTGGCATATATTTTCCTCAGCTGCTATGAGTATCTCAATGCCAGCTACAAGGCTTCGTTGCCTGTGCAGCGTTATCCTTATTTCAGCAACAGCTTTGTTATGATGAGGACTTTTAAAGTATTGCTGTTTTCTGCTTTTGCCATATTACTTGTTACTTCAGGGTCACCGGTAAAATATCTGTATCCGTTGTGCGTGATAATTGCTGCAACCGAGGCTGTGATCCTATACCTGAAATACAAAAATTCGCTGTGTTTTGTAAATATTTACGCAAATTACCTTCTGCTGGTTGAAAACAGAATGCGCAGGGTATTTGCCAATGAAATAATGATCATTGAATTCAGGCATGAGATCTTCTATTTTGTAAAAAAGAACCGATCCACTGTTCAGATAAAACTGGAGCATATAAAAGAAAGAGAACATTTTTTATTTGCAATAAGCGACTGGATCAACCGCAATAATGTGCTGGTAAGCGCCGAGTCAAAGGAAAAAATCAACGAGCTTACCGCCTGAAGGCATTTCTGCCGGCTGCGAGGCTTCTGGGAACCATAGGTCCTGAAGCTGAAAACTGCAGGTTACCCGTTTAAGCGACTTTCTTAAATAAAAAGCCCCAATTCTATAAGAATCAGGGCTTTACGTAGCGGGAACGGGAGTTGAACCCGTCACCTCAGGGTTATGAATCCTGCGCTCTAACCAACTGAGCTATCCCGCCATTTTCAAGGGCTGCAAATATAATACAATGAGCCATCAACCCCAAAGCAAATATTTTTTGCGCTTAATTTGCTTTCTAAAAAAAAATATATACATTTCACAAATTTTAATTTTATGTCGAAAAAGCAAAAGGCTCTGGGAAAGGCGGGAAAATCGGGCGGAATAAGGAAAGCCGCTGCACCTGTTAAAAAACAGGGTAAAACATCCGCCAAATCCGCGCCAGCAAAATCTTCGGCAAAGAAGGTGACAAAACCGGCCGCGGGTTTAAAGAAAGGTGTGAAAAGTGCTGGAAAAATTAAGACAGCCCCGGCATCTTCCAAAAAAACTGCGGCAAAAAAACAAAAACCTCAGAAAAAGGGATTAGTAAAGAAACTGGTGAAGGTTGTAAAAAAACTAATCACTCCTAAAAAATCAGATAAACCATCTCCGGCTTTAAAGAAAAGCAGCAGCAAGTCTGAAGCAATTAATAAACAAAAGCAGGCAGTACAGCCAGCCTCAAAATCTGCCAAGGTACAAACAAGTGGCATTTCAAAAGTTAAACAAAGTACAGCAGAGAAGAACGGTTCCCCAAAAACAAAACAGGCTTCAAAAGCTGAGCAGCCTGAAAAAAAGGGGAGAGCGCTGAGCGATTTGTTCTCCAAAAAGGGAGCTGAAAGGAAAACAGACGACGTGCTTGCTATTACAAATACTATTCCGGTAAAAGCGGAGAACAAGATTTCGCAAAGTAAAATTGCCTCTATCTCCTACTCGATCACAAATCCGGTACGAAAAACAGATTCTTACGCTATCAAACCAGAGAAAGAGCCTCAGGGTAAATTTGAGCTTGAATTTGTTGTACACGCTTCCGCCGAAATGCTTTACGAATTTCTATCAACTCCCAGTGGCCTTTCAGAATGGTTCTGCGATGACCTTAATATACGCAACGGGATCTATACCTTTATATGGGATGATCAGCTGCAGCAGGCAAGGCTTTTAAAAACCATTGACCAGCAGCTGGTGCGTTTTCAGTGGGTTGATAAGACCGACGGAAGCTATTTTGAGTTCAGGATACAGCGTGATGATCTTACCAACGATATTTCCCTTATCATCACTGATTTTGCTGACACTTCTGCTGAACGTGAATCTTCAAAACTTTTATGGAACAGCCAGGTTGAGAAACTGATGCATGTTATAGGGTCTATATTTTAACTTCTCCGGCGGGTTCAAAACTTCAGACTGAACCCCGCCAAAAAGTTGACCGGAGCCGCGGGCGCCAGATAATTGTACGTGATCCTTTCGGCACCTTCGTACCACCCGAAAGTATAGCCATTGGTCTCATATTTCTTATTGAGCAAGTTATAAACACCAAGCATCAATGTAAGGTCGGGCGCTGACCTTAATTTCCAGTTAAGCCTGAAATCCATTACACCGTATGGATCGATACTCCTGCTGATAGTGGAAGTGTTGTCGAGGAACTGCCGCCCCACATATTTATGGATAAAGGCAAGTTCAAGTCCTTTCACCGGACTGATCAGTAACTGAACCGAAGACACCAGATCTGGTGAAAAGCTGATGTCGGTTAACTGATGGGTTTGCGTTCGCAGATTTCCCAGATAGCTGTAATCACTCGCATAATGATCAACATACTCATCGAAGTTAACAATCTTGTTTTTTGAATACGCCACATTGCCTGCAAGGGTAATCAACGAACTGAACCTGTATGAAAGTTCAAATTCGATCCCTCTGCGAAAACTAACGGGCACATTGATCCTTTTGCTGGCTCCCACATCATTTATTTCACCATTCAGCACCAGCTGATTTTTATATTGCATATTATAAAAATTAACGAGTATCCGCAGATCAGATGACGTAAACCGGCAGCCGGCTTCTATATCAAGCATCTGTTCGTGCTTAGGCTGGTTGTCTGGACGGTTCTCTATAAAATCGTTGCGGTTAGGCTCTTTGTTGCCAACCGCGGCAGAGCCATACAAGTTAATGTGCGTATTTAAGTCGTAACTGAGGCCGAGTTTCGGATTAAAAAAATTAAAGACCTGCAACTGCTGACTCAGCGTATCGCTGTTGTCGGGGCCAAGGTAACTGTAATCCACTCTCCTGTGCTGCAGGTCTGCAAAAAGATTAAGCTTGCCGGTAGCCCGCCAGTTTGCTTTCAGATAAACATTGGCATCGTTCTTGTTCGCTGTATTGAGGTAATATTCATGATCAATTTCGCTGTTGGAGGCATATCTTGCCCACATCACTCTTCCAAAATGCTTGCCGTAATAGGTATTGTAACCTCCGCCCAGTGTAAATGAGAGGTCAGCCGAGGGCCTGTAGCTCAGGTTAAATATACCACCAACAAAATCATTGTCGAGCCAGCGACGACGTATCAGATCGGTACTTTGAATAAAGGTTGAATCAGGTAACATGAGCTGGGGTTCATTCATTCCGTATCTTTCAAAGTCCTGACCTTCTTTATATTCTTCGTAGTAGCCCCTGCCTTTGGTATAGTGTCCTATTAAATTAAAATGCAACCTGTTGTTGAAGTGTTTTATAAAATGCAGCTGATAGTTGTTCTGCATATAATTATCTGTCTGGTTCTCATAATAACGCTTGTTACCATTTTCATCGGTATAAGAACCAATTTCATTGTATCGCCTGTTGCCGTTTTTAACACTATCCTCAGGAACAAGGTTCCATGCCTGGTATGTTTTCTCATTTCCCCGGAAATTGATGAGTTTAACCACGCTTTTTTTGCCATAGTAGGCGGCCGATAAATAATATGAGTTAAGATTTGAATATGCGCGATCAATGTAACCATCGCTTGTAATTGCCGAAGCTCTTGCATCCAGCACAAAACGGTTATTAAGGAGGCCGGTTCCCGCAGCAACAGTATTCCGGAAGGTATTGTACGACCCGGCGGTTGAGATAAGCTGTGCATATGGTTTTTCATTCAGCTGATTGGTTTCCATATTTATTGTTGCCCCGAAAGCTCCTGCACCATTGCTGGAGGCCCCTACCCCCCGCTGCACCTGAATACTGTTAACACTTGAGAGAAGATCTGGCATGTTTACCCAGAATGTTCCCTGCGACTCTGCGTCGTTAACGGGCACGCCGTTGATAGTAATATTCACTCTGGTGGCATCGCTACCTCTGATACGCAAACCGGTATAGCCCACGCCATTACCAGCATCGGAGTTAACAACCACCCCAGTCAGCTGCTGAAGCACGAAAGGGGCGTCCTGTCCCAGGTTTTGTTTCTGAATAGTTTGCGCATCCATATTGCTGAAAGCCATTCCACTGTTGTCGTCAACCCTAGTTGCATTAACCACCACTTCATCAAGTTGCTTATTGGAACTGATCAATACAAAATTATGCTGCTGATCATTCTGAAGATTAACTGAATCAATTTGTCTTGCAAATCCCACACTAACGGCAGAAACAACATAATTACCTGCAGGCAGCTTTGTAAAGCTGTAGCTTCCGTCTTCGTTCGCGTGCAGTGCCCGCTGCGTGTTATTGATCGTAACCAGTGCAAACGGCACGGCTTCTCCCTGTTCATTTTTTACAGCACCACTTAATGTGAACTGTGCTTTTAGTGATGCTGAACCAGCGCAAAGCAGTGTGCACGCTGCCAGACAAAACAATTTCTTAATTGTCATCTTCTTAATTTATACGCACAGCAAGGGGCAGCTTGTGCTTCAGTTTTTCCCTACGCAGGCATTACCCTGATCAGGTGTTTAGCAGCAGACGACTTTCATCTTTGCTAACGGGTATAATCTCAGCCGGAACAATTTTGAGAGCACCGGCACCCCAATAAGACAGCGCAAAAGTAGCACTGTAAACTGATTGTGCAAAAAAATTTTCGCTGTGCTGAATAATATTAAGAGTTTTGCAGCAGGCATGACGCAAAAAAAACGAATTGCAATTATAGGGAGCACCGGCAGTATTGGAACGCAGGCTCTTGAGGTAATTAAAAACAACAGTGAGACTTTTGAAGCGGAGGTACTGGTAGCGCATTCCAATGCTGATCTTCTGATAGAGCAGGCGCTGGAGTTTAAGCCAAACGCCGTAGTTATTGGCGATGAGAATAAATACCAGGCTGTAAAGTCTGCATTGTCAAATGACGATATCAAAGTATTTTCAGGAAGAAGATCTGTTGAACAGATAGTTGAGATGGAGACCATTGACCTGGTGCTGGCAAGTATTGTTGGCTATGCGGGACTGGCGAGTACCATTAACGCCATACGACATAAAAAATCGGTGGCTCTTGCAAACAAAGAGACGCTGGTGGTGGCAGGAGAGCTGATAACACGGCTTGCAATGGAGAACGGAGTCAATATTTATCCGGTTGACAGTGAACATTCCGCCATATTCCAGTGTCTGGCTGGCGAGTGGGACAATAAGATCGAGAAAATCATTTTAACGGCCAGTGGCGGTCCGTTCAGGGGAAAAAAAAGAGAATACCTCGAGAATGTGACAGTAGAACAGGCTCTTAAACATCCAAACTGGAGCATGGGGGCCAAAATCACAATTGATTCGGCCAGTTTAATGAATAAAGGGCTTGAGGTAATTGAGGCCAAATGGCTTTTTAACCTAAGGCCTGAGCAAATAGAGGTGATCGTTCATCCACAAAGTATCATACACAGCTTAGTACAGTTTGAAGATGGCAGTATAAAAGCTCAGCTGGGTTTACCCGACATGAAACTGCCTATCCAGTATGCAATGAGCTATCCTTTACGCGTAAAAAATAATTTTCCGCGATTTGACTTTTCCGACTACGCTTCATTGACCTTCGAAAAGCCAGACCTGCCAAGTTTTCCAAATCTTCAGCTGGCGTATGATGCTTTGGCCAAAGGCGGTAACATGCCCTGCGTGCTTAATGCCGCCAACGAGATAGCGGTTGATTTGTTTTTAAAGGGCAAGATCAGGTTCACTGACATGAGTGATATTGTTTCGTCGACGATGGCTAAAACAGCATTCCTGAATACTCCCAGCTATGAGCAGTATGTTGAGAGTGACAAAGAGGCCAGAATTGTGGCAAAGAATATAAAATTATGATAAAAACACCCCTTTTACAGGAAAAGAACGCTCAATAAACTGTAAATTTACCTTCTTTATCCCGCCAAACTGCCTTTCAAACTCACACATGCTCATTAAGATTGCACAGCTTTTTTTAAGCCTCACTATACTGGTAACACTTCACGAATTCGGTCATTTCTGGTTTGCTAAAAAGTTCAAATGCAGGGTAGATAAATTTTATCTGTTTTTTGACTTTCTTTTTCCCTTTGCTTCGGTGATGAATTTCGCCATTTTCAAGAAGAAGATCGGTGATACGGAATATGGCATTGGCTGGTTTCCATTTGGAGGATATGTTCAGATTGCCGGGATGGTAGATGAGCAAATGGATAAGTCGCTGGCTGACAAGCCTCCTGAACCATGGGAATTGAGGAGCAAACCAGCCTGGCAACGTTTACTGGTGATGATGGGCGGGATACTGGTAAACCTGGTGCTTGGCATTTTTATCTTCTGGATGGCTTTGCTGGTATATGGCAAAGAAAGTCTGCCGATCAGCAATGTTCCTGATGGTTTGATGGTTGACAGCAGTGCCTATTATATGGGGCTGCGCAACGGCGACTACATTACCTCCCTCGACCGTAAGCCCGTACGCTCGATCACCCGCATTCCTGTTGAGATCATTATGAATGGTGTAAGCACCATTGAAGGTGTGAGGGCCAACGGTGAAAAATTCAGTCTGCCCGTTGATAACGACGACAGATCGAGAATGCTTAAAAGGCTTAAAAAATCGCCTTTTGTTCAACCCCGTTTTGTGTCAATTGTTGATTCCATTGATCCTTCCAGTTTTGCAGCCAACTCCGACCTAAAAAAAAATGATCAGATAGTGGGCGTAAATGGTAAACCGGTTTTGTATTTCGATGAACTCCGGCATGAACTGGTTAGCAACCGCGGCAAAAAAGTGGAGTTGAAACTGCTTAGAGGCGGCGATACTGTTGCAACAGCCTGCCAGGTGAGCGAGGAAGGCACACTGGGCTTTTTTAACCGGCGTCTGGTTCCGGCAGATGTGCAGGAGCAGCGCTATAATCTTTTTACCTCATTCACACAGGGCATTGCCGATGGTGTTGAATTACTTGTTATGCAGGCTAAACAGTTCGTAGTGCTTTTCACCGTAGAAGATGCGCATCAGCAGGTGGGTGGTTTTTATACCATGGTACAACAGATGAACGCAGAGTGGAACTGGCAACAATTCTGGATGTTTACGGGTTTTCTGTCGCTTGCCCTGGCTTTTATGAATTTCCTGCCAATTCCCATGCTTGACGGCGGCTATATAATGTTTATACTCTGGGAAATGATCACGGGTAAAAAAGTAAGCGATAAGGTGATCTATTATGCAAATAACGTGGGGCTTTTTATTGTTCTGGGATTAATGATCTACGCGAACACCGACTGGTTACGAAACTGATAAACATGAAGCAGCGCCTTTTAAGCCTATTGATATTATTGTTTTCTGCCACTCATAATTTCGCGCAGGATAAAACGGGAGGCAACAAAGCGGAAGAGCGTGAAGTTGTTCGGGCTCACAAGGTGATGTTAATTCCGTATGAGCCTAAGATGTATATGGGAGAGGTTGACAGGCAGATCCATAACGAAACCAGCCTGAGCCCCGCGCAGATCAGGGAACAATTCAGGGAAGGTTTGAACCAGCAATTGTACAAAGCATTTAAGAAGATTGATTATAATGTTATTGATCTGCTGGAGGACTCAGCAAAATATCATAAAGAGCTGATAAAGGTGTATGAATTTCTCCGCTACGATTATTTAAAGGTTCCCGACCAGGAAAAATATCAACCGCCGGTGCAGGATAAAAAACCAAAAGCAGTTGAGAAAGGGCAGCTTGCCGTTGAAACGAACAGCGACAAGCGTTTTATGAATGCCAGGATGATCAATGCAAAAATAGTACCGGTACTTTATAAGAAGTACAACAGTGATCTTTTCCTCTTTATTAATCAGCTGGACATCAAAGCCAGTGGCGTACCCGACCCCACTCAGTTCTTTCAGGCGGCGCAGAACAGGGTTATAGCGGTGCATTACACAGTGTACAGCCATGATGGAAGGGTTGTTAATTCTGGTCTGGCAGAGGAGGAATTTGATCCCCGCCTGAACAACCCCACCAGAATAATCGATAAACATTTCAGCAAGGTGGCAACAAGTATTGCTTCAAGGGTTGAGAAACAGCTGGCAACTGTAAAAAATTAAGAAAAATTTCCTTCTTGTTTATATTAAAGCATTTCTGATGTCATCTTTTTCAGAATAAACAAACAGTAAAACCCTCGCTTTTATTCCAGTTTACAGGCACTGTACATTGGTGCGGAACAGTTTGCTTTACCCGTAACATCTTTTAGGGCCGGGGCATAATCCGGCATCTGACAATAAGGTATTATGCTACCACAAACGGAACACCTAAGCTCTCCTTTCAAAGTTCATTGCAGGCCTTAAGTAAGGAGCAGAAAAAGGCTACCGGCAAAACTGCGCGGTAGCCTTAAACAACTCATACTAATTTTATTCTTTTGAGAGGATCGACATCTCAACCCTTCTGTTCTTCTGACGGCCTTTAGCGGTTGAATTGTCCTCTATCGGTTGCTCCTGTCCGAACCATTCTGTGATAATCTGCTCGGGCTCCACACCTTTTTTAACCAGATAGGTTTTTACTGCTTTAGCCCTCTGTTCTGAAAGCAACATGTTTTTTTCAGGTTCACCTTCATTATCGGTGTGACCGGCTAGTTTCAACTTCCAGTCTTTGGTGTGCTGTTTCATCAGGTTGGCAAGCGCGTTCAGTGATGAATATGACTTGGGTTTTATCACATCTTTGCCGGTAGCAAATTCCAAACTGGCAAAGGCCCGCTCAATGATCTTTTTCTCTGCTGCTTTTATAGGAGGAGGGGGGGGCGGGCAACCCTTGTACTGCAGTATGCCAGGCACTGTAACGCATGAATCGTCTTTATCGAAAATGCCGTCTTTGTCAGTATCAGGCCACGGACACCCTTTGTTTTCAGCAGGTCCAGCCACCTCAGGACATTCATCATCCTTGTCAAGCACCTTATCTCCGTCTTTATCAGGGCAACCTTTGTACTCTTTTGGGCCAAAAAGATCCGGACAATCGTCTTCAGCATCAGGAGTTCCGTCAGCATCAGTATCAGGGCAGCCTTCAAATTCTGCAAGTCCTGCAACATCAGGACATTTATCCTTTCTGTCGATTATTCCATCGCCATCAGTGTCGGGGCAGCCTTTGAACTGCAGTGTTCCTGCAGAATCAGGACATTCGTCTTCAGCGTCGGTTATACCATCACCGTCTTTGTCCGGGCATCCCATCAGCTCTTTTAAGCCTGCAATGTCAGGGCACTTGTCGTACTTATCTTCCACATGGTCGCCATCTCTGTCAGGGCACCCCTTGAACTCCCATACGCCCGGTTCTGTCCGGCAGAGGTCGCGTCTGTCACTCACTCCGTCTTTATCTCTGTCCTTCACCCGGTTATATGGAATAGGCACCTTCAGTAAAAAATAAAAATTTGCTCCAAAAATATCAGTTGAAGTATAACTTGAGAAATCGTTAGTGCCCACAGTTAAAGGACCCAGCCTGAGCATCGCTCCCACCTTAACAGGCTGATTGGCCCTGGCGTAAAGGCTGTTGTACTGCACTGGAACTGAAATTCCGAACCATTTATGATCCCACCGTGGTGCCAGACTTATTACTGTTATTTCATGCACTTTAGCCTGTTTGTTTTTCTGCTGCAGTGCTATAAAAGGAGTAAGATTTATGTACAGGTCCTTATAAATATTATAATCTATTTGAGCGGAAATAGATGTGGGTAATGACATTTTGTAGGTTGCAGGTGTTTCTTTATACGTTGCAAGAGAGTCAATTATACGATCAAAGTCGTACACGGGATAGTCATTGGTCTCGATGAGGCGGTATCTGATGGTGTCAATATCAATGGTAAAGTCGCTGCTAAGTTTTCCTCTGGGAAATTTAATAGCCCCAATATCAAGCACAGAAAGTCCAA
This sequence comes from Bacteroidota bacterium, assembly GCA_023433205.1. Lineage (GTDB taxonomy): Bacteria > Bacteroidota > Bacteroidia > B-17B0 > Aurantibacillaceae > Aurantibacillus. Next base: position 17,337 of record JAEZDS010000103.1, read on the forward strand.
CCTTTAATTTGTATTTATTGCGGTCTCTTCTCCATAAGTTCTTTTTGCCGTCCATGTCGTACATATAGTCGCCATAATCCGGTCTCCATTCATAAACTGCACCAATGTCGAGGCCCATGCCAGGGAATGCTGCAAATCTGGGGATTCCGTTACCAAGCGTATTGTAAAAAGTGGGGTCGTCAATAAATGGATTGTTGTCGCGGTCGGGCGCATTTGGACCGGGAAACTCAAGATTGGCAGAGTGTCCGTAATTGACCTCAGTTTTCACCACTGCAAGAATCTGAAGGCTGTCATTTTTGATCTGCGCACTGTTTAAGGGATTATCGAACCTGAATTCAAGATTACGCACATTCATGTAGGCTGAGGCAAGTCCCTGCAAAAGTTTGGGAGTGATTCCTGCCTTAAAAAAATGCTGGTCCTTATCTCTGAACACGTGAGCGTAGGTGAGTCCGTACTCCATCCAGGCCATGGCATTGGCGCTTAGGTATTCGTTCCTGAGATCCTTACCAATCAGATCAGTTACGTCGTATTGCTCAACTCTTCCAACATCAGAATAGATAAGCCGGGCGAGCTGCTCCCCCACTCCATCAACATGGGTGTAGCTGCGCGCGTTAATACTGATTCCGATAGCATTTCTTTTATTAAGTGTAACCATAAAAGATGGAAGGGAGATCCGCATAGAAGCATAAACCGCCTTATCTTTTCCATTAACAACCTCTGAAAGATGGTTGTGCTGAAAAGCAGTGTCGAGGAAAGCCGGAAATGCCTGGCTATCTCCCTTGAGGGCCCGCCTGATGGCACTCACCATGCTCCCTTCATGTTCCAGAGCTGAGCGTTTGAGACCTACATAGTTGTTTGCAGCATTAAAACTAAAACCCAGAAGTCCCACATCCACCCTGAATCGGCTGTCGGCAATATTCGCGGGGTTCAATTGCGCGCCGGTGATCCCGGCATAATTACTGTTCACAAAACCAAGGTAATCCTGTGCCTTTACACTATTAAAATACAGCAGGCATAATAAAAGGTAAATTTTTTTCATAGGCGGAGGGGGTTGATTTAAGTAAAATTATTGAATAATAGAAAGACGTCGACTTAATACTTCCAGCGATTCAAACATACAATTGTTGGAAACATGCGCGGTTATTCAGTTAAATGACCTGGCATAACCTCTTATTTTATAATGATTTAAGCTTTCAATACCGCTGTTTTGTTAACTTTGCAATCCTTTAAAAGATTATGCTGGAGAAGCTTGAAGAAATAAGACGTCGCTACGAAGATGTGGAAATGAAGTTATCTGATCCCAAGGTGATAGCAGATATGCGGCTTTTCAAAAAGCTAAACATTGAGTATAAAGAACTGGGCGACGTAGTTAAGCATATTAACGAATATAAAAAGGTACTTTCCAATATCGCTGATGCCAATGAACTGCTGGCCAGGGAGAAGGATAAAGATTTTCTTGAGATGGCAAAGGCTGAACTTGAGGAAAACAAAGAACGAGAAGAGAAGCTGCTTGAGGAGATCAGACTGATGCTTGTGCCAAAGGATCCCGAAGACAGCAAAAACTGTGTGATGGAGTTACGCGCCGGCACCGGGGGTGATGAGGCGTCGATCTTTGCAGGAAATCTTTTTGAAATGTATAGCCGATATTGCGAAAAGAAGAGGTTTGAAATTGAGGTGGTTGATGCAAGTCCGGGCACAATGGGTGGTTACAAGGAGATTATTTTTAACGTTAAAGGTCCGGGTGCCTATGGCACATTAAAATTTGAAAGCGGAGTACACCGGGTTCAGCGTGTTCCTGCCACTGAAACACAGGGCCGGGTTCACACATCAGCGGCCACTGTTGCGGTACTGCCAGAGGCAGAAGAGCTGGATGTGGAGGTGAAAGATTCAGACATTGAAATGGCCACAGCAAGAAGCGGGGGAGCCGGAGGACAGAACGTGAATAAGGTTGAAAGTAAAGTGATTTTGACACACAAGCCCAGTGGTATCGTAGTTACCTGCCAGACAGAAAGAAACCAGCTGGGAAACCGGGAGAAAGCGATGCAGATGCTGCGGTCAAAGCTATATGATCTTGAATACCAGAAAAGGATGGCCGAGGTGACGAAAAAACGCAAGACGATGGTTAGCACCGGCGACCGCAGCGCAAAGATCAGAACGTACAACTATCCGCAGAATCGAATTACTGATCATCGCATAAATCTTACGCTTTACGACCTCACCAATTTCGTAAACGGAGATATCCAGGAAATGATAGATAAACTTCAGTTCGCCGAAAATGCCGAAAGGTTAAAAGAAGGCGGATTGTAATTAAAAACATAGAACAGTGAATAATCCATTATCACCAGACGGAGAAGAAAAAATAAGAGCAGCCTTTGCCAACAAGGACTGGAATGATATCAAAGCCCAGAACAGCTGGCAGATCTTCAAGATCATGAGCGAGTTTGTTGAGGGATTTGAGACAATGTCGAGGATTGGCCCGTGTGTTTCAATTTTCGGAAGTGCACGAACCAAACCAGAGAATAAATACTACCAGCTTGCCGAAGAAATAGCGTATAAGCTTGTGAAGGAAGGTTATGGCGTTATCACGGGTGGAGGTCCGGGTATAATGGAAGCTGCCAACAAGGGCGCACGCAGAGGAGAGGGTAAATCTGTGGGTCTGAACATTGTGTTGCCCTTTGAGCAGAAACACAATGATTATATTGACACTGACAAGTGTATTAATTTCGATTACTTTTTTGTAAGGAAAACAATATTCCTGAAGTACTCTCAGGGATTTATCGGAATGCCCGGTGGCTTTGGTACAATGGATGAACTTTTTGAGTCGCTTACCCTGGTGCAAACGAACAAGATAGCACAATTTCCGGTTGTACTTGTGGGCACAGAGTATTGGTCGGGAATGATTGACTGGATGCGCAACACCATGCTAGAGGAAGAAAACAACATCAATCCCATTGATCTGGAACTATTCAGAATTGTGGATAGCGCTGACGATGCCGTTCATCACATTGTAGAGTTTTACAGCAAATACCTATTGAAGCCAAACTTCTGAGAATTGAAGCGGGCCCTGTTTAAAATACTGGTCGTTCCAATCTTTTATCTGATTTCGCTATTACCATTTCCGCTTCTGTTTTTGTTTAGCGATCTGTTATTTGTGGTCGTTTATTATGTAACTGGTTACCGCAAAAAGGTGGTACTACAAAACCTGATGAATGCATTTCCAGAGAAGAGGGAGGCGGAATTGCGCACAGTTATGAGGCGTTTTTACCATCATTTTTGTGATGTGATCTTTGAAACCATTAAACTGCTAACCATCTCAAAACAGCAGTTCAGGAAACGTTGTGTGATGACCGAAAAGGCAAAAAGCACCTTTCAGCGATATTTTGATTCAAACCAGAGTATTGTGGGAGTGATGGGTCACTGCGGCAACTGGGAATGGGGGGCCATCTCTCACCAGGTTTATTTCAGTCGCATGATCACAGGCGTATATCATCCGCTCAGCAACAAATTTTTTGATGAATTTATGTTAAAGCTGAGGGGAAGATTTGGCGGAGATATTGTGCCGATGCATTCATTATATAAAAGACTGATTTCACTTCGGAATCAAAACCTTTCAACAACCATTGGTTTGATCGCCGATCAGACACCTCCCCGTGAAAATGCGTACTGGACAACTTTTTTGAACCAGGACACACCGGTATTTAATGGTCCTGAAAAGCTCGCGCGCAAATTCAAATACCCAATGGTTTATCTGGGCGTGAAAAAAGTGGCACGAGGCTATTATACACTTGATGCGGAGGTGCTAAGTGAAGATCATGAAAAGCTCGAGTACGGCAGGCTTACCGAATTGCACACTGCCTCACTGGAAAAGAACATTCTTGAACAGCCTCACACCTGGTTGTGGAGCCACAGGAGATGGAAGCATAAGAGGGGGGCCTGAAGACGCCCTGACATCTCAACTACTCTCTTATTAATTTACACGTTAGTTCCTTATTACCGGCATCAGCTTTAATCACATAAATTCCCTTACTGTATGCATGCAGGTCTATCAGGTTCTGCCCCTTTTCAAGAATCAGTATTTGTACGCAGCCCCCCAGCACATCGAAGACTCTTACTATCGTATGTCCCTGAACCTCAATATTAACATATTCTGATGCTGGATTGGGAAAAAGCTTCAGAGGAGAGGCATTGTAATT
>JAEZDS010000123.1 GCA_023433205.1 Bacteroidota bacterium
TGGTTATTATATCCTTAGCAAGGCTGCGGGTTTATTTGTAAACGCGAAAAAGGGTCCGGTGCTGCTGAATTATGGAATAGATGAATGCCGTTTTACCAAACCTGTTTACATGGGAAGTACAATTGGCGTGCGTTTTACCTGTAAGGAAAAGATCGATCAGGAAAAAAAGAACAGTGAAGACATAGCAAAAGGAATAGTTAAGTGGCTGGTTGAGGTATATGACGAGACCAACGAAACCGTTGCTATTGCTACTATTCTTACCATGGTTAAAAAACGGAATCAGGATTAAAACACTCTGCCTTAAATCTTTGTTATATTTACCGCCAAGACCCAGCATATGAAAAAAATTGTCAATACCACAGCAGCCCCCTCACCTATCGGTCCATATAACCAGGCCGTTATTATGAATAACATTATGTTTGTAAGCGGCACAATTGCCATGGACCTTCAGAGCAAACAGCTGATAAAAACTACCATAAAGGAAGAGGCTAAAATTGTGATGGATTACATCGGTGCCATTCTTGAAGCTGGCGGCTGTTCGTTCGACAACGTGGTAAAAAGTACCATTTTCCTCAACGACATGAACAATTTTGTGCATGTTAACGAAGTTTACGCCTCCTATTTTAAAGGGGAATTTCCGGCCCGGGCTACTATCCAGGCCGCCCGGCTCCCAAAAGATGCCAACGTGGAGATCAGTGTGGAAGCCATTCTGACCTGAATTGTTAAAAAATAACTGATTTTTAACGTTTTTTCTCTGAAAATTTGTTGCAGATAAAATTTTCTCTACCTTTGATTTGTACCACACAAAAAAATAGACACTATGAACATTTTTATCAGCAACATCAGTTTTAAAGTAAGGGAACAGGCTCTACAGGATCTATTCGCGCAGTATGGCGAAGTTACAAGTGTACGGATCATAAAAGACAAAGAAACCCGTCGCAGCAAAGGTTACGGCTTTGTTGAAATGGCCAACGATAACGAAGCACACGCGGCAATTAACGCACTCAATGGCACCATGCATTACGATCGTAATATCGTTGTTGCAGAGGCCAAGGGCAAAAAAGAGCCCGCAGCCCAGTCACCTGAATAGGTTATTATCGCATAAATTTTTTCTTTCCCCGGGATCAGAAGTTCCGGGTTTTTTATTTCTTTTTTATTCTATTAATATCTTTCTTTTGCGCTCTGTGCTGCTTCCTTATCTTTGCACAATTTTTATCCATAAAAAATAAATGCCAAAAGATCCATCAATAAAGTCTGTTCTTATTATCGGCTCTGGTCCCATTGTTATCGGTCAGGCCTGCGAATTTGATTACTCCGGCTCACAGGCTGCCAGGAGTTTGCGCGAAGAAGGAATTGAAGTAACACTCATCAACTCAAATCCCGCAACCATCATGACCGACAAGGTCACCGCCGACCACATTTACCTGTTGCCACTTGAGGTAAAGAGTATCATCAAAATACTTGAAGAACGAAAGATAGATGCTGTTCTTCCAACAATGGGTGGACAAACAGGACTGAATCTCGCAATGAAATGCGAAGATCAGGGGGTGTGGAAAAAGTACGGCGTACGTATGATAGGTGTAGACACCGAGGCCATCAAAATTACCGAAGACCGGGACCTCTTCAGGGCTCGCATGGAGGAGATCGGGGTGAATATGGCTCCCAGCAAAATAGCAAAGTCTTTTCTTGAAGGAAAAAGTATCGCGCAGGATTTTGGTTTTCCGTTAGTGATCAGGCCTTCATTTACCCTTGGCGGAAGCGGAGGGTCGGTGGTTTACGAAAAGGAGAATTTTGATAATCTTCTCAACCGCGGATTACAAACCTCGCCCATTCACGAAGTACTGATAGATAAAGCAGTGCTTGGATGGAAAGAATTTGAACTGGAGCTCCTGCGCGACCACGCTGATAATGTAGCTATTATTTGTTCGATCGAGAATTTCGACCCAATGGGCGTGCACACGGGCGACAGCATAACTGTTGCACCTGCCATGACCCTGAGTGATTCAACCTTTCAGAAAATGCGGTCAATGGCAATCCACATGATGCGGAGCATAGGCAACTTTTCAGGAGGTTGTAACGTGCAGTTTGCCGTGAGCAACGACGAAAAAGAGGAAATTATCGCCATTGAAATAAATCCCCGTGTATCGCGCTCTTCTGCCCTGGCAAGTAAAGCCACCGGATACCCTATTGCCCGCATCGCAAGCAAACTGGCCATTGGTTACCGGCTTGATGAACTGATCAACGAGATCACCAAAAGCACCTCGGCCTATTTTGAACCAACGCTTGATTACGTAATTGTGAAGATCCCGCGCTGGAACTTTGACAAGTTCAAAGGATCTAACAGGGAGCTAGGTTTTCAGATGAAATCAGTAGGCGAAGTAATGGCTATTGGAAGAAGTTTTCAGGAAGCACTTCAGAAAGCCTGCCAGAGTCTTGAAATAAAACGAAACGGCCTGGGTGCAGATGGCAAAGAGATCACTGACCAGGCTGAACTTCTCCGGGCCCTTGAACGGCCAAGCTGGAACAGGTTGTTTATGATCTACGATGCCATGAAACTGGGCATCAGTATCAAAACTATTCAGAAACTTACGCGTATTGACATGTGGTTTCTGCAGCAGATCGAAGAACTGATAGCACTTGAGAGAGAAATTCAGAGACACAGTCTGGCCGGCATTCCCCGTGAATTGTTTTATGAGGCCAAGCAGAAAGGATATGCCGACAGGCAGATCGCGCACCTGCTGCGCTGCCTCGAAAGCGAAGTGTACACAAAACGTAATGAGCTTGGTATTAAACGCGTGTATAAACTGGTAGATACCTGCGCCGCCGAATTCGAAGCTAAAACGCCTTATTACTATTCAACTTTTGAGGATGAAAATGAGAGTGTACGCACCGAAAAGAAAAAGGTAGTGATTCTGGGCAGCGGTCCTAACCGTATCGGGCAGGGAATTGAATTTGATTACAGCTGCGTTCACGGCGTTATCGCTGCAAAAGAATGCGGTTATGAGACCATCATGATCAATTGCAACCCTGAAACAGTCAGCACCGATTTCAGCACTGCCGACAAATTATATTTCGAACCTGTTTTCTGGGAACACATTTACGACATTATACTCCACGAACAGCCAGAGGGGGTAATTGTTCAGCTGGGTGGCCAGACAGCGCTGAAGCTGGCTGAAAAACTTCACCGTTACGGCATCAAAATTATTGGTACAGATTTTAAATCGCTCGACCTTGCGGAAGACCGCGGTAGTTTTTCATCGCTCTTAAAAAAACACAACATCCCCTACCCTGAATTTGGTGTTATTGAGGATGCAGAAGAGGCAATTGTTTTAAGCAGAAAATTAGGATTCCCTTTGCTGGTGCGACCAAGTTATGTGCTTGGCGGTCAAAGCATGAAAATTGTGATAAATGAGCAGGAACTTGAACAGCATGTAGTAAAACTGCTGAACGACCTGCCCGATAACAAAGTATTGCTCGACCACTTTCTGCAGGGTGCCATTGAAGCGGAAGCCGATGCCATCTGCGACGGTAAAGATGTTTACATCATAGGGATCATGGAGCACATTGAACCGGCAGGCATTCACAGCGGCGACAGTTATGCGGTGCTTCCCCCTTTCGATCTTAATGATGATGTTATAAAACAGATTGAAGAGCACACCAAAACAATAGCACTGGCATTAAACACAGTGGGGCTGTTGAATATACAATTTGCCATAAAAAACAATAAGGTTTACATAATTGAAGCCAATCCAAGAGCCTCACGCACGGTACCATTCATCGCCAAGGCCTATGACGAACCTTATGTGAATTATGCCACCAAGGTGATGCTAGGTGAGAAAAAAATAAAAGATTTTAAGTTCAATCCCAGAAAAAAAGGATATGCCATAAAAATTCCGGTCTTCAGTTACGAGAAGTTTCCTGAGATCCAGAAAGAGCTGGGGCCTGAGATGAAAAGCACCGGTGAGGCGATTTACTTCATCGACGATCTTCACGATGAATATTTTCTTAATATCTACAGCGAAAGAAACCTTTATCTGAGTAAATAGGCTCTGCTGAAAAAGTCCAGAGTGTATCACGGCGGAACTTCGTGAGCGAGGCCCGGAAAAGCTCCGGGGGAGCTTTGAACGAGCAAGCGGCGGGCGAAGCTGTATGGTTGCCACCACAAAAGCTGGCCCATAAGGCCACTGGCTCAAAATAATAAGCCGCAGCCTCCCGAAGCATCGGGAGTAGCAGCTGATGTGCTATGGGCTAGCTCTTAAACCACAATTTTCATGAAATCATGTGCGCGGGTTGTAGTGATTATGCTCTCAATTCCTTGCAGATGAATGCAAAATAGCAAAGCCAAAATATTAACGGTTAATGCAACGAGCGTTTTTCAGCAGGTTCACAGGATTGATTGCTGCCCTGCATAGCTGCCCTGTAAAGTTACCGGCATAAAAAAGGTCCGGAAATTTCCGGACCTTTTTAGTGACTGACTTATTATCTCTTATCTGATAAGTGAAAGTGTACCTTTTTCATCGTATTCTTTTCCATCGAAACCTTTGGCGGTTATGATGTAGAAGTAAGTGCCTGTAGGGGCCTCTTTACCGGTCATTGTGGTTCCATCCCACTCTATCTGCCCTTTTTCACTGCTCACCTCATACACCTTATTGCCCCAGCGGTCATAAATGAGCGCTGTGATCTGTGAAAGATTGCTTGATCGCTGCAGGAAGAACAGATCATTAACTCCGTCTCCATTAGGTGTAAACACGTTGGGTATCACCATCTGTGAAGGTATATCAACCGCTATTACCACTTTTGCGGTATCAAGACATTCGCCTTTGCGGGCAAACAGCGTAACCGTGTACTGTCCCGGCTGATGGTAGGTAACATTTGTTGAGGTTACCGAAGAGAGGCTGGCAGTTAATGAATTGCCAAACACCCACAGTGATTCAATATCCACACTGTCCTGGGAAGTATGCGACTTGTTGTGTAAAGTAACAGTAAAAGGAGCATAGCCGCTTACTTTTTCAGCTTCTATGTCTGCAACCAGTGTATCGCTGAATACCTCCATTGTAGCTTCGGTAGCGCAGCCATTTTCTGTGTCGGTCACCACTACCCTGTACACACCGGTAGAAAATGCAGTGAGTGTGCGCGAAGTGGCTCCTGACACTGTCTGAGTTCCGGAAGATGTCCAGTTGTAAACCAGACCTACTGTAGAAGTACTGATCTGAGGTACGATAGGTGTTGACAGCGCGCCACAGCCCAGCATTGGTTTTTCAAGCGGAGCTTCAACCAGCGGATATACCCTGTCTTCCTCCACGGTAACAACGGTAGTTGATCTACAGCCATTGTTCAGGTCGGTAGCTGTCATCGTATAACTTCCCTGGTAAAAGGCATCGTAGGTAGTGCTGTTTTCACGCGGCAGCTGTGGTGATGGACCCTCCCAAAGGCTGGAAACCACAGGAAGCGGTTTTGGGAATGGATTACCTGCTCCCCAGGTGCTGTTGTTCGAAAGAACCACACTTGGCGTAACGCAGGTCAGAATTACTGAAGTACCGCTGATGCGGGCCAATGGTGGGAAAAGATTCTGAGCCATCACAACAGGCACCGAGCTGGTACAGGTACTGCTGTTGTCTTCAACCACCAGCGTATAAGTTGCAATGAGCGTTTGAGTAGGTTTCGTGAAGTCTACACTAACCGGCAGTTCATCGCCGCTCTGTACCTGACTCTGTGGCAGCCTCCAGCGGTAATTTACGTTTGGAGAATAACTTATACCCTTGATAACTGTAGTAGGCGTAAAACAGGAAAGGATGGTAACCGGTGTAATAACCGAATCAATTGAAGGCGGCGTGGTGTTACTTAATACTGAAATTGGTATGCGGGTTACACAGCCATTGGCATTGTTCTTGGTTACCACCGTGTAATTACCGGGAATAACAGTTGTGTATTTGCTTTGTGTACTTAACACACCCGGCGCCAGCACTGAGCTTGCCCCTGGCGTAAGCAGACTGTAACTTACCGCCCCGCCCGGATCGGTTGGCGAAGCCTGCGCTCCGTCAATATTTATCTCTGCAACGCTTCTTGAATTACAGCCGAGTGTAAAGTTCTGAGCGCTGGTAAGAGAGAAAGTAGGAAACCCGTCAGAAGAAGCAATGGTGAACTGCCTGGTGGTTTTACAGCCATTCTCAAGATTGGTCAACTGATAGGTATAGGTACCCGGAGGACCAGGCAAATAAGAACTGTTTTGATTGGTGGAAACAAAACTACCTCCCAAAGGACTGAGAAATGAATGCTGTATGTTCACGGTAGGCGTGGTTGCTGAAACATTCACCGCAGATCCTGCTGTTGCGCAGGTTATGTTCTGGAAGGTTGGAGATATAGTTCCCACAGGCAACTGCTTGCTTTCTCCAATACTTAAAGTACGGGTGCGTGCGCATTTGGAGACAGGATCGCTCAGCGTTACTGTATAAGAACCCGGAGTGGTAACTACAATGCCCTGAGCATTTGAGGTGAAATTGTTATTTGACCAGAAATACTCCTTGGAACCATAAGTATAGGTTGTAGTTACATCAAGGCTGATGCTGGGTGTTAAACAGGTTAAGGTATAGGTGCCAGTATTGTTGGTGACCGTAAATTCAGGTACCGGTGCAGGTGGATTTACGCCCAGGGTTAATGTCACCGGACAGCCGATCTGGTCGGCGGCAGTAACCGTGACGACCATAGTGGGCGAATTAACGGGCGGAATAATGTACTGTGCCGAGGTGGTGGAACTATTAATATTGTACGGAGGTGGATACCAGGTAAGGTGCGAGGGATTGCCCGCGGAACCTCCGGGAGTTACGGTGACGACTGCTATTGTATCGCCACATTGTGCCTGCTGAACATTACCCACCAGTGTAGGCGCGGGCGTTACTGTGGTTTGAACGATCCTTGTAAAGGCGGCACAGCCTCCGGGAGGATTCATGTATAATGTGTAGGTGGCCGATATCGATGTGGTAAAACACTGATTAGTGAATGAAGGGGTGCTGTATCCCGGAGGAATGTTGGGGCCGGCCCATGAGTAGGGCCCGAGTCCGGGAGTGGCACAAATTGTGGCGCCGCTGGGTCCGCAGGTAGGTACTATAACATTTGTGTCTCCTGCAGGAAACGGTGTGCCATTGCCAAGAATCGACATTGGACCGCACTGTGCATCAAAATATACGTAACCAAAATGCCCGCCGGCAGTACAATCTGATGCTACAATATCAATTGTTATGGTTTGATTAATGTATGCCGTAAGGTCCATTGAACTCAGCTGCCACTTATTAAAAACGTACTGAACACCTGATTGTGTAGGACTATAAGCTGAGCAAGGAGTTACAGTTGAGCCGCCAGAGGGGATAGAAAGAAACTGGATACCAGATGTTGTATTGGTACACTGGGCACTGGGTGCAGAGGCCGAAAAAGTAGGGCAAGGTATACCAGGTAGCGAAATCTTAAATGCACCGGCATCACAACAACCGTGACCAGGAGAGAAAACTGAAATAAAAGCGAACTGAAACAGCGCATTACTTGGCGTAACTACAAAGGTCTTCGACAGTTTTTCAATACTATAGTTGTTATTATCACTATTGATCCTGATAAAATTATTGCCTTTCATTGGCAACTCTATGTGGGGATTGGCAGCAGCTGCCGCGGTGTTGGCGGGACCGTCACCAAAAACTGAGTAGATGGGATAACATGGCCCTATCTTGGAATCTATGTGGCCGTTAGGTACACTAAACAGGTAAGCTTCTGAAGGTTGCGATGGACAGCAGCCATTCAAGTTACAGGAATTATTGTTGGCACCCTGGTTGGTTCCTCTTGTTACCGTCCAGCCGTTTATCTGATTACTTACCGTGATCTGTCCTGCATCTGAACCTTCAAAATCTTCGTTGGTACAGGCAGGAACAACAGAACCTCGCTCTGCCACCGAAGGCTCGTGAACGTGAGGTTTCCATAAGTTATATTTGTCGTTGATGAACTTTCTCTTCAGGTCGTACATTCTAACCGGAAATTCGTCACCAACAAAACCTTCGCTGATGGCTGAGGCGCGTGCTGACGCATCATCAAAGCCCTTGAGCGAATCGGCATCAAAAACATGGTATTTATAAGGCTCAAGCGCAAATTGCTGCGCTATACCCTGACCACAGATCAGTATTAACGCGCAAATCCAGAGAGATACATTTTTTTTCATTGTTTGGTTTTTCAAATGGTTTTGTTTAGAGGCTATCAAAATACGTAAATACAATGATGATACCAAGATTTGTTAAAATACAGACAAAATTAAACCTCCGCGAAAAAAAATCATCGCAAAAGCGAAATGGTGCCCTTCTTTTCATATTCTACTCCGTCTTTGCCCTTTGCGCTCAATACATAATAATAAACGCCTTCAGGCAATTCCTGTCCTCGCTGGTTCTTGCCATCCCATACTATATTGCCGGTTTCGCTGGTTAACTCATATACAACAGCTCCCCAGCGGTCAACTATCTTCATCTCTATATGGCCGATGTTGGCTGTACCAAGAAAATATTCATCATTTACACCATCTCCATTGGGTGTAAAAACGTTGGGAACTTCAAGCTCTGAAGGTGTTTCCACCTCAATATACCGGATAAGCGTATCGAGACACTCGCCCTTTTGTACATACATGGTTACCTGGTAACGGCCTGGCTGCGTATATAACGTCTGAACCGGTGATGTATCCGATACCAGGGTATCGGTACCATTACCAAAACTCCAGGCACTTGTTATGCTGGCCGAACCCAGACTTGAACTTGAATTGTTGGTAAAACTAACCTGCAGAGGGGCGTACCCCGATAAAGGCTCGGCCACAAACGCGGGTGCCAGTGTACCCCGCACCACTGTAAGCAGGTCAGATGATATGCACCCGTTGATAGTATTCACCACCTTAAGCCTGTAATCACCGGTAACATTTGTAGATAGTGTGCCGGTGGTTGCCCCGGTTACTGTGGCGCCAGGGGGGGCAGTCCACGAATACGTAAGCGGTGCACCATTGTTGCTATATATTGTTGGGCTGATCACAGCATAAAAATTGCCGCAATCCAGGGTATCAGGGTATGCATCTCCGTCAGGATTAATGAGCGGATACGCGCGGTCAACAGGCACAGAGTGAGTGGCCACTGAAGTGCAGCCATTGTTTAGGTCAAGTGCGGTCATGGTATAAGTGCCTGGCTCTTTGGCCAGGTAAGTAGTGCTTTTTTCAAGAGGTAGCTGCGGTGAAGGCCCCTCCCAGTAACTGGCAATTACAGGCAATGGTGCCGGAAAAGGGTTGCCGGTAGCCGGACTGCTGTTGTTTGTAAGCATTACCTCAAATACTGAACAGGTTAACGAACCATTGCTTACCACCCTGGGAACAGGCTCGAATAAATTCTGAGCCATCACCACGGGTACTGTATTGGTACAGGTACTGCTGTTGTCTTCCACCACAAATGTATAGGTGGCTACCAGGGTTTGGGTGCGTTTGCTGAAATCTGCACTTACCACCAGTTCATCTCCTGACTGGGTCTGTGCCTGTGGCAGGCGCCAGCGGTAGCTGACATTTGGACTATAACTTATTCCCTGAATAGTTACGCTGGGAACATAACAGCTCAAAATAGTTGTAGGAACAATCAATGAATCAATACCGGGAGGAGCTGTATTACTCAGAATGGAGATTGGAATTCTTGTCTCACAAAAATTGGTGTTGTTCTTGGTTATTACTACATATTGTCCGGGAACCGATACCTGATAGCTGCTTTGAGTGGTAAGTGTGCCTGATGGTGTTGCGCTGCTTGAGCCAGGAACAAGAAGACTGTAACTAACGGGTCCGCCCGGATCGGTAGGCGATGCCTGAGCATTGGTTATATTGATCTCGGCAACACTTCTGCTGTTGCAGCCAAGCGTAAAATTCTGGGCGCTGGTGAGCGAAAAGGTGGGAAATCCGGAATTGGAAAAAACGGTGAACGTTTTTGTGGTCTTGCAGCCATTGATCGTATTAACCAGGTGATGTGTAAAGGTTCCTACACCGCCGGGCGTGTATGGCATCTGTGCGCTGGTTGATGAGAGTGTGCCTCCAAAAGGGCTAAGTACCTGGTGTATGAAGTTCACCGTGGGACTGTTGGCTGTTGCAGTTACGGTGGTAATTGAATTGAGATTACAGTCTATTGTCTGGTAAGTGTTAGACAATGCCGAAGATGGAACAGTAGTATTCAGGCCTATCTGCAATGTTTTTGTAGCGGTGCAATTGGAAACTGGGTGAGAGGCAGTAACAGTCCATATGCCTGTTCCTCCCGCCTGGAAATTTGCCACCGAACCATTCTGGGCGGCAATGAGGCCATTGGTCCAGGTGTAGCTATAACTGGAGATATTAGCCGTAACTGTTACGGTTGGCTGAAGACAGGTAACACTATACACAGGACCTGGCGGCGTAAACCCGAAATCAGCCGCGCTGGGAGGTTGGGTGATGGTGAATGTGGCGCTGCTGCTGCAGCCACCTTCTGAAACCACATTGGCCTGATATATTCCCGGCAACGTTGCCACGCTGTCGTGGCTTGCCAGCTGGGTATTGCTTGAAATGCTGTTGGGCGTTGGCGTCCAGTTTACAGTGTATGAGGGGTTTGCTCCCACGGGCGTGAAGCTCAGATTTAAATTGAACGCATTCCAGGTGTTGGTACAGGCTGCATTGGTGACCGTAGGAACAACTGTAGGTTGTGGGTACACCGTAACGGTGGTAACTGCAGTCTGCGTGGCCGGTCCCATTGGAGTACTGCCCGTACCATATACGGTGTAGGTGGTGGTTACTGAAGGTGTAAGCACAAAGGTGGATGTGGGAAAACTCAGGCCCCCGGGATTGACACTGTAAGTGATGTTGGTGAGCGACCCTGAACTCGCGGCAATGATGGTAGCGCTATTTCCTGAGCAAACCGCTGCATTACTGACCACATTCAGGCAGTTAGGATCGCAGGAAAGACTTGCCGAGCCAAGCGATTCGAAACTAACCAATGTATTCACCCCACTATAGTTTGAGAGGCAGATGATATACTGTTCGCAGGCCAGAACTGGTAATGGAGGTTCGTAATTAGACCAGTTGCCACCGCTTGGAATATTTAAGGTGCCGGCTATACCCGTTCCTCCGGTACCTGAGCCGTTCCAGTTACAGCGAACAGGAGCAAGTATATTATTCTGGATATCGGCACAGGTCGTAGGAGAGTATTTCCACATGGCCCAGTCGTACAAACCAACCTGGGGATGCTGACTGTTTTGCGCACCAAAAGAAAATTCCAGAAAACCATTATTGCCAATTGTAATAAGCAACCACTGAGGTTTGAGTTCGCCTGATAACAAACATCCTGAATTAGTGCCCGTGGGGTTAGAGGAAGGGTTACTGACATTGTGGGCACTTGTGCTGGTAAGATCAGTGTAGGTGCCAACTCCTGAAGTGCTGTTGAAAGTGAAGCTTGGGGTTGAACAAAGAGGAATGGCATCAATACAATCGGCATTGATATTGGTTTGCGACACACCCATAAAACCGGCAAACAACAGACTGAAAAACAGAAAATATCTAAACATAATGACTGGAACTTTAACGGGTTATCAATTTATTGATCGATGCTGCCACCTGGCCTGCTTCGAGATTTCTGTAAACTTCCTGGCCCTCGGCATCAAATACCATGTTCTGGGGAGCGCCGGTCAGCTCTTTACGCAGATCTCCAAAATCAAGGGGTATCAGCATCAAACAGCCATCGTATGCAAGTGTGGTTTTTGCGGTTGCCAGGCTGCCATTGGTAAGAACAGACACAACAACTATTCCTTTGGTGCCCCCCTTCAGCTTTGCCCTGTGATAAATCTTGTGTGCCTTGTCAAAATCCTCGTTCTTTTCTCTGGTCGAAGCGTCTTCGAGCTGCCAGGTATTGTAGGCGATCAGTTTATCTGAAACATCTATGGCAGGATACTGCTCCTGCAACAGGGTTTTTATCTTATTAAAAAGCGGGGTCTGGGCCTGGATCACAGAAAAGGACAATAAACACAGTAACAGAATCAAAGTCTTCTTCATAAGAGGATTGTTTTAATTTTTCCTGGTCCAAATTAGCACTTTTTGTTAAATGAACCGCAACCTTTCCACAAAAACAGTGCCGGATTATTGCAAAAGAGCTCATTATAAACCTTGCTTCCCAAAATAGTTGAAAACAAAGTAAGGTTGCAATTGGTGAAATCCCCGAGTCATTGCATTGTCCGCGCTAAAATGGCAGATCAAAAAACAGCCCCTGGTGCCTCCGCAGAAAGGTAAGACAGAATATTAATGCGCAGTAAATAAAACATCTTCATGCACCGCCTCATTCATCAGCAAGCGGTTATAATAAGCTAAAGCATTCTCGCGCAGCTGCAATTCGGTTTCAGAAAGGTCCATTTTTGTATGAAGCTTTACAAAATCTTCGCCATTAAATTTATGGGCCGCAATCAGGCTGTCGAAAAGATTGTTGGCCAGGTTTACTGCAGCAACAGCATTCTCGGCATCCTTTGAGATCAGTACTATTTTCTCAATACGCGCATTCAGCGCCTCCAGTCCCGCAGCCCTTATGCTGTCAGTGCCGGCCAGTGATGTTATACGATTGTGTACCTGCTGCCGGTAATATTGCCTCAGTTCCTGCTGGTAGCTGGTGCCGCAGGCATGCAGACCCGCTAACAGCAATACCATTTTAAAAATTAAGAATATTCTTGCCATCTATTTTAATATTTCCAATTCACCGGATTTTGAAACTTCCACTGCTGTGCTATCCATTACCTTGTTCATCTTAATAAGGCCGCGAACCACCGCTGTGTATGGCAATTTTTTGCCAGATATTGCAAAGTACGCAGTTTTTAGCGGTTTTTTTAAGTTTATTGCCACAGGAAAAGCTTCAATGGTGGTGGCGCGGGGCAAAACCTCAAATGTTCTGTCGAGTGAACCCGCTGCTGAGAAAAGCTCACCTCCCAGAATATCATACTTCAGGTTTGACGCCTGCAGCATAATACTCCCTTTGTTTATAAAAGCTATGGTGACCTGCAGAGAGAGGATCATTTTACTGAGACTAACAAATTCCACCTTTTTTATTTCAATTTCAGGAGGGCGTGGCACAGGGATGTAGCTAAGCTCTTTGTGAGGCAGCCTGAACTTCCCGAATACCGTCTGGTAAACCAGCGTTATATCTGATCTTATCTCGGCACTGTCGCGCTCCTGTAGTGCTTCAATCTGCGCCTGAATTTGTCTGAAGGGAAGTTTTAGCGGGATCGCAAAGGTGTCGGCATCTCCTGACTTAAGTATTACCTGCAGATCCTGATCGCCTGCAAGCAGCCGCGTGGTGTCAAGACGCACATCATAATAAATGCTGTCGAGATTGATCTTAAAGAGCCCCTTATTCTCCAGCTTAAGATCGAGGTTGGTGTATAGGGTATCATTACTGATCCTGATGGCAACACCACGCAACCGTTCAGGGCTGGGCAAAACAATATTGCGAAGATTTTCGGGAAAGTAAGTTACAAAGAACAGGCCTGAAGCTGCAACAAGCACCAGCACAGCAACCGTTATAACGATAAATCTTTTCAAAACAGCTGATCAGATCATTATCACTTGTTCTCAAAACAAAGCTGCCGCAGAAACGATCCTGAAGCCCCTTGCTCTAGTCTTTTGCCGGCAGCACCGTTGCTCTGCACTCTCCAAATCCAACCCGCATGTGGTCTTTCACACAATGACCTTTTATTACAATGGTGTCGTGGTCATTTACAAATTTGCGTTCACTGCCATCGTTAAGTTTAATGGGTTTTGTTCCCTTCCAGGTCAACTCCAGCATACTGCCATACTCGTTTGGTTCAGGTCCGCTTATTGTGCCGCTTGCCATCATGTCGCCTATCTTAACATTACAACCATTTACTGTGTGATGTGCCAGCTGCTGCTGCATGGTCCAGTACATATACCTGAAGTTTGAACTACAGAGCTGTGATGGTTTGCCTCCTTCAGGGATCAGATAAACATCAAGATTAATGTCAATATTTTTATCGCCCTTGTATTGCAGATACGGCAGCACTTCTGGCTCCTGTTTATAACCTTTGGTCATAAATGGTTCAAGGGCTTCAAGTGTCACTACCCAGGGTGAGATGGTGCTGGCAAAGTTCTTAGCCAGGAAAGGTCCCAGCGGCACGTATTCCCAGGTCTGGATATCGCGGGCGCTCCAATCGTTAAAAAGCACCATGCCGAAAATATATTCATCGGCCTGTGCAGTACTTATAGAATCACCGGGCTGAGTTTCCTTCCCTATAATAAATGCAGTCTCCAGCTCAATGTCGAGCATTTTTGTGGGGCCAAAAACCGGCTTGTCGGCA
>JAEZDS010000169.1 GCA_023433205.1 Bacteroidota bacterium
GTAATGCCATCTCACTGATTGTGAACTTCCCCTGCCATTCTGAGCTTGTTCAGGAAATGACCAAGATTGCCGGGGAGGAGCTCAGTCATTTTGGGATGGTTCATGAGAAGCTGCTGGAAAGAGGCCACACGCTGGGTTTTGAGCGCAAAGACAATTACGTGAATGAATTGTACCGGTTTATGAGAAAAGGCCACCGGAAAGAAATAGTACTGATAGACAGATTACTTTTCGCCGCCATGATTGAGGCACGCAGCTGTGAACGATTTAAGATACTGTCGGAAAAACTGCAGGACCCCGACCTCAAAAAATTCTACCATGAACTCATGATAAGTGAGGCCGGTCATTATACAACATTTATAGGTTTTGCAAGAAAATACGGCGAGGGTGTGGAAGATGTAAACGCCCGCTGGCAGCAGTGGCTGGAATATGAAGCCGGCGTGATCAAAAATTACGGCCGTAGCGAAACCATTCACGGCTAAGTGCTGACCTACCAAAATATTCTTGTAATACAAACAGCCTTTATTGGCGATGCGATCCTTGCCTCTGCGCTGCTTGAAAAATTTCACGCTGTTTATCCGTATTCAAAGATCAGTATTCTGGTAAGGGAAGGAAATGAACACATATACCGGCAGCATCCTTATCTGCATAAAGTGCTGGTGTGGCATAAAAAGAATAAAAAGATCAGAAATCTTCTGGCTCTTGTCCGGGAAGTTCGTGCCGCCAGATTCGATTGTGTAGTGAACTGCCACCGTTATACCAGCTCAGGTATAATCGCTGCCTTTTCAGGGGCCCGCCACATAACAGGTTTTAAAGAGAATCCCTTATCCTTTATGTTCAACACAACTGCGCGCCATAAGATTGGCGACGGCAGACATGAAACCGAACGGTACAACAGTTTGATCAGCGATTTTACAGGCACAGAAGTTTTTAAACCAAAGCTATACCCTTCAGCAGCAGATAAAAAAAAGGTAGCTCCACTCACGGGCGGTAATTATGTTTGTATGGCGCCTGCCTCGGTATGGTTCACCAAACAACTGCCCCCTGAAAAGTGGACAGAACTCTGCGAAAAGATACCTGAAGATTATACCATTTATTTGTTGGGTGCTGCTGCAGACAAATCGCTCTGCGAGAATATTGCTTCAGCAGTTAAAGTCCGTCAATGTATTGTGCTGGCGGGAGAGCTGAGTTTACTTCAATCATGTGAACTAATGCGGCACAGTAAAATGAACTATGTTAACGACAGCGCTCCGCTGCATCTGGCCAGCGCTGTAAATGCCCCTGTTACCGCCTTTTTCTGCTCAACGATACCGGAGTTCGGATTTGGCCCTTTGAGCGAGAATGCGCGTGTGTTCGGGGTTGATAAGCTGCCCTGCCGGCCCTGCGGACTGCATGGCTACAGGAGCTGCCCACTGAAACATTTCAGGTGCGGACACGAGATGCCACTGCCTGCCATCGTTTAAGGTTGGATCCAATGCACAACAAGCGATTTTTTGAATTCGAAGATCTTGCCTGGTTCCCCAATGCTATCAGACAAGGCGGAACCGATTACCTGCGCTATTTTATGAACCTCAGCGGTTTTTATGATGATGCTGTTCCGCTGATAGCCCGATTACTGGAAAAAGCAGGAGAAACAAAAATCCTTGACCTCTGTTCGGGCGGAGGCGGAGGCATTGAGAGAACCACAAAAAAGCTTCTTAAATGGTCAGGGTTGAACCTGAGTATAACCCTGAGCGACAAATTTCCAAATCTCAGCGCATTCAAACATATCAGCAGAACCACGGGCAATGTGATAGACTATATAGCTGAGCCGGTTGATGCACTGCAGATACCGCAGCATCTGCCCGGCATGCTCACCATGTTTACTGCGCTGCACCATTTTAATGAAGAGGAAATAAAAAAAATCCTGTCGCAGGCCACCAAACAGAAAAGAAGCATCGCTTTTTTTGACGGTGCCGATAAACACATTGGCTCAGCACTGGCTATCTTACTTTTTCAACCCATAAGTTTTGTAGCAGCAACTCCTTTTATCAGACCATTTACCTGGAAAAGGATTTTGTTTACTTATGTATTGCCGGCCATTCCAATAATGACCATGTGGGACGGGCTGATCTCTGTTAGTCGTCTCCATCACTGGAAAACGCTGAAAAAAATTGCCGAAGAGACCGAGCCGGCGTATCACTGGCAGGTTGGCCTGCTAAGGAACAAACTGGGCATGGGTGTAACTTATCTTACCGGCTACCCGCACTGATCATTCAATGCCCCGGGGCTCTTCAGTTTCAACCACACCAATTATTTTGAATTCTGTGCGTCTGTTCATGGCTCTGTTCTCGGGATTATCAGAACCATCAGCGTTTTCGTTGGGAGCCAGGGGACTGGTCTCACCAAACCCCTTCGCTTTTAAGCGCTCAGGTTCAATACCTTTTGAAATGGCATAATTGATGATATTCTCGGCACGTTTCTGCGACAGTTTCAGGTTAAACAATTCATTCCCCTTGCTGTCGGTATGAGACTGGATCTCGACAATAATTTCAGGATTGGCAATCAGCATCTCTACAAGCATATTGTCAAGGATTTTTTTCTGTGCTTCATTAAGATCAGCTCTGCCAAAGTCGTAGTTAAAATCCGGAATGGCAATTACCCCCGTGGGTTTCTTCATGATCTTTGCCGTACGGTTGATCTCAGCCTTGTCAGTTAAACCACGGGTTGTTACCTCATCGGTGATGCCCAGAAAATCTTTCTTTTTTATCACTACAAAATAATCCTGATCGGGTTGCAGCCGGGTTTTGTAGTTTCCAAGACTGTCGCTTGTTGTGCTTTTCACAAAAAAACGTTCGCCGCTTGTTTTGTCCTTCACATAGATATCCACATTGGCGTTGCTTACCGGGAGATCTGTTTCCACCATGTCGAAAACTGTTCCCTTAAGGTCAATATGTATAAAATCAGGAAGTTTATAACTGTAAAGGTCATCACAGCAGGTGCTGTTTGGCAGAGCCGCCCCGCCTTTACGGTTGCTTACAAAAAAACCTTCGTCTCTTTGTCCGGATATAGTGTAATAAATATCATCGGCACCGCTGTTAAAAGGAGCGCCCAGATTCTGTGCACCGGTTAAACGCCGGCCATCTCCAAGAGAGCGGTAAATATCAAATCCCCCGAGGCCACCCAATCCTTCAGAGCTGAAATAAAGCGTGCGCGTTTCATTGTCGAAAAAAGGAGTGATCTCGTTCTGGGGCGTATTAATTTTGTTTCCCACGTTGCGCGGCTTCTTGTATATTCTTTTCTTTTTATCGTACACAGTGTACCAGATATCCATACCACCCTTGCCCCTGGGGTTATCGGTTACGTAATAAATCACATCATTGCCTTTTACCGGATCGTTTGTAACTGCAGGCATGGTGGAGGTGTAACGAGGATGGTTTATTTCTTTGGGAAGTTTAACCGGAACCGACCATTTGCCATCGAATTTTTCAGACACATAGATCGCGCACAGCATTTTGCCGGAAAGGTTGCGTTTACAACGGGTAAAATACATGCGCATATTGTCGACACTTAATGCGGGATTTGCCGTGTTAAAATCATCAGTATTCAGCTGCTCGTACCTGCCGGCGTATTTCCATTCGCCCCCGGTCTTTTTTGCCACATACAGCTGCTTTTTGGGAATGGCAGAATAATCTTCCTCTACAACATATTGTGTGGCGTCGGTTCGCAGTGAGGTAAACAAAATAGTAGTACTATCAAGGCTAAGCGGTGATCCCTCGGCATTAAGTTTGTTAATTGAGGTATCGAGCCTTGTTACGTTCACATTTGCACCGGCATTAAGCAGCGGACCTATTGAGTCGCAAAAAACGATCTCTTTCCGTGCCTGCCTCTTAAGGATCTTCTGGGGTCCTTTATATTCCTTATTAAATCGTTCAAAGCTCACTTTTGCACTGTCATATTCGCCATGTGATTTCTGCATCATTGCATGGTAATAAAGCGCTTCGGGCACCTGAGAACTGCTGATATTATACGCTCTCAGGAACATTACCTTTGCCCTTTCGTAGTCTCTTATCTGCATGTAGGCCTTTGCAAGCAGTGCGGTACTTTTCGCATCACTGCTGTCGTGTTTTATATAAGCCTCAAGCAGGGCGATCGCTGAACTGGGATCATCCTGATTCATGGCGCTGCGCCCCATTCTCTTAAGCGTTTTGGCCTCAGCGGTTCGCAGCAGCGTGGTATCAACCTGCGCGTGCCCAAAACTGCCAAGGAGCAGGAAAAAAACTATAAGTTTAATATCGTTCACAGGGTAATATCTTTTTATTTAGTCTGGTGCTTTTTGCCCGATAGATAAGCGCTATCTCATAGGCGCCGCGGCTGTCGACCGCTGTTTTAAGTTGAGAGAGGGTAATGTCGTAACTAAAACCAATGGTATAATTTGAATACTTAAATCCCATGGTGAGAATGCTGGCATCGGGGTTGCGCCTGATCCCGCTCCTGAACATGTAACCTGCAAAAACCGAATTAGTAAAGAACGCGTCGCGCGAAAGTACATACTCAAGGTTTACACCGCTTACCCAGTCGCTTGTTTTGCCGGTATATCCATACAGACTGTGTCCGGTTAAAATAACTTTTGTAAAGTGATAGGCCAGTGACAAGTTATAAGCCTGCCGCCCCCTTAAATGTCGTCTGTCGCCAAAAAAACTTTCACGCGGATTGTTTATATGGAACGCTGCAAAGCCCATCTCCGGTTCAAAGGCGCCAAACCTGCGGGATACTGCAAATCCTGCGTTCAGATCAAAATAAGTGAAGCGCTGGTTCACTCCTGTTTCACTGTTTGGCATGTTGTGATCGAAATATCCAGTTTGCCAGTTAAGTTGCTCAGGAAATGAGTTCTTATAAAAATCAATACTCTTTGTCACCACGCCTGGCTGAACGCCGGCGTGTACATTGAACCCGAAAAATCTTCCGTGATATGCCGCAGAAGGCAAGATCTTATTCACTGACAGGTTGCCGCCGCTCTGATCATTTAAAAAAATAAGACCTCCGCTGAAATTTATGTTGCGGGGATAAAAATTCATATCGCCACCAGCTGAAAAGGTTTTGTAAGGATCGCCAAGCTCTTTCCACTGACTGCGGTAGTTTCCAAAAAGCCGGTAATCTCCCCTGTAATTCCCTGTATAAGCCGGATTCATTGAGAGTGGTGAAAAATAATACTGACTAAAATGGATGTCCTGCCCCTTCAGCTGAAAAGCAGCCAACCCTAAAAACAGCAGATATTTTTTATACACGCGCATTTACCGCAATATTTTAAAGGTTGAACTTTTTAAGATGGGTTCATCGCTGATGTATGACTGAACCGAAACCTCATACACATAAGTTTCATTGTTTTGAGGCACTCCCCTGTAGTTACCGTCCCAGCCCTGGTTAATATCATTGGTCTCAAAAAGTAACTGACCCCAGCGGTTATAGATCCTGAAGTAATTCAGCTTCTTAATTCCCCAGCCATCAACATAAATAATGTCGTTTTTGCCATCGCCATTTGGTGTAAATGCCGTGGGAACATCTACACTTGCTTTTGGCAGGATCGTGATCTTATAGGTATTCTGCACCTGCGCGCACTTCATATGATCTTCAACTACCACCGTGTAGGTGATGTCATTTGTTGATGTGGAGACGGGAGAAGGACAAAGGGTGCAGCTCAGCTGGGCTATCTCGGGAGTCCAGGTATATGTATAATTACCAACGTAACCGTTCACCGTTATCCGCTCACCAATTACGATACTTGTATCCCAGTCAGCACGCGGCGGAGGCAGGAGTATCTCTATGTCGCGCACTATTGTTTCACTTACACATGCGTTGGTATCCTGAACATTAAGAGAAAATTCCATTGAAGCAGCGGCCACTGCTTCAGAAAAAATGACCTGGGAACTGGTAGTAAAAACATTTGGCCCCATAATACCTGCCGGGGGATTCCATGTTCCTGAAACCACAGCCGGAGAAGCAGTGACGGTAAGAGTAAAAGGTATTTCTGGGCAATGCTGCCCTGACGCAATAGTGGCAGTAGGCAGCGGAAAAATAGTGAGATTTTTAACGGTGCTGGCCTTACAATTATGCCCGCTATCTGTTACGGTTAGACTAACCTGCTGCACCCCGTGGTTCGGAAAAACGTGCGTAATAACAGAATCAGAGCCGGAAATACCACCAGGCAGCTGCCAGTTAAACAGAAGCGGGTTGTCGGAATTTGAGACCGATTTACTTACAAACCGATCGGCTATATTAAGGCAATGCAGCGAATCAGTTACTGTGAGTTCATTGTTACGCAATAATCCCGGTTGTACATTAATGATTTTGATCTGCTGTTCAGATGAGTATTTGCAGGCATCGCCAGAAGACCAGTAAATAAGAGAGGCCGAGGTATTACCCTCAGCAGTGGCTGTATAATTGTTGTACGTATGCATTGTAAAACTTGGCGGGCCGCTGGAGGCCTGAACAGTGGGGCTCGCTGTAGCATCGCCGAAATCCCAAACCCAGGACTTGACGCCCCCTCCTCCTGTTGAGTCAATGGAAAACCTGATTTCATCACCAACACAGATCAAAGTTTTACTCACGACAATTTCGGCTTTAGCCACATATACGGTAAAGTTTTTGGTGACTGAGGATTTACAATTGTAAGGAGGCCCTGAGCTCACAGACAACGAAATTGCGATCACACTGGAGGTTGTGCTTGAATAAGGAAAGGTAACCACGTTGAGGGGCAGCACCGGAGAGCCAGTGCCCATATCCCATGTGGGAATACTGGGCGGCGGAAAACTAACATTGCTGAAAGAGACTACCGCCGGAGAGCAGATGTTGTTTCCGCCGGTTGAGCCAGGACTTGAAAAAATAAAATCGGCCACCGGCACCTGCACGTTGCTGATGATTGCAATGCCGGTGTTTGTGCAGCCCTGGTTGTCTTTTACAGTCATACTAACAGTGTAGTTTCCCGCCATAAAAGTGTAAGACGACACGCTGAAATTCACCACCGCGGTTGAGGTAGGACTCACCCCATAATCGAAAGTGTAGCTGGGGTAAGCATGTTGGGCTACAAAAGTTATTGTAGTTGCCGTATTGGCCGGAAGACACATACCCGGCGAGCTTGCGTAAAAAGATGCATCAGGATTAATTACCTGCACCGTATGTGTTACAAACTTTGAACAGCCCTTACTATTGGTAGCATTAAGCAATACTGTGTACACCGAAGGCTGATTTACAGCTGAATATGACTGAACAGGCACAGTCTGCTGAGTGGTCGTTAATGAATATCCGTTACCAAAGTCCCAGAAAAAACTGCTAATGGGATCAGGCACAGGCTGTGTGGTGTTGATGATCTGAACTGTAGGAGAAGAAAAACAAATGTTATTGGAGCTGAATGAAAAAGTTGGCGTTACATCACTCACAGTTATGGTATGCGACACACGGTCCTGACAACTATTTACATCCCGCACCACCAGAGTTACTGTATGTGTTCCGTAATTTGTAAAATTATGACTATAAAAGGGGCTGGAGATATCCTCAGGCGGCAGATTATCTACGTACCAGGTATAACCCCTGTTACAGGTCGCATAAACATCGTCTGAACTCTGGGCGTTGAACTGAGGCGCGGTTCCTATACAGGCAAGGGCAGGCCCTGTAAATTCAGCTTTTATTTCCCGCACCTGAGCCTGCAGCGTATAAACATGAGGAGCGCAGCCTGTACCGGCATTTACACCGGTAACAGTAACAACATAATCGCCTGAGGCGGTGTAGGTGTGCGCCACAGAATTTGTGACAATTCCGGTTGCATTCCCTGCCACCACCGTTGAAGTGTTGTCCCCGAAATCAATGGTGGCTGTTTGTACCTCCTGAAGAGTATTGTGAAAAACAACATTCAGCGGACTGGTGCAATTGGTTTCGTAGCGGGATTGAACTATGGGCCCCTGCACCAGCACACTCTGAGATGAAACAGCCGTGCCTTTGCAGCTGTGATAATAACCCGACATTGTGAAGGTGTGCAGTCCCACATTTGTAAACTGCCAGGAAGGATTTGCATCTGTTACACATCCTGAAAAGAAGCCATTGTCACTTTCTACATGCCAGTGCTGGATAGATGAAATGTTTGGGCTGGTATTTACAATCTGCACTGCCTGTCCTGGACAAACCTGCGAAGGGGAAAATGAAAAACTCACCACAGGAGGGTCAACCACTATTACAGTATCTACAAACGAAGTGTCAATACATCCGCCCAGTGTTTCAACCACAAGATATGGCTCATAAAGACCAGTTGCTGTATAAGTGAAGACATGGCTTGGAATTGGAAACGTATTCCCCACCACGGTTACCGGGGGAGCGGCGCCGTTGTGCCAGGTATAGCTCGTGACAGGATGCGGAGGAAAAGCAAGGCTGGTATCATTAAATTTTACTGCCAGCGGAACACAGCCCTCACGTTTATCTTTATAGAACCATGCAACCGGCGGGTTGATTGTATGCTGCGCAATACTGAAAGTATCTTTGCAGCCTGCCGCAGAAGTGGCTATCAGCGTCACAGTAGGATTATAAGGCGTGGAAGTATAAGTGTAAGGATCTGTATCATACGTGGTGAAAGTGAACGTGGGATTGGTCACAGTGCTGGTTACGAGGCTTCCGCTAAAATCAGTGTAAGACCACTGGTACTGTACTATATTGCCTGTGCTCTGATTATTAAAGCCAACGATTTTGGTATGACTGCAGGTGGTATAGGGAGCCCCTGAGGTATAGTGAGCGTTAACCTGCTCAACCACAACTGTAAAGTACTGCGGCGTAATAGTGCATTGTCCTGTGCCAGCATTTACAGAAATGGTATATTGCCCGGCACTGCTGTAGGCCGGAAGGGCCACAGTGGGAGCTCCTGCACCAGGGGTCATAACATTCACCACATTGGAGTTCCCAAGATCCCAGCTGCTTACAAACTGATTGGACTGAAGTGTAACTACCGGCGACGCTCCAAGACAAACAGTAGAGGGCACCGATGCCGTTAAAGTTGGCGGGCTCACATTGACAAAACTGTTGGCTACTGCTTTGCAGCCATTAGCTGTAACTGTAAGGGACACCACATAACTGTTGGCCTGCGAAGTATAAGTAACCGCTGGCGGACTAACTGCCTGCGAGGTTTGTCCGTTACCAAAATTCCAGTTATACGTAAGAGCTCCTGTGCCGCTGCTGTTGCTTGCGCTGAATGCCGCCACAAGACTGGTTGAGCAGGAATTAAGAGCCGGAGGGTTAGAACTTATGATTGCGCTGGGGGGAGAAGTAACATTTACCGGGCCTTTGGTAATCTGATTATCGCATCCATAAGAATCAACTACCTTAAGGGTAACGCTGTAGGTGCCGGGAAGAGTATAGCCATAGGTGTGGGTGCCGCCTGCGTTACCAGAGCCTCCATCTCCATAGGTCCACAGATAAGATACAATAGTATTTGAAGTAGTGCTTTGATCGGTAAGCGTAACTGTTTTCACCACACATTCACTTGACGGCTGCGTGAGGGAAAAGTTTGCAGCAGGTTTAGCATGAACAGTTACCGGCACGGTAAAAGTAAGATTGCTGCCATTTACTATACCCGAAAAAGAGGCGACGAAGCTGGCAGGATTAACAACATTAAAGGCTCCGCTGGCACTGGTGAAGCTGCCAAATGTCCCGAAATTCCAGGTAATGGAAGTTGCGCCCGCAGGGGCTGCAAATGAGATGTTGGCCGGCGCGCAGGCATGAACCGGGCCGGAATTCTGACTGATCTGACATGCGTAACGATTTAACAGGGCGCCCCAGACAATTAAGACTATTGTAAGGGTGCTGTATTTGCTCATATCAGAGAAAGTTCTATTTTTGGACTATCCAAATATAATAAAACCAGCCAATCTGCAAACGTGAAAAAAGTACTGTATCTGATCATCCCTTTATTTTTTACACTGAGCAGTTTTTCCCAGGCTGTTTCTCCTGAATGGTGTGACACACAGATACCGTCATCTTTTAAAAAATGGAGAAATAACTTTGCCACAACGCACAACCTCGTAAGTACGCTCAAACATGATGTTTGCGTGAATAAAAAGTTCTCGGTGGTTTTTTATGTAATTGCAGAGCAGAACGGCACCTGGGGAAACGTGGGGCCGGCTGACCTCGACTCCTGTATTGCACGTCTGAACCGGCTCTTTGGCCGCATTTGTATAACTTTTATGAATTGCAGCACGGTGGTGATCCCCAATCATGTTTTTAATAACTGGGAGCGACCAGACACTGAAGATCTTGTGACCGGAAACTGGTATACTGAAAACACCATTAATGTTTATTTGCCCGATAGCATAAACGGTTCAATAGCCGGTTATGCTAAAATGCCTGGCGGCGACGATGTTATTGTAATTGAAAAAAGCCTAGTAGCTACACTTTCAATGGCACATGAAATAGGACACTTTTTTGGTCTGGTGCATACTCATGCTGAAATTGGATCGCCTGTAACGCCCGCGCCACCACCTGGCGTAAGTAGCTACGAGTTTGTTAACAGAAGCAACTGCAGCCAGAACGGCGACGGATTATGTGACACAGAGGCCGACAGCTATCCACTGGGGACCGGAACCCAGGATGGCAACAATGAATATTATGTGATCCCTAAAGATAACATCATGAGTTATCATCCTTCACCATGCCGGTTCACCCAGCAACAATATAACTTCATGGCCAACGTGATCCTTACGCAGCGCTTATACCTGCACTGATCACCTCAGCAACTTAAAAGAGCCACTCTTGGTAAGAACTTCCTCTGTGTAGGTTTCTGCGGCAACCTGATACACGTAAGTTTCGTTATTCTGCAAAAGTCCCTGAAAGGTACCATCCCAGCCAACATTAAGATCATTGCTTACAAACAACAACTCCCCCCAGCGGTTATAGATCCTGAAGTAATGTAAACGTTTGAGTCCCCAACCGTCGGGCTTTATCACATCGTTCACCCCGTCACCGTTCGGTGTAAATGCTGTAGGAACGTCGAGTGTAACTCTTGTGTCAATAAAAATACTGAAAGTGCTGGCTGTTATAAAACATTGCAGTGGCTCATCAACCACAAGTACAGTGTAAGTTATAGCATTCGTAACCGTGGAAACCGGATCGAAGCAGGTGATGCAGCTTAATCCTGTAACTTCCGGAGTCCAGCTATAGCTGAAACTAGCAGATCCTGCATAAGCGTTAAGTGGCACTATTTCTCCGCGTATCACAGTAGTGTCCCAGTGCTTTGCAGGGGGCGGCGTCTGCACCAGGATCTCAGCACTCGCCTGTTCACTCACACAAAGATTCTCATCTGTCACCTGAAGGGAAAACACGGCGGAACTTCCAACACTGTGCTGTACGGTAAACTGATTGGCCGCATCAAAACTAAAGTTAACGGTGGGATTAATGGTTCCCGTTAACGCACCCGAAACACCCGGAGTGCCTGTGCCGCTTATAACAAAAGACTGTTCAGGACAAATAAAATCGGGCGCAATGCTTATAGAGGCCTGCGGCAGAGGGAAAACCCGAATGTTCTTTGTCGCGGAATCCGGACAACCATATTGCCGGTCGCTGACTATCAGCGTAACTTTATACAGTCCCGGAGCAGTGTAGGTGTAAAAAAGGTTTGATCCTGTTCCGGTTTTCCCGTCACCGAACAACCAGTTGTATTGCAGATCCATTCCCGCAGGATTTGGCGTTTTGGTGGTAAACTGATCAGCCTCACCTAAACAATGCTCGTCATCATTCATGTCTTCTGCCAGGCCGGCGAAGATCTTCAGAACCTGAATATCGGCAGTAGCAGTTCTTACACATGAACCCACGGTACCGAAATACCTCAGGCTAAGTACAGTTTTTCCTGATGAATCAGAAGGCAATACAGTGTAGGGATAAGAGATCGTTCTGGTAATACTTGCTAGTACCGAACCGGCTATGATATCTGTTTGCGGTATATTGTCGCCAAAGAACCAGCGCCAGCCTTCTACCAGACTAGAGTCTCTGATACTAACATTAATAGTGTCGCCCAGACAAAATACATTTTTATTTAGTTTTATTTCTGCCTTTGGATCGGACACAATCACCTGAGCTGTGGCCGAGCTTGGGCAAAAGCCCGCCGAGTCAACTGTGAGTTTAATGGTTGTAACACCCGGCGAAACAAATATCTGATTAACAAACGTTCCGGTGCCAGGCGGTGGCGTTTGTATATTTCCTATACTCCACAAGGTGTTGGTTATGGCTGTTTGATTCAGTAGTGTTGTGCTGACCAGCGTAGGTGTGGCCGGCACGCAAAACTTATTTTCGTTACCGGGGAACATTATTGCTGCTGTGGGCTGTCCTATTACTGTAACGGTAACAACCTGACCCGCCCTGCAGGTGGCGTTATCCTCAACAATAACTGTAGCCGTGTGCCTGCCAGGTACCGTGTATTGTACCACACCGGAAGAAAACGTCGGGCTTGTGGTCCAGCCTCCCCCCTGCCCGTAGTTAACGCTGTAAGTTGCGTATCCGGGCGAGGCACTCAGCGTAACTGTAACAGCGGAGTTTTTTCGCAGACAGGGAAAAAGTTCCTTTACCAGCACCCCCGGCGAAGGATTGTTTATCTGAATCACCGCACTGGCACTGTCGCTGCACCCCACATTGTTGGTTGCCGTTACAGCCACCACAAAAGTTTGCGAAGGTTGAGCTACAAAATTGTAGGTGTGCTGAGGACTTGAAAAAGGATTTGTGTCAGACAAGGGCGCCGAACCATCTCCAAAATACCAGTGGTAATTTACAATGGTGTCTGGAAAAGTTTGTAGTGACTGCGTGTTGTTGATTAGCTGTAATGGTCCGTTGCTGTGACAATAGGGATTGGACGGAAAGGTGAAGGAAGGTGTTGCGCTGCTGATCCTGAAACGAAGAGTGTCGTAATCAAGACAGCTGTTTGCATCTTTCACCCGCAATATCAGTGTATGTACACCTGCAGCCAGAACAGGCGTTGAAAAGCTGGAGTCGATCTTATCAATATAGGGATTAATGGTGTTGTTATAATATAATCTCCAGGCGTATCCTCTGGAACAATCCACTTCGGCATCCTGAGAGCTGTTTGCTTCAAATTTAAAAACCTTACCACTGCAACCCAGAGCCAAAGGCAGCGAAGGAGGGGTCTGAAATTTGTGGGTGATACGTGCTTTGGCATCACGCACTGTAACTTTTTGCGTAAACATCCTGTTAGGACAGCCGTTTGAACTATTCGCTGAAGTGAGCACCGCCGTGTAATCGCCGGAGCTGGCATAGGTGTGATTCACAGAGTAAGAAAAAGCACCGCCGGGATTGCCGCTGATCTGAAGAGAATTGCCATCACCAAAATTGAGTGTTGCCGTGGAAACCTCCTGCAAATGGACGTTGAAGAGAATATTTTTTCGAACGCCCGGGGAACAGCTCGTTCGGTATCTGAATTTACCCATTGGTCCCTTTACCGTTATACTTTGCGAGGTGGCTAGCTTCGATTCACAGCCTTGCTGCAGTGCGTGTATAGTAAATCCATGAACACCCACATGCGTAAAAGCCCAGGTGGGACTGGAATCATTGATACATCCGGAGAAAAAGCCATTATCGCTGGTAACATGCCATTGCTGAATAAGTGAAGAGGAAGGGCTAGCGGTAAGGTTCACCTCCACCGGATCACCAGCGCATACTTCCAGATTGGGAGTGTAGGTCATACCCACTGAAGGAGGGTTAACAACCCTGATCGTATCAACAAAAGAAGTATCAATACAACCGGTAACAGTTTCAACGATCATCCAGGGCGTATATGTTCCCACCGAAGGATAGGTAAATGTATAGGGAAAAAATGCCCCGTTGCCACTCACCGAGGCTGATGGTACAGCGCCATTGTGCAGCGTAAAACCCGATATGGCATGTTTGGGGATTATGGTGAATGAGCTGTCATAAAACTTCACACTGAGCGGAGCGCAACCGAACTTTCTGCTTGTGTAGAACCAGGAGGTAGGACGTTGCAGTGTATCGATGAACTCATGCCATATCTGAGATTTACATTTAGCCGGAGAGCTGCTTTCAACGAATAGCCACACTTTGGGGCCCCAGGCTTTATAAATGGAATATGGATTTTTACTTTGCTGTGTTAAGGTAAATGAAGGATTCATCAGGGTGCTGGAGGTTGGTGTGCCGTTACTTATTGGACCTCCCCCGTCGATCAGCCAGGTATAGCTTAAAGCAGAACCAGCGTTGGTTGTTGTGAGATTTGTGTAGGTAACAACCATTGAAGGCTGACAGGAGGCAAACGGAGGAGTTGTTGTGAATTGCGCCACAACTTCCTCAACAAAAACACTTCCGGTGGCGGTAAGGGCCGGGCAAACTCCACCAGGAATAACTGTTACTGTCATTGTTTTGAGTCCGCCGGTGGTATAACTCACTATAGGGAAATTTGTGTATGAGGTCAAACCTGTGTTCCATTCGGGAATATTCCAGTAGGTTACCGGCTCCTGTGTGTTGAGCGTATAAAGCGCCGCTCCATATAAACAGATGGTTGGCTGCAAGGCGAACGATAATGAGGGGTTTACCACAGTCACAAGTGAGGAGGTTGTTGCTGAGCACTGATTGTTGTCGGTTGCGCTCAGGTAAACTGTATGAGTACCGGCCCCGAACTGCACTGAACCGGGATTCATACCTGTGCCTGTAGCCGGATTGCCACCGGCAAAGGTCCAGCTGTGTGCCGACAAAGCCCCACTTTTTGGCGAGTTGGAGGTTGAGAGAGAGGCGCTGAAAACTGTGATCATGGGCGCTGCGCATGCAACAAAACCGTTTTGTGAACTGATCACAAGGTTTGGCGGAGCCGATACGTTAACTGTTCCGCTGTTGTTCACCGCCACCGCGGTGCAGCCTGTCACAGCATCCACAATGGTCATAACAGGCACAAAAGCGCCGCTAATGTTATAAGTGTGAACCAGGTTTGCCCCTGAACCCAGCGGTGTAAGGTCACCAAACGACCACTGGTAGGTGCTTCCGGGACTTCCGCCACTGCCGCTTAAGGTCACTGTCATAGGCGCGCAGTGTGTGGCCGGCTGCTGAAATGAATAAGAGCCACTGGGCCCCGTAGTAACAACAACCTGACCAGAATAAGAAACTGCATTTCCGCCCACCATAGCAGTGTATGTGATATTATAGGTGCCGGGGTTGCTGTACAACGGATTTGGCGAAGGCAGAGAAGAGCTTCCCATGCCAGGCCCCAGTGTCCAGTGTACATTGCTTGCACCCGCAGGTCCAGAAAGTTGCACAGACAAAGGTGCACAGCCTGTAGATGGCGTGATCGTGATCTGCGCTGTTAATGAAAACGCAAAAAACACAAGGGTTACCATCCAGAGGCAATACTTCGGCATTTTGGAAATTGTGATATATTTGAATTTCCAAAGTAAGAAATAAGTGGCAGCATTCAAAAACAGGATATGGATATTTCTCTTCATCGCGGCCATTATATCCCGTACTGCAGCGCAAACCAAAGCGTTGGGCGGAAACAAAAATAAGGGAGGAAATTCAGATCTCCACATGATTTCCTACGCTGATCATGACACCTGTCTTGACAAAATGTTTTCCATTGTTTTTTACGCTCCGGATAATGATACAATGCAGCTCAATGCCTCTGTAATCATTCCTTTTCAGAACCAGATAATAGCAGAATTAAACAAGGCCTTTGCAAGGATATG
Organism: Bacteroidota bacterium; assembly: GCA_023433205.1. Lineage (GTDB taxonomy): Bacteria > Bacteroidota > Bacteroidia > B-17B0 > Aurantibacillaceae > Aurantibacillus. The sequence continues at coordinate 15,699 of JAEZDS010000169.1, forward strand.
TGTGTCGTTCGCGAGCTGCAGCACTGTTATTATTCCACACTACACATTTAACATCTGGCACTTTCAGAACACCGAATTGCCTGCGATTGGCGGCTGGTACACCGATAATGTCATCAATTTCTATCTCCCCAAAGAGTTCAGCGATTTACCAGCTCTTGAAAGCAAAGGGTACGCACATGCACCGGGGATATGGGGGGCAGTAGATTCACCAAAGGATATTGTAGCCCTGGGAGCTTCTACCTTCACAGCGCTCAATGTTCCCGACCTGATGCATGTGATGGGACATTATTTCGGACTGCACGACACCTATGCAGAGATCGGTCCTGCGGCACAGCCTCCTCCTGCCCCACCCCCCCCATTTTAGGCACCCGGAAAAAATAAACAAATTTCAGAAGGCAG
>JAEZDS010000188.1 GCA_023433205.1 Bacteroidota bacterium
TATTTAATGTCTGATGTGGTAGACCATAAACGAGGTCAAAATTTACAGAGGTGTAACCGATGCGGCGCGCCTCCTGCAAAACAAAGTCAACCTGTTCAACTGTCTGGTAGCGGTTAATCACATCCTGAACCAGTGGATCAAAATCCTGAATACCAAAACTTACACGTCTGAAACCAAGATCATACAAGGTTTGCAGGTGTTCGCTGCTGGTGTTGGCGGGATGACCTTCAAAACTAAAGTCGTGGTCGGGACAAATGTCAACTGTTTCAAGCAATCCGCTCATTAACCTGCGCAGGTTCTCAGGACTAAAAAAGGTGGGCGTACCACCGCCCAGGTGAATTTCTCTGATCCTTGGCTTATCGGGAAATAGCGAGAGATAAAGTTGCCATTCTTTGAGCAGGGTTTGCAGGTAAGGTTCTTCCACTTTGTGGTTCACTGTGATACGCGTGTTGCAGGCACAATAAGTACAAAGACTTTCACAAAAAGGCAGGTGCATGTAAATGCTGATGCCGCTTTTGTGATTAGAGGCTGAAAAACTTTTTTTAACCAGTTCTGTCCACTGTTGCTGGGTTGGTGTATTGTCCCAGTGCGGTACAGAAGGATAGCTTGTGTAGCGGGGAACGGGAATGTTGTATTTGGTGAGGAGGGACAATTTAGGATTTACAATTGACGATTTACAATTTACGATTGACGAAGTACGAGGTACAAAGTACGAAGTACGAGGTGCGAAGTACGAAGTACAGATTGTGCATGTATGGCAAATTAATATTTAGCGCTTTTAGGATTTAGCATTTCAACCTTTATTTTTTTCTTTCAAATTCTTTTTTTGTATTTGCCGCAGCGAGAGCCGACACAAAATTATCGAGCACTCCCTGCCGCACGTGTGGCATCACAACTATCTTATACCATTTTGGGTCTTCGTGGTTATCGGGTACCAGCGTGTAGGCCTGGGCGAGTGCGGGTTCAATGAATTTGCTTTTGATGGTTACAATATTAAACTGTGGATGCCTGAAATATTCCACGCCAAGTTCGTCAAGTTCAGCGCACAGTGAAGTGGTTTTGTCGAGCAGCTGTTCCATCTTCATTGTCCAGCCTTTTGACCCGTGCATGTGTAATATCATCCACACGCAGGCCGCGTTGGCGCCGGAACGGCTTCCCACCAGGGTGTAATCCTTTCCAGCAACATAAGAGGCCTGATCGGTACAGACATACCCGATCAGATTTTTACGCACTAAAAAAATACCTGTTCCGTATGGTGCCTGCAATAACTTGTGTCCATCAATCGTAAATGAACTGATGTGCGGATTTTTAAAGGTAAAGCTGCTCTTTTCAGAAGTAAAAGGAAACATAAATCCTCCATAGGCACCATCCACATGAAGTTTAAATTCTACTTTTTGTTCCTGCAGGAGATCGGTCACTGCGTCAATATCATCAACACTTCCAAACATGGTAGTCCCAAGGTTCATACCAACAATGAAGTATCTGGCACCTTCTTTTTTCGCCTGAGTAATCTGCGCCCTCAGGTCCTTTAATTCTATAGCCCTGCTTTCTTCATCTACAGCTATCACCAGACTTCTTATGCCAAGCAGATCAGCCGCTTTGGGGAAAGAATAATGTGAGTCCGCGGAATAGATCAGGCGTATATCTTCATGCGAAGCATTTTTTTCTTTTCGGAAATAATTCCTGTAGATCCAGAGGGCTTCAATATTAGCCTCCGTTCCACCTGAAGCAACATAACCATCGCAGCTGTCCCGCTCTGCGCCAAAGATCTCCTCGGCGCAAATGCGGATAAGATCTTTTTCTATTTCCTGCGTACCCTTAAAGATTGGTTCCTTCTCTCCCGGAAGTGTGTGGCAACCTATGTGATTAGGATTCGCAATCAGCACTGAAAGAAAGGGAGCCTGTTTTAAAAATGGCGCATCTTCGTAAAACACATCGGTATCGAGAAAAGTGGCAGGGATCCCGAGAATTTTTTCACTGCGGTAATTCTGGTTCTTCGCCAGTGCGTCGAAAATGGTTTTTTTTACTTGCTGTGTGCTGAGGCGTGGCCAATACATTGAATGTTGTTTATCTGATCGTTAGAACTAATGGTATGACAGCCGGGTGTGGCACTGCCCGTATCTGGACTTACAAAAGGAATGCCAAGGTCCAGCCCACGCAAGATAAGCAGAACACCTGTAGCGGCAATAAAATAAGGGAGTATTTTCCGCACCTGGTTGCGCATTTTGAGATTGATAAATGAGCCCAAATAGGGCAATAGCAGCATCACCGGCAGGGTTCCCGCGCCGAACATAAACATCAGCGCGGCACCGCTCAGGGCTTCACCGCCGGCCACCGATAAAGCCAGGGCCATGTAAACCAGGCCGCAAGGCAGCAAACCATTCAGCAGGCCAATCACAAACAGACTTTGTTTGCGCCTTCCGCTTAACATGGCAGCAAAGACAGCCTGTATTTTGTTGAAGATCCTGAAGTTGAAAGAAGCTGAACGGGATGTTTTGGCCAATATTACAGAAAGAAGGATGAGAATGCCTGCTGTTACCGAGAGGAGCTGACCGGAGGTAGCGAAAACCATAACCTCGCCCAGCAATCCCGCTACGGCACCATAGGCTGCGTAAGTGAGCATTCTGCCTGCATTATAACTGACGATCAGAAAAAACTTTACAAGTCCGCGGTGCTGATGAACCGGCAGCGAAAGGGCTATGGGGCCGCACATGCCAATACAATGGAAGCTGCCAAGCAGTCCTGTTAAAAATCCGGCTATCAGCGGAGTCGTCATCATTTGAAACGTAACACCGATTCGTGGTAGTAGGTTTTTCCGCCGCTTTTCAGGGTTACGCGCATTTTGTAATTTCCTGATTGCTGCATACGCACAAGTTGGGTGCCCGCAGCGTTTGGATCAATGGGAAGGGTAATATCCTGTTCAGAATTTGAAGGACGCATCAGGTGAATGCTGCCGCTGTAGTCACTTTGTGTAAGTTCCTCCGGAATGAACAATTCAAGTTCCATCCCATTTACCTGATGCGAGATGGGCGCTTTAAGGTTCATGTTGTTTTGCTGTGCATTGATCTGATCCTGGAATTGCAGCTCGCGGGCATAATAGTCTTTGTATTCCAGTTCGGTTTTGTGTCCGAAGCAGGTGAACACCAGTGTTAGAATGAGGCCAACAAAGCCAAGATAAAGTATCAGTATTTTTTTTCCCCAGTTCATGATTGTGTTATTTAGTGGTTAGAGTTGAGAATATTATTAACAACATAGAATCATAGAAAGCATAGAAGGTCACATAGGTTTTAGTTTTTAATTATTTTGGGTGTTACAGGATTGGTTGAATCTATGTTTCTATGTGTTTAAGCGGTTACTACATGGCGACCGGCCCAAAAAAAGTCGTCTTCACTGTTTTAATCTTTTTGCCATTACTATACACGCCCAGTTTTATTTTTGTTTTACGTTTTTTGATCTTTTCTCTGTCAACGTACAGAAAAAATTGTCCGGCAGATACACCCTCAGCTTTTATCACCAGTGGCTTTCCAACCATCTGCAGCCAGCCATCGCCTTCCTCTATTTTTAGTTGAACAGGAAGTGATTTGCGGGTTTTATTTACCAGCTTAATGGTGTACAGGTTGCTGATCTCGTTGTTTGGACGTTCCTGGTAAAGCAGTCCTCTGGCGCGTAGTACTGTGGCATCGTAATCGGAGCGGGTGATGAGAAGCGTGGCCTCTATGCCTATCAGCACAAGAAGTACTGCTGTGTATGCCTTCATACGCGTGGTAAACCGCAGTTTCTTTTTCTCAGCGATGCCTCTTTCAGAGTCAAAACGAATCAGTCCCGGAGGCAGCTTTACACTTTCCATGATGTGATCGCAGGCATCGATACAGGCGGTGCAGTTGATACACTCAAGCTGGGTGCCATTGCGGATATCAATACCGGTAGGACAAACCTTTACACAGGCCGCGCAGTCAATACAATCGCCGCGTTCAATTGCGGGATTTTTTGTGAACTTGTGCCTGGGCTCTCCACGCTTGTAATCATAAGCAACCACGATGCTGTCTTTGTCGAGCAACACACCCTGCATTCTTCCATAAGGGCAAACGATGATACACACC
>JAEZDS010000247.1 GCA_023433205.1 Bacteroidota bacterium
GATAATAAACACATGAAAGGCTGCAGATTCGCAATTCAATTTTCAGACAGCGCAGCTGCTGTGATCAGGGAGGCCGGCAGCGCCATTACTAGTGCCGGGGGAAATTTTGATGGCGATGAAGGTACAGGGACTTTTGAGCTGCCTACCGGCATTGGTTCGGTAAAAGGCAGGTACACTATAGCCGATTCAGTAATAAATATTCAAATCTCCGACAAACCACTTTTTGTTGGCTGTAAGAAAATTGAAAAGACAATCATAAAGTACCTGCAGGGTTAAACGAAGGATGTTAGGTAAAAGCGAAAATAAAAGACATGGTTATAATGGTGGAAATGCCACCTTTAAACATTACAAAGTAATGGTAAAGATCCTGCAGGATGATAAAATTGAATATCAGAACCTTGAGATCTTTACCACCGGCCTTACACAATTGCTTGAGATGCGACGTATTCACAATAAGACCTTTGATCAGACAGGGTTTAAAAGTCTGTCTGATAATTCACGGAACAATTGAAGGGCCCTCGGACTCTGTTCCCCCAGGTCACACTACACAGCATCGAGCATTCTAAAATTTGGCTTTGCTCCGCTTGTAAAGTGACTGATCATCTGCCACAAACGTTCAATTTCTTTCTCAAGCATTGCATTACGGCTCTTGATCTCAAGATAAGCCTCGTCCTTCCAGAAGTCTGAAACCTCATTTTCGCTTAATTCGCGAGAACCATTTGGGAGCATCTCATTGCGTCCAAACATTATCCACTCTATGGTGCTTCCATAAACATTGGCAATCCGCTGCATTGAACTCTTGTGCGGTTTAAGCGTGCGCCCGTTCTCCAGATGAAAAATAGCAACATGCGACAGATTACAGCGTGAAGCAAACTCCTTCACACTTAAATTATAATGTAATCTAAGCTGGCGAATGCGAAACGCGATTGTATTTTCCATAACATTTTTTTTAAGTGTAACTTTTAATTAATTATTGAATTGGTTCGTTCAGTTATAGTTATTTAAAAATTCACAAAAACTGTACCACATAACATAATTAGTCCCCCCCACTGATTGAAGGGGGGGTTGTAATTAGTAAACGAAAAATATACCTGTAAATTATTGTATGGACATTGGACCAGCGGAAAAAATCCGATCCAGGCGGTTTTACCTGACAACAGCCTTCAGCACCTTTTGCCGCTGAACCGAATTCCCATGCCTTAGTTCAAGGATATACAGCCCGGGCGGAAAGTTATGCCGGAAATTAAGGCTGGCAGGAACAAGGTCGCTGCGCTGATCAAATATCATTCTGCCACCGGCATCAAACAGCCTGATCTCAACCGGACCACCACTATCAGGCACTCCTGATGTGAGCAGATTTAACTGATCGGTAAAGGGGTTAGGATGAACACTGAATATAGCAGGAGCCCCATTGTTTTTTATTCCCACGACACCACTGTAAAAGGGGTCGTTCCACACGCACTCTATAAAAGCCTGTTTGGCCGGGTCAGATGAATTGATCCGCCAGTCGTGTTCCTTTGTGATACTAAAAAAAATCAATGCCTCTGTCTGACTAAAATACGATTTAATGTCCTTTGCCATCATACAAAGCCACTGAGCCTTGGTCTGTGAACCGGAAACCTCAGCGCTGTTTCTCTCTCTTGAACCCACTTCGCACACATAGATAGGCTTGTGAGAATAATGTTTTTCAAGATAGTAATAGCTCTCTGCCATTGTGTATCTGAAAGACTTCCACGCAGGAGTGCCCAGGTCCGGGTGATTATAAATATCTGTTGCAACAATATCCACATAATCATCACCAGGATAGCAGCTCACTACATAATTGTAATTTGAATAAGGTTTGGGTTCCGCGTTCAGGCACCACATCCACTGCACATTATTGGCACCCACAGCCCTGAAGCGGTTAACCACATAACGAAAAGCATCAATGTATTTTTGAGGATCGTTATTATTGTGAGTAAGTGACCAGGAATACCAGTCGCCCTCAAACTCATGGAATATGCGTAAAATAACCGTACCAGTATACGATTTGATCTTGTTTGCGAAATCATCAATATAGGCATCAAAACTTCCGTCGAGGATGTTGTTCAAACGGGGCTGAACGGGGTCGAGACGGGAATATTCGGCGTACATACTTTCCCAGGTGATCACCGGTCTGTACCCATTGTCGAGCAGCGTCTGCACCTCAGCGCCCGGCAACGAATTGGCAGAAGTGCCGGAGTTGCTGTAATAAACAAACCAGTTCACCAGCTGCATTTTTTTTCCCCCTGGCAGAAAAGCCTCTATTTCCCCCGGCACCTGAGCTGGGTTTGGATTACCGCCAAGTACTCCAAGCGCACATTTACTGCCCGGCACGCCCGACGGAAGATCAAGAATTGAGGCTCCATGAGGCATAGTACCCTCTGAGAAACAGATCATATCCATGTAGTACTGGTCTGCCGCGCCCGCTCCCGCAGGCTTGCTGAAAATAAAACCCACCGAAAACAACATTCCTCCCGGAGCCGTGTACCTGACATCGAAAGCTCCGTTACCCTCTGTATTGTCATCCTGAAAACTGCTCAAAGGAATGGAGATCAGCTGCCACTCTTCTGAACGGCCAATACTCGTGGTATATATCCATTTATCATCACTGGTTCCTTCAAACTGATCATTGTTGTTATCATCTTCAAGAATCACTACCTGAACCTCGGCGCTTGCAGCATTAGAGGTAGGGTTGTAGAAATAAAAATTGAGCCTGTCCTCCCCGGCATTCAGCTCGAGGTAACGCATTGTGGCCTTTCCAAACTCACCGGCCCCACTGTTCCAGTTAAGATCCAGCTTCAGCACCCTGTCTCCAATCACATCACTGGCCGCCAGAGGGTTGGCAGCAATGCTGTGCGACATGTCATTATTGACATAATCGCCGTCGGGCAGTGTGGTCTGACCAATGTCAAGACCATCAAAATCATAGATTACGTATTTTAACCTGGAGGTTTGTGCAGGACTGCTTAACCAGCCTGCCAGCAGCAAAATGCAGATATGTTTCATATTTAGTACGTTGAATGTCTTATATGTAAAATCAGTGCCACTCTCAGATCTGGACACTTAGTACCAAATACACGCGGGTGCAAATGCAGCAGAGACAATTGTGCGAACGGAGTGAGTGATTTTGGGTAAAAAATGCCTCAGTCACTGTTTTTATCTTTTTTAAAAGCCGGATCATCTCTTTTGAATTCGGCGCCCTTACGCGGCTCCACGCTTTGTTTATGAAAGAGCGCGAACTGCCGGCAGAACTCCGCGCCAAAAAATAGAATCATGGCAGCAACGGCGAACCACAACATGATAAGTACCACCGAGCCTGCAGCGCCATAAACCGAGGCGGGGTCAAACGTAGCAATGATAGTACTGAGCGCGTATTTCAGAAGCACAAATAACACACCGGTAATCAGTGCGCCCATAAGAACCGTTTTCCAGCGCAGCTTTACCTCGGGCAGGTATTTAAACATAAGCGCGAATAACACACTTACCAGAACGAGAAAAGCAGCAAAATCAATCACGTGAAAAACAACAAGCTGCACCTCTTTAAACATTCCCTCCAGGCGGTGGCGTATCGCAGAAAAAAGAGCGCTGAACGCCATAGAGATGAGTAGCAGAAAAGAGAGCACCAGAATGAGACCGATGGAAAAAAGACTTTTTCGCAGCTGGGTCTTTAATGCAGACCTTACTCTCTGCACTTCCCAGATGTTGTTTAGCGTTATCTGCAGGTGAACAAATACCCGTGTAGCGCCAAAAAGTATGATAAGGATACTTACTGCGGTAGACACCCATCCACCCTGAAGATCACCCGCTTTGCTTACAACTTCTTCAACCTGTTTTGCAGTAGATGGATTGATTGAGCCCGTGATCTGCCGGTGCAATTCTTCCTGGATCTTGTTCTTGTCAACCAGAAGCGCGGCAAAATTAATGAGCAGCACAATTAAACCGGGAATGGAAAAAACCGCAAAATAGGCCACCACGGCGCCCTCGCGCAAAGGACTTCTCTGAATCCATGCTTTGAATGTTTTTTTTGTGATCTGCCAGAAATTTTTCAGTCTCTTCAACCTTATCATAAATGAAAAAAGGATGCCAGCATTTAGCACAGCCCCGATCATTTGGTGGTCGCCGGTAGTATTTCCGGCAGCTTTCGTATCAAATCCCGTCACAGGGCTAATCCGCAGTCAATACCTGTTTAATCTGAAGATGCTGCCCATGACACCACACTTATGTAACATTTGTTACCGCAGCGCCTGTCACCAATTTAGTAATTTTCCGATTAAAAATTTTTATGAAAAGTATCTCATTTTGTTTTATTGCCCTCAGTTCTGTTGTTGTGGCACAAAACCCTTTATACATTCCAGATACTCTAAGTAGCAGTACAATAGATTTATCACTTCAAACCGGAACGGTGCAGTTTTATGCACAGCAGCCCACCAGCACGTATGGTGTTAATGGCCATATTCTGGGGCCTACTTTAATGCTGCGTAAAAATTATTCGGTAACTATTAATGTTGCCAATAATTTACCAGATACCACTACTATACATTGGCACGGTATGCATGTGGCACCGGTTAATGATGGCGGTCCGCACATTACAATTGCGCCAGGCAGCACCTGGAGCCCGACTTTTAAAGTAAAAGACTGGGCTTCTACCCATTGGTATCACCCGCATCTGCACGAACACACTAACGCGCACGTACAAAAAGGAATTGCCGGCTTAATAATTGTACGCGATTCTGCTGAGCGAAGTTTGGGTTTGCCGCGCACCTATGGAGTCGACGATTTTCCGATGGTTATCCAGACCAAAGCCTTTGATACCAATAATCAGATAGTAGTTGCTTCGGCGCAGGACACAGCTTTAATGGTTAATGCCACATTAAGACCATTCCTGGACGTGCCTTCACAGGTTGTGAGGTTACGTTTGCTTAACGGATCTTCAGAACGCACGTACCTGTTAGGGTTTACCGGCAACAAAACATTTTATCAGATCGCTTCGGATGGAGGTTTATTGTCTTCACCTGTTTCACTTACCCGGCTGCGTTTATCTCCTGGAGAACGGGCGGAAATATTGCTGGATTTTAGTCCTTACAGCGGGCAGAGTTTTGATATGGTAAATTTCACCACCGAATTACCTAATGGAAATTATGGCGCGCCACAGCCGGGAATGGGACCAGGTCAAACTATTCCGGGCTACGCGCTGAACACGATTAATACCGCCACTTATTCCGTTATTAAATTTAATGTGGCAGCACCAACATCCAGCCCTGTAACAAGTATACCGACTACCCTCGCCATGCATAATCCGTGGGCAGAGAACTCGGCTGTTCATTCGCGGACATTAACATTTATGGCCGCAAATATGGGACCTTCAGCTATTCAGGGACCCTTTATCATAGATAATCAGATGTTTGACATGAATACTATCAATCAAACAATTCCCCTGGACAATATTGAGATATGGACACTGCGGAATCAATCACCGATCTCGCATCCGTTTCATATTCATGATGTTCATTTTTATGTACTGGACATTAATGGTACACCGCCTCCTGCGAACTTAGCGGGGAGAAAAGATGTGATTCTGGTACCTGCCGGGAACGGCACCGTAAGATTCATCACTAAGTTTGAAACGTATTGTGACGATGAGTATCCTTACATGTATCATTGTCACATGCTTACGCATGAAGACGATGGAATGATGGGACAATTTCTGGTCACCTGTCCACTGGAAACCGGGATTGATGCAACCGAAGCAAAAAAGGAAGTCATTATCTATCCGAATCCAGGGAATAATCAAGTTAATATTATGCTCGATAATTCTGTTTATGCCTCATTTTTTGTTCTGGATGTGTGGGGAAAGACAATTCAGAGCGGGACCTTACATGAGGGTTTGAATACAATTGACATCTCTCCGTTACAAAGCGGTGTGTATTTCATTAAAACAGGAAGCGAAAAATCAAAATCCTATAAATTAATAAAACAATAAAAGAGCGGACCTTTTCAAGCCGTTACAATCGGTAATAACCTGTTTCAAAAACGTTTACCGGATAAGACAGTGGGCTTGTAGCCACCGGTGCCCAGGTTTGCGCTCTGGTGAAAACAAATGATCCCAATATAAACAATAAGATCAGAACCGGTTTTTTAGGCAATGATTTCATTCGGTTATTTTTTGGGCAAAGTACCGGATTGGATCTTTTTGTTTATGTGACTTAAGTCAGCTGCGCTGATCACTATCAGTTTGACAGGCAGGAAAACATTTTGGTTTGATCAGACAAAAAGGTCAGCAATACCCGCCTCCTGGGAAAATTGGCAGGAGGTTGATAAAAAGAGGCCATTTTGTAGTAAAATACCGATATTAATCAGTATACTTGTGTTTAATGATGGATAAATACGACAAAAAGCAAGGCCATTTATGTCGTAAAAAAACTACATTAATACCCATTTTTTAGTGTAATGTCGGAAAATATAAACATAATTGGTTTTAGCGATAGAAAAATCGTAAAGTTGCTGGCCGGCTTCATCAGGCATCACCGTATTGAACAGAATAAAACACAAATGCAGCTGGCAAAAGAAGCAGGGCTGCACCGCTCAACGCTTGCTGAGTTTGAAAACGGAAAGGGAATAAATCTCACTTCCTTTATTCAGCTGCTCAGGGCTCTGAATCTGCTTTACACTTTAGATCAGTTTCAGGCACAACAACAATTCAGTCCTCTGCAGCTCGCAGAGCTTCAGCACAATCAAAGAAAAAGAGCGTCAAAAACAAAAAAAAGGGTGCGCCAGAACAAATCCTCCTGGTAGTGGTTACAACTGCATATGTAAATATCTGGGATCTCCGTGCAGGTGCCATCGCGTGGGACGCGGGCTCCGGGCTTGGTTCGTTTGAATACGATCCCGCCTTCCTGAAAAGCAATTTAGACCTTGCTCCGCTCAAAATGCCTGTATCCGGCGCTGAAAAAAAAGTGTTCGTTTTTCCGGACCTAAGACGCTCGAACACATTCGCAGGGTTGCCGGGTCTGGTTGCAGACGCGCTGCCCGATAAATATGGAAACGCTTTAATTAATTCCTGGCTCAGCCGGCAGGGAAGGCCGGCAGACAGTTTGAACCCGGTTGAAAAATTGTGCTTTATAGGAAAGAGGGGAATGGGGGCGCTGGAATTTGAACCGGTAATGCGCGAAACTGCCGACGAGGCGTCTAAAATTGAACTGGCCAGCCTGATAGAAATGGCGGAACAAATATTAACCGGCCGGAAAAATTTCAAAACAAAGCTGTTGCCTCATGAAGAAAAGGCCCTTGTTGACATTCTGAAAACAGGTACCTCAGCGGGCGGCGCAAGAGCAAAAGCAGTGGTGGCGTTTAATCCCCGTACAAAAGAAATAAGAAGCGGACAGGCTGAAGCACCCAAAGGTTTCTCTCACTGGCTGATAAAATTCGATGGTGTGACCGACGCGCAGTCAGGCACCTCAACCGGATATGGTCGCGTTGAGCTGGCTTATTACCATATGGCACTGGACGCGGGCATTGACATGACCGAAAGTACATTGCTGGAAGAGAATGGCAGAGCGCATTTTATGACGAGGCGCTTCGACCGTGTAAAAGGGAAAAAAGTCCACGTGCAGAGTCTATGCGCCCTCAGGCACTTCGACTTCAATGATATCACGCTTTACAGCTACGAACAGCTTTTTGAAACAATGCGCCTGTTAACCCTCACCTATCCCGAGGCGGAACAGATGTACAGGAGAATGGTGTTTAACGTGATGGGACGAAACTGCGACGACCACACAAAAAATTTCTCTTTTATAATGGACCACAAAGGCAGATGGAGTCTTTCCCCCGCCTTTGACGTCTGCCACGCTTACCGGCCGGGCAGCGATTGGGTAAGTCAGCACTGCTTGAGTATCAATGGCAAAAGAAGAGACATTGATCGGGAGGATCTTTTAAAAGTTGGCCGGCAGATGAACATCAAAAAAGCGGATAATATTATTGAGCAGGTTTCGTCGGTCATCAGTAACTGGCCACGCTATGCTGCCGAAACCGAAGTCAACAAAAAACTCGCCGGCGCGATCAGAAAAACCTTGCTGGTAATTTGATTTTGTTGCATGTAGATAAGATTTCTAGCCGATTACGCTGCGCGTGAGCCGCATTGGGCATGCCGTAGAGTCACGATGCAAAAGTAAAGCGCTAACGCGCTTTATTTTTTGTTTTCATCCCTCCTGATCCAAGCCTTCGGCTTGATCAGTCGGCCTTTTGCCTATATCGAAGTCTGGGACGGACAGATTTCGAACGAAATGATGGTGGATTTGAGGAAGCTGGCCGAGCTTCAAACCTCATTTGAACTATCCGGATTGTCCGGATAGTTGTAAGGTACTTTAAAGTGTCGAGGTTGTATATATCTAAATTAGGGAAGCTCACGGCTAACCTCTTGTTGAACTATTCGAATTTTTAGAATAGTTGCTTGCTGTCCTGGTCAAGTGACTAATAAATTTTCTTCTACCAACACCCCCCTCATTATTCAGACGGTTGCTTTTTCTCTAATTAACAGGCTGTTACGCCACGGCCTTTCTTGTTTTTCTACCAAACCTGAGGGTGGCAGGTAGTTAATTTTCCAACATCAGGAGCTCCAGTTCATCACACCACTGACGCTTGAAAGGATTTTTTGGAGGATCTAGACTTCGAGACGTTTTTGACGCTTTCTCGTTGATACCAACAACTTGTATATCAATATTTTATGACAGACGGAAGGTTTCTATCAACCGATTCTATCAGCAATTTATCAACGTCTGGGAAGTTTTTTACCCCTTTTGGTTGATAGAATGTCCCCTTCACCTATTACTTCTTCCTCTAAAATCATTTTGTCCAACTGCGACTTAATTTTTCTAGCTGCAATTTCCGCTCCGATGAATACTTATTATCCGTCACCTGCATTATGAGTTTGCTTATGTCTTCCAGCATGTCTTCTACCAACATTACTACCAACATCGCCATTATTTAGAGGTTTATTTTCCTGAATAACAGCATGTTACATCTCAGCTTTTCGCCTCTTTCTACCAACCTCCTACCAACCCTCAGGGTCGCAGGTAGTTGATCTTCCAATATCCTCCCTTATCTGGTCCAACCCTTTCAAGTACACCAAATCGTTTTAACACTTCCAAATGATTGTCTATCGCGGTGGTGCTGATAGCCAAAGCGTCAGCCAGCTGTCGCTTACTAATCTCGGGATGATTGTTTATCGCATGGAGGATCGCCAACCTTGGTTCACTTAACTTTACTCGCCATAAATCCTTCCAGGCTTCAAACTTAATTGCTCTTGCCAGCGTAATAGTAAAAAGTCCATCATAGGCATACGAGGGTGCAGGCAGCCCGGCTTCAACCATTAACTGTTCCATCCTGGGGATTCCTGACCCGATCTTCTCCACGAGATGCATCCGTTCGAACAAGCCAAAAATCAATGGATTTCTTGACAGACTCCTTTTACCAAAATCCTTAACAACTGCGGCAAGGAGTCCTCCAGGGTTGGAAATTTCGACTCTATCATCAAATACCTCCACAGTAGTGACGGCCCCTTTCTCATAGTAGTCACGATGAGCAAGCGCGTTTACGAGTGCTTCTTTAAAAACAGTTTCCGGAATTTCCCAGTTCTCTTTTCTCGGTCCGCCCCCTTGTCCTTCAATATCATAGGAGACATTTATTTTACCACGTAACCATTCAAGACATCCGTGATACTGTGCCAGAAGTGGGCCTGCAAATTTTTTATCGTCGGTAATATATCTCTTATCAGTGCCTTTAAAAGAAACACATCGGATAATCGCATGCGGAAAAAGAGATTCAGGTGATTTTCCAAAAAACAAAACAGCGCCAGCTTTCACAAACCCATCCTCAGTAAATACCTGAAGGTTTTCAAATATTTGCTTCTCTGGAATGCCAGAGGAAAAGAGACCTGCGTCGCGAAATGTCTTGAAGTTTTCGTTATCTAAATCCGTCGAAAGAGTAAATTCGCGGACACCTGAATCATCAAAGTATATTTTCTCGGAATTCTGGAAAAACTCTCGCATCTCTTCAGCAGTAGTAAGCTTTTGCGTGTTAGGCCCTACCCTGATGAAAATTGCTCCAGAATAAACATAGGGTTTCTTCCTACCCGAAGGGACGTTTATTGCGGCTATTGAGACCCCATCTACATCAATAAATTCGAGCGTACAGTCAAGCTTCGGATTTATTTCCAGAAGAGAATTCTGGATCGATGATCTGGCATTATTATCAATGGATATCCCCTTAATTTCATTTTTGTTGTTCACTCCCAATATTAGGATACCACCGGCAGAATTTGCAAACGCGCAAACTTCCTCTGTCAATTCACGAACTTTGGAAGGAATGCTAATCTTGAATTCTGCCTGATATCCTTCACCAAGAGCTATTATAGATTTTATTTCGTCGCTATTCATGTACTTAATTTATCTTTCTCAATCCAACCTTTCCTCCAACGCATCCCTCCACACTACAAACCCCTTACGCTCATCCGAATAATCATGCACAACCCGGCTGAAATTGGCCGGTGGACTTTGCAAAAATACCTGCCTGCCGGAGTTCCTTATCTCATTCAGGTTTTCGTCTACCTGCCGAAGATTCCCTGGCAATCCACTTTTGTCGGGACCGAAATGCCATACATACGTTGCTTCTTCAGTGTCGAGAGTTTCCAGAACCACATGATAATTCTGAGAACCCTTCAGCAAAAACACAAATGAGAACGGACTCAGGACAAACCGCAGCTTCATAACCGATCCTTCGTGTTTATCTGCAAGGTAACGTAATTGCAGAAAGTGCTTATATGAAGAATTACTGAGTGCCTGGCTAAGCATCTCCTCAGCTGATTCATATACTCCCTGGGTGCTCTTTTCGATTTCCTTCGCATCAATCAGGCCAGCCTTGGCACCATTTCCGGAAGCAAGCGATTGGATGAAGCGGAACCGCACGCCTTCGACAACCTCACGGTTGAGTTTTTGCAGATCGATGGAATGAGCCAACTGAGAGACCAGCGCACCTTCTTCGAACTCAGCGAAAATGTGAACTCCAATATGCTTAGTCTTCAGGTGCTTTTGAAAATATGGCTTCAGGACCTCAAACTCCGGACGAATTTCGAGGTTCTCAATTTCAAATTCAGTTTCCTGGCCGACTTCCGGTAGCTTGACTTTAAAAGCCGCGCTGCCATACCGGAATTCCAGTTCATCGATCAGCACATTAATATGCTTTTCGATGGAGATTAACTTTGGCTTTTGTTCATATTCCGCTTCTAGTTCGTCAAACAGGTCGGGAAGCCTCTGGATTTTCCTGTAGTAAGCGTTGCGCTTTAGAAAGAGTTTGTTCAGGTATTCGATCTTGTGATCCCGGTAATCATAAATGACCGGCGTTAACTCGGAGCGTTGAACACGGCCGATATACTGCACCAACTTTCCTTCAAAGGAAAAAGGATAAACCAGGAAGAGACAATGAACGTTACTAAGATCAGTCCCTTCTCCGAAATACTGCCCCGTTGTGATAATGGTTTGATAGTTGCCTGCCTTGATCGTCTTCCATTTCGCCTGCCGGTCGGCTTCGGAATCGTCCCCGCAAAGGGTGATTGTTTCAAATGTGTTCTTGATGTATTGATTAAGTGTGTCGATGTGCTCTTTCCGCTCTGTGATGATAACGACCTTCTTGCCCTTAGTCAATTCGGCGGTGACATCAGCCAATATCAATGCGTTTCTGGAGGAATCGTGAATGAGAATCTTAGAAATGGTTTCAAACCTGTCAGTCTTCGAGTTGAATGGCACATCCAGGTCTGTATTGCGGATGATAATTCTTGCGTGCTTCCGTTCAGGAATGTCATCAGTCTTAATTTCGCAAATCGGCTCACCCAGCTGCGCGAAGATCATCTTGCCGGCATCATGCTTTCGGAAAGGGGTAGCAGTTAGACCGTATAAGTAAAACGAATTCAGCTCAGCGATCGTACTCTTGTACGTTTGGCCAAGAATATGATGACATTCATCAACGAGTATGGTTCCAAACCTGTTGCGCAGGTCATTTTCTTTCTGCAAGAGCTTAGCCAGACTTTGAATTGTTCCAATGGTTATCTTTTTACCGAACTTCGCGCGTGCGCTTTCAATCCGACCGATCTCGTGCTCGGGAATGCCAAGAAACGCCTGTATTCTTTCTGCCCATTGATCAGCGAGTTGCTTGCGATGAACTACTATGAGTGCAGGCTGCTGCTTCTCGGCAATAATTTTTAATCCCGTTACTGTTTTACCCGACCCTGGAGGAGCGACAATTACTCCAATATCCTTTTTCCGCGCAGCTTCCACCGCTTTAAATTGGTAATTCCGAAGTTCGGCGTTAAATGAAAAAACAACAGCATCTCCTTTAGACCGACTATCAACTAATTCATACTCAATGGCGTTCTCCTTACAGAACCGCAATAGTTTACCAGCAGTACCTTTTGGAATGATAACGTCATTTTCGAGCTCCTCGATGAAGCTGAAATATCGTTTTGTCTGCCAGGAATTCTTCCCGGAATTCTTTTTCATGTAAAATTCAGGGTTGGCAAAATTCAGCTCGTCTCGCAGAAAATTGACCAGCTTTAAGGACATAGCCGACCTTTGCATCCTAATGCGGCCCGTCAGCTCAACACGAAGTTTGCCTGTTATTGACGGCTCCTGATATGACTTTCCAGTTGCTTCGATGAATAGTTTATCGAGCAATGAGGCGTTTACCTTCTCTACTTTTTCAAGGAAATCCCATTGATCGCTAAAGGGTAGAAGAGTTTCGGGATCGATGAAACAGCTATTGCCGTTTTTCATCGAGGGGCCGTGAAAAGGCAATGCGATTAAGTTTCCGAGTCCTTTACCCGACAGGTAATCCTGGTTAGGAAACAGACGGTCGAAGCTGCTGGTCTTGTCGAACTGGGAAATAACACCGGCCTCCTCCAGGATATTCAGTAAGATCTTTCGGCTTCTGACAGCCGGATACGGCTCGTTGAAAAATATCCAGATATGGCCTCCGTTACCCGACCTCGACCGCTCTAAGTATGCCGGAATACTTTTTTGTTTTAATGCAAAAAGTGCAGACCGACACTGGGCTACCCAATTAGCCTCGTCGAAATCAGCCGCAATGAACCATGAGGTATTATCCGGAAGCAATGGGTAGATACCGATCAGTTGCTGCCCCTCCAGGTGCTTGGATATTTCCTCGTCGGTTAAGGGTAAGTATGACTTGCCATTGAAATTCTGAAACGTGCCACCCTTCATACGATGGGCTTTGTACATATATGGATCAAAGAAGTACGCGGGCGTGTACCCGCTTTTGCCGTTCTTTTCATAGCGGCGGGCGAAGACATCGGTGCGGCCCGCAAAGATCTTTAAAAGCGTCTTCATAACTAGATCAGACTTGAGCATCTGACTTACTGTAGATATACTTTCAGTTCTGGAAATTTGTCATTCATTAAAGTATCACCTAGTTCAATTTTTGCATCAATGCACCGAATAGCCAGATTCATTTTCGCTAACTTGTAAGTAGTCCGATTGCTCTCTTGACCGAAAATGGAAATCTTTCCTTTGCGGTGTTCGTGCATTTCAATAAAGCGTTCGCTTTGCACAAACATACCACCGCTTCCGCAGGCACCGTCATACACGCGGCTCTCAGGTGCAGGCGAAAGCATGTCAACTAATATTTTCACAATACTCTGAGGCGTGTAAAACTGCCCTCCTTTTTTGCCTTCAGCATCAGCAAACTGTCCAAGGAAATATTCAAACACAAAACCTAAGACGTCTTTTCCTTTGCCGTTGCCCCCTTTGCTTAGTGTAATAGAACCAATCAAATCAATCAGCTCTCCAAGCCGTTGTTTATCCAACGCTGGTCGTGCATAGTCTTTCGGTAAAACTCCTTTTAAAGTTGGATTGTCTTTTTCAATGGCATCCATCGCCTCATCTATATCTTTACCGATGGTCGGTAGTTTCGCGCGTTTTTGTAACCATAACCACCTTGCTGATGGCGGAACGTAAAAGACGCGTTCGGCTGTATATTCTTCTTTGTCTTCAGGATCGGCACCTGTCTGATTTTTTTCAGCTTCTAGTTTTTGATACAGTTCATCGAAGGCATCAGAGATATATTTTAGAAAAATCAAACCAAGCACCACATGCTTGTATTCAGCAGCATCCATGTTGTTGCGCAGTTTGTCAGCCGCTTGCCATAGTGTTTTTTCTAGTTCCAGTGTGTCGTTCATACCATTAATGATCAAATATTATTTTTTATGTAACTCTTTAATTTTTTTCTGCGCCATCTTCAACGCCTGTGCAGCGTAAACTTCCGTCCTTAATTCCTGGATTAATCTTTCACTTAGAAATAAAGTAAACAGTCTTTCTTCTTCAATCTCCAGGACTTTGGCTAGCTTAATAACCTGTTCCTTCGTCGGCTTCCTCTCATTCTTTTCAAATTTGCTTATCAAAGCCGTATCCGCATTAATCATTGCGGCTACTTGTCTTAATAACAAACTCTTTTTTTCGCGTGCATCTTTTAAAATGCCGGCAAACGTCAACTCTTTTCCCATTTTTTGTACGATTAGATTTGTGTGGACTTGTCAAATCTTGTCTAAAAGTAAAAAACCACCTGATTTAAACAAAGAAACTTTGCCAAGAGTGCTCTACATACTTCAAGTCTAGTTCCTCCTTCTTTTCTCCTAAAAGCTCCGTGGTGTTTTCTTGTGAAACGCCGTTGGGGGCGTCAATCTTCTATCATATCGTAACAAGGCTCAATGATAAGGTATTAAAACACGTCTCAGGACGAGAGCCGAGGAAAAGGCAGTCATAAAACAACAGGATCAGGCAGAGTTAAAGAAGAACCGTGATCGTCTTCAGAACGCTGAACAAATGATGCTGGATGGCCTGATCAAACCCGCCGAGTACCGGGACATTAAAAAAAGATACGAGGCCCTGATCGATACCTCGATCAAAAAAGAGTCGGTCATCCGCGGGGCCGATGCCGAATTCAAGGCACATCTGAAACGCAGCCTTTGCATGCTGAAAAACCTTGCCACAGACCTATTTGACGGCAAATATCAAAGAAAGACAAGCAATTATCCTATCGATCCTTGCCAAAATCTCACACTTTCAGAAAATGGACCCGATAGCTATCGGGTTCGAACAGGAAAACTGATGCCGATTGCTATCGGCACGGTGTTTTCGATGATCGCCAGTATTGACGGGGCCTACAGCCCGAAAAAAAAAGCACGGCAAACAGCCGGTGGCTGTTTGAGCGAGGCGGTGCGGTGGATCGGTAGCAGCCAGCTTTTGGTCGCCAGCTTTCTTAGAAGCGTTTGGAATTCTTAAAACGGATTTCGCTGCGCGTGTGCCGCATTGGGCATGTCGCAACATGCAAAATGTGCAGCCTCCGGTTAATTTTTGATTCTCGTAGCGGATTTACTACGTTGATCCGCGTTGGGCATGCCCTGAGTCACAATGCAAAAGCAAGCCGCTATCGCGTCTTGTTTTTGCTGTTCATCCCTCCGCGTTCAAGCCTGAAAGGCTTGACGCGTCGGTCTGAACAGCAAAAATGCCCGCCTGAAGGGGCGGGCACTTTTGCATTTATCGAGGTCCCGAGCGGATTCGAACCGCTGTAGCAGCTTTTGCAGAGCTGAGCCTAGCCACTCGGCCACAGGACCTTTCTGGTTATAAAGAACTTTTTTAAAGAGATTTGGAAAGAGTAACCAACAATCCAGCTCTGCTTAATGGCATTAAGATCAGTAAGATTGTGTGCTGAAATTTCTGCCTTTAAAAGGTAGCAAAAATAGCGATTTTTTTGCTATTTAATGCGTGTACGGATATTTTCTTGATTGCCTGCGCTTAACTTCTGCCTGGCCGGTTGTATCTGATGGATCTGCACCACATTTCCAGACTATTGTATTGCCCAGGTAAGTCCTCCGCTCACCCAGCGCCCCGGCATTGTTACGTTGCTGATCTCGAAATACTGCTGATTGAAAATGTTACTGGCCTCCACAAAAAAATTGCAATTCTGCCACCTGCGCATTAGCCTCATATCCACCAGATAATAGGCACTGTACCCCACCCTGTCTTCATATCTGGCTGCCCAGCTTGCCTTTGCGCCAAACGGCAACTTGTGCAGCAGCCTCACAATTGCCTGATGCCGCATATAATCAAGCGCGTATTTTGATTGCAGGTCCTGCAATTTTACTGAACTGTTAAGTGCCACATACTGCAGGCCCAACTGCTCAATAATTACCCGGTCATTATTTCGCACGGGGTAAAGGGCAAGCATAATTTCAGCTCCGCCTGTTGCCAGCTGATTATAGTTCAGCACCTGCCAGGGTTGAGCGGGTGATGATCGCACCCAATCAATGATATCATATCCCTGCTTGTGAAAAACACTTGCAGTTACATCAATCAGGTGTTTTGTGATCCGAAGTCCGGCTTCAAACGACCAGGCCTCTTCAGGTTTCAGCGCAGGATTGGCAAGATTGGCAGGGTCGTTGTAATACAACTCTGTGTAAGTAGGTACACGATAGGCCTTGTTCACCGTGGCATACACCGATATATGAGGGCGAAACAAATAGCTGAGATCTATGCCGGGATAAAATCTGACATCATAATCGCTGTACCAGCCTGCAAACAGTCCGGGTGTTACATTTAACCGCTGCCAGAACAGGAAACGGTGTTCTGCAAAAATTCCGGCGTTGTACCTGTGCCTGTTTCCCAGGTTTGTGGAATTGATCTGCTCGCGCCTCAACTCAGCGCCAATACTGCTTGTACCAGCTTCCCATTGTCTGCTGGCATTGATGTCGCCGCCAAACACATCTGTAACATGATAGTTTCTGTAAAAGGAGGGTGAGTGACGTCGCAGCAGAAACTCATCGGTATTCCTTCTCCAGTACAGATTTGGTTTAATCAACCAGCTGCCGTTGTGCTGTGATGAAACCCTTACAAATGTGGTATTTACTGCTTCCCACTGGTCGGGAAAGGCCTCGGCATAAAAAGCGTTCGCTCCAAACTCACGGCCCGAATGTCCTGCAGAAAGATCAAGGCGTTTCTCTTCATCTCCCACAGCAGCCCTGTAATAAAAATTACTTATACCGAAGTCTGTATTGTGCCTGTGCCCCTTTGATGCTGTTCTTTGAAGCGAGAATGCCTGCCTGTAGTTTTTTATTGGTGCCGAAACCGTTATCTGATGATGCGTGTAATTAAAGTCTCCCGCTGCTGAGCGAACAGATACGCCTGCCTCTCCGGGTTTTTTGGTGATAATGTTTATTACCCCGCTAAAGGCATTCTGGCCATGGATCCTTGCTGCCGGACCACGCAATACCTCTATCCTCTCCACTTCTTCCATTGGCAAAGGAATATTCAGGTTATGATGTCCTGTTTGCGGATCATTCACTCTGATCCCATCTATCAGCACCAGCACGTTCTCAAAACTTTCACCACGAATACTTATATCGGCCTGAACACCGGCTGGTCCCCTGGGCCGCACATCAACACCTGCAACATACTCCAGCGCCTCATTGATGCTTCGCACCGGCAATTGTTTCAGTTGTTCTGAGCTGATAATGCTCAGACTCCGCGCTGTTTCAGAATACCTTGAAGCAGTTCTGCCGCCGGTTATCACAATTTCTTCCACATGTACGGTGGAAGAGTCGGGTTTTGTTTGCGCCAGCACTTCGTTGCACAAAAAAATTAAAAACAACAGGCACTTCCTTTTCATAGTTCAAAAAAAAGCCCGCAAAGATGTAAAAAAACCGGGAGGAACTCAATGTGAATTTTATTCGTTTCTTTACGCGCATGATCACCTTGAACACGAAACTTCCGCGGGTAGGCACCACCATTTTTACTGTTATGAGCGGGCTCGCACGCGAACACAACGCCATCAATCTATCACAGGGATTTCCTGATTTTGCCTGTTCGCCTAAACTTGCCGAACTGGCCACACACTATATAAAAAGCGGCTTTAACCAGTACGCGCCTATGCCTGGCACACTGGCGCTGCGCGAGAGAATTGCGGAAATTGTGAGCACCTGCTACGAAACTACCTACAATGTTGAACATGAAATAACCGTGACAGCCGGCGCCACTCAGGCCATGTACACCGCGCTTGCAGCAGTTGTAAGACCCGGAGATGAGGTCATCGTGTTTGAACCCGCTTACGACTGTTACATTCCCGCCATTGAAATACATGGAGGTATTGCGGTGATCTCGGAGCTGGACGCGAACAACTTCAGCATTAACTGGCAGGATGTGAGATCGAAAATTTCTGAAAAGACCAGGGCCATTGTTATCAATTCTCCGCATAACCCAACCGGCACCATTATCAGCGCCAAAGATCTTTCTGAGCTGGAAGCCCTGGTAAAAAACAAAAATATTCTGGTAATAAGCGATGAGGTGTACGAGCACATGGTTTTTGACGAACAGAAACACGTCAGCCTTTGCAGATCAAAAGTTTTAAGGGAGCAAAGCCTGGTGATCTCTTCCTTTGGCAAAACCATACACACCACGGGCTGGAAGATCGGCTATGTACTGGCATCTCCTGAGATCACAGCTGAATTCAGAAAGGTACACCAGTTCAACGTTTTTGTTGTGAACCACCCCCTTCAGCTGGCAATTGCAGATTTTCTTGCCGACAAACAAAATTACCTTGGTCTGGCTGCATTCTATGAAGAAAAGAGGGATCTGTTTCTTGCCCTTACCAGCACATGCCGGCTGAAGCCTCTGCCTTGCAGGGGCACATATTTTCAGATGATGTCTTATGAACAGATAAGCGATGAAAAAGATACTGACCTTGCCGTGAGGCTCACCAAAGAAAAGAAGGTGGCAGCCATACCGCTTTCGGCATTCTACTCAGAAAAAATGGAAAAAAAGCTGCTGCGGTTCTGCTTTGCAAAAAAGAAGGAGACCCTTGAGGCCGCCGCTGAAATACTTTGTAAACTGTGAGATTATTCGATGGTCCCGTTACGGCTGGCCTGTTTTCTGTACCTGCCAAGGCGCATGGTCCAGTATACCAGAATACCAATGATAAGCAATGAAATGATAACATTCGGACCTTGGGCAAGCACCCTCATTCCTTTAAAGAACCAAAGGAAAAAGTCGCCGATGCCGTAAAAGATTTCAGACCAGGTTATCATTAGCAAATTCATAGTTGTAATAATTAGTAAGTTTACGGCTACAAAAGTAAACATTATCATAAAACAACAAAATCGTGTTTGCGGGGCTGCTAAATAAGGGGTTCAGAGGCAGCCTCCTGTTGCTGGTCGTTTTTTACCTCGCGGGCTGGGCTATTGTGTATTTTGCCCCCCGGGCGCTTGAACTGGAATATTACCCCAATCTTTTTTACAATTACCTCACACACCAGATC
>JAEZDS010000122.1 GCA_023433205.1 Bacteroidota bacterium
AGTTGAAGCAGGAGAGTACGGGAAACAGGGAATACCTGGCCGGAGAACAATTGCAGATTGCCTTTGAGGCCTCGGGTATTGCCACCTGGCAATTCGATCTCAAGCGTCAGATCCTGGAGTACTCTGCAAACTTTGAGGAGGTTACCGGGTGCAACCCAACTACAGCCAGCTCATTTCATCAACTTCGCGAGCTGGTACATCCTGAAGACTATACTAATCTGGTAGAGCCGGTAAAAAAGAAAGCACTCGCAACAGGACTTTTTAAACTTGACCTGCGTTTACTGCACGATCAGCGCTGGGTGAGATGCACTGGTAAAATAGTACAAAATAGTCAGGGAAATCCAGCCAGGCTTGTGGGTACGATCATTAATATTTCAGAAGAAAAAGAAAAATCAAGGCTCGACGCGCAGCTTTCCGCTCTGGTTAATTTTTCTCAGGATGCTATTATCAGTAAAACCCTTGAAGGACGCATTTTAAGCTGGAACAAATCCGCAGAACGGATCTTTGGTTACACCACTGATGAAATGATTGGAAACTCAATTCTGGTTTTGTTCCCCCCCGACAGGCTTCAGGAAGAAGA
This sequence comes from Bacteroidota bacterium, assembly GCA_023433205.1. Lineage (GTDB taxonomy): Bacteria > Bacteroidota > Bacteroidia > B-17B0 > Aurantibacillaceae > Aurantibacillus. The sequence continues at coordinate 581 of JAEZDS010000122.1, forward strand.
ACATATCCTGAAAAAAATAATGAATGGCGAGTTCATCGATCATTTTGAAACACAGCGACTCACCAAAGATGGGCGCTTACTTGACCTTAGTCTGAGCATCTCTCCGGTTCGCGATGCCTCGGGAAAGATCACCAGTGTCTCCAAGATTGCGCGCGACATTACCAGTCAGAAGAACGCAGAGAGGCTGATAGCACAAAGCGAACAGCGGCAGCAGATAGTACTTGATGCCAGCGGACTGGGCATGTGGGAGCTACATCCGCATACGAAAAAGATCGCCTACTCCGATTCGTACCTGAAGATGCTTGGCTACAAAGATGGAGCCGGGCTCACTCCTGAAAAACTGAAGTCCCACGTTCATCCTGATGACCTGCACATCAGAGAGCGTGCATTTGCCGAAGCAGATAAAACCGGAGAACTCCATTACCAGTTCAGGATGATAAGGGTTGACAAAGTGGAGCGCTGGCTGGAAGTGCGCGGAAAAGCATTTTTTGACGATCAGGGAAGGGCTGTTAAATATGTTGGCGCTATCAGGGACATTACCGATGACCGTTTGAACACAGACAGGCTGAGGGAGAGCGAAAAAAAATTCAGGGTGCTGGCAAACAGTATGCCACAGTTTGTATGGACGGCGGATTCTCAGGGCAGTCTAAACTATTTTAATCAATCGGTCTTTGATTATTCAGGGTTTACCGCAGATGATCTCTTCGGAGAGGGCTGGCTTAAAATTGTACATCCCGATGATCGTGAAAGAAACATTTCGTTATGGCTAAAAGCTATAAATACAGGCGAACCGTTTATCTGCGAGCACCGTTTTCGCCGCTCCGACGGCACCTATCGCTGGCAACTCAGCAGGGCTGTTCCGCAGAGAGATCCTGGTGGCAGCATTGTGATGTGGATCGGCACCAGTACCGACGTGCATGACCAGAAAAGTTTTAGTGAAGAGCTTGAAAAAAGTGTCACTCAGCGCACCGCTGAACTTAAAAATGCAGTTGATGAACTCACGCGGATCAATCATCAGCTTGAGCAGTTCGCCTACATCTCAAGTCACGATTTACAGGAACCATTGCGGAAAATTCAAACATTTGCAGGACTATTAACGGATAAAATGGTTGACCAATCGCCTCAGTCAAAACTGTATCTCGAGAAGATCCAGTCATCAGCATCCCGGATGTCGGGCCTGGTTCAGGACCTGCTGAAGTACTCGCGGATTGACAATGAACACGCCGAATTTTCTGATGTTGACCTTAACCTGATCTTCCACAAGACCGCAAACGATCTCGAACTGATCATTGAAGAAAAAAACGCCACACTCACCTGCGAAAAATTGCCGGTAGTACGTGGGGTTCCGACACAATTAAACCAGTTGTTCCATAACTTAATAGGCAACGCCCTTAAATTCAGTCTGGAAGAACCCGTAATCAGAATAACATACAGGGAAGATGCGGCACCGCCAGCAGTCATAAAGGAGCACCATGCACAGCGAAAGTTCCATTGTATTACCGTAACCGACAATGGTATTGGTTTTTCGCCGGAATACAGCGAGCGTATCTTCACTATTTTCCAGCGCCTGAACAACCGCGATCAGTTTGAAGGAACCGGGATTGGCCTTGCAATCTGCAAACGTATTGTCGATAAACACATGGGCTATATAGATGCCAAAAGTGAAGAAGGCAAAGGCGCAAGTTTCAGAATTTACCTGCCAATTTAAATAAGCGATCCCATCAATACTAAAAAAGCGGTCATTGCTGACCGCTTTTTTTTACTCGTGTGAGGACTCTCAGGTTTAATGCGTTGTGCCTCCATCTTCCTCTTCAGGCTCCAGGGGAACGGTTTGAGGAACAAAATCTTTGGTCTTACCAGGTTTGCTGTAATCATAAGCCCAGCGATGAACGTGAGGGATCGCTCCGGGCCAGTTACCATGCAGATGTGCCACAGGCGTTGTCCACTCCAGTGTATTAGCCTCCCAGGGATTTTGCGGGGCGCGTTCTCCTCTAAAAATACTGTAAATAAAATTGAACAGGAATATCCCCTGGCCAAGTGCGCCGATAATGGCGAACACCGTAACAATCTCATTAATGTCAACCAGGTTATCGAACATCGGGAACGAACTGTTAGTATAGTAACGGCGTGGAACACCAGCCAGCCCAAGGAAGTGCATCGGGAAGAAAACACCGTACGCGCAAACAATGGTGAGCCAGAAGTGCAGGTAACCAAGTTTTTTGTTCATCATGCGCAGGAACATTTTTGGGAACCAGTGGTACACACCGGCGAACATTCCGAAAATGGCGCTCAGTCCCATTACAATATGAAAGTGTGCCACTACAAAGTAGGTGTCGTGTACATTTATGTCGAGTGTTGAATCGGCAAGAATGATCCCGGTAACACCTCCGGTAATAAATGATGACACTAAGCCTATGGCAAACATCATGGCGGGCGTGTAACGGATATTGCCCTTCCACATTGTAGTTATGTAGTTAAAGGCCTTTACCGCTGAAGGAATTGCAATCAGCAGGGTGGTAAATACAAATACCGACCCCAGGAATGGATTCATGCCTGTCATAAACATGTGGTGACCCCAAACGATAAAGGAGAGGAAACCGATGGCCAGCATTGAACCGATCATTGCACGGTAACCGAAAATAGGCTTGCGGGAGTTGATTGAAATTACCTCTGAAGCAATACCAAGAGCCGGCAACAGCACTATATATACCTCGGGGTGACCCAGGAACCAGAACAGGTGTTCGAAAAGAATAGGACTGCCTCCGATATTATCAAGAGGGCGGCCTGCAATATAGATGTCTGAAAGATAGAATGAGGTATTAAAGCTGCGGTCGAAAATAAGAAGCAGAGCGCAGGAGAACAGAACCGGAAAAGACAGAACACCCAGGATAGCGGTGATCAGAAAAGCCCAGATACTAAGTGGCAGACGCGACATTTTCATGCCATGGGTACGAAGGTTGATCACAGTAATGATGTAGTTCAGGCTTCCAAGCAGAGAAGAAACAATAAATATTGCCATTGATGCCAGCCACAAAGTCATTCCAAGTTTTGAACCTGGAATTGCTTCAGGCAAGGCAGAAAGCGGAGGATAGATCGTCCATCCTGCAGACGCTGGCCCGTCTTCAATAAAACATGAACCAAGCATAATTGCGCTCGACAGAAAAAAGAACCAGTACGACAGCATATTAAGAAAACCGGAAGCCATATCACGTGCACCTATCTGAAGGGGAATGAGCAGGTTACTGAAGGTACCGCTCAAGCCGCCCGTTAACACAAAAAACACCATGATAGTGCCGTGGATTGTAACCAGGGCGAGGTACATGTTAGGGTCGAGAATCCCGTCCTTACCCCATTTGTCTCCAAGCATTGCATTAATAAAGCCGAACTTTTCTCCCGGCCATGCAAGCTGCATACGGAAGATAACAGACATGGTCATTGCCACAACAGCCATGATAACCGCGGTAATAAGGAACTGCCGCGAGATCATCTTGTGATCCATGCTGAATATGTATTTGCTCACAAAACTCTCTTCATGGTCGTCGTGCGAATGCACATGCTCATGATGCGCCATGTGTTCTGTTTCTAAAGCCGGATTGTGGGGAGTAGCCATTATTTTCTGTTTTGTCTTTTTTGAAAATTATTTTTTTACCGCAACGGTCTTAAATGCTTTTTGTTTTGCAAGCCAGGCCTGGTAGTCAGCCTCGGTATCAACTACCACATTCATCTGCATGTTAAAGTGCGAAGCACCGCAGATTTTATTACAAAGCAGTGTATAATCAAAGTCAACAGGCTCATTACCATCTTTCTCGCGCTGCCTATTAATACCCGCCATCATCTCCTGCACGTAAGGATCTTTACGCATTTCGGCAGTGGTTTTGGTGGGAGTAAACTTAAAGTAGGTGATCATTCCGGGTACCGCGTTCATCTGGGCTCTGAAATGCGGAAGATAAACCGAGTGAATAACGTCACGGCTGCGAATGTGCAGCTCAACCTCGCGGCCAACTGGAATATGGAACTCGTTGCGCACCAGAACGTCGTCGTTACCCATCACATCTGTTGTATCCATACCAACAGCATTGGCTCCACTGATCTGGCGATAGTCGGTCTCACCAAGTTTACCATCTTTACCCGGATACCGCGCTGTCCAGTCGAACTGCTTTCCATATAACTCAACGATAACGCGGTCAGGATCGGTAGCATCTTCCATAATATCATTCCAGTATTTTAGGCCGAATATGATGATAAACGCAAGGGCAACGGCAGGCACCACAGTCCACAACAACTCAAGCTTGTTGTTATGCGGATAGTACACCGCCTTTTTATCACTGCGTCCTCTGTACTTATACGCGAACCAGAACAGGAAGAAGTTAGTAAGCAAAAAGATCACCGTGATAAGGTACATATTGGCGTCCCACAGCTGATCAACCAAAACACCGTGTTCAGAAGATGCGGGAGGAAGAGAGCGTTCCATCCAGCGCTCAACCTGCCAGAAAAAGAACAGAAAAAAGAAGATCATAAAAACAAGCATGGCCTTGCCCATCATGTTATTGTCGTTGTCGGTGATCTCCCACTCCTTTGTTTTTTTCAGATCACGGCTCAGCTCAATGATCCTCAACAGCTGGTGACCTGCAATGATCAGTAAAATGATGGCTAACAGTACTAAGAAATTCATTTTATCTACGTTTAGTTATATTATTTTTCGTGCTTGAAGTCAGTTCTTAATCAAATCAGGTTGAGTGGTGCAGGCTTTCCTGGAGGAAAGGGTGGTTTTTCACCATCAAAGGCGCTTTAGCCAGTGCATTTAACACCACAAAGATAAACAAGCCCAGGAAGAAAACGAAATTGCCGAGTTCCATCCAGCTCAGTCCAGTCCAGTGATGACCAACAGTGCCCGGCATCACGCACATAATTATATCCATGTAGTGCCCCACAAAAATAATAGTACCTACAAACATCAGGAAGAAGAAATTGCGTTTTGAGTCGCGGCTCATGAGCATGATCATGGGAAATGCAAAATTCACAAAGAACACAGTCCACATCAGCGCCTTGTAACTCTCCCAGCGGGTCTGGTAATAAGTAACTTCTTCAGGAATATCAGCATACCAGATCAGCATAAACTGTGAGAAATAGAGGTAGGTCCACAGGAAGGAAATGGCGAACATCCATTTACCCATATCGTGAATGGTGCTTTCAGTTACAAATTCGAGGTAGCCGATCTTTTTTAACCAGATGATAAGTATTGTAATTGCGGTTAACGCGCTGATCCACATCCCTGAAAATATATACCAGCCGAAAAGAGTAGAGAACCAGTGTGTATCAATACTCATTACCCAATCCCATGAAGCGGTAGAGGATGTTACAGCGAACAAAACCATGAACCAGGCGCCCAGCTTAACGTTCTTCCAGTGATAGCTGTTGTTTACGTCTATGTCGAGTTTGTCGGCTTCAAGTGAATTACTTCTCAGTTTAAAAGTGAACCATATCCAGCCGAGCATGTACAGGATTGTACGCAACCACCAGAACCAGCCGAAATAACCGATCTTACCGGCAATTACCTCGTCGTAATTTTCATGACCCGGTGTGGCAATTCCATCAGCCATCCAGTGGTAGATGTGATGAACATGCAATTGCCCAAGTATAAATAGCAGCATCATTAAGCTTAATCCCCAGGGCAGATATAGGCTCACTGCTTCAATAACACGCTTGATGGTGGTGGCCCATCCGGCTTCGGCAGCATACTGCAGTCCAAGAAAAAAGGCTGCACCAAGTGAAAGCGCCATAAAAAAGAATGCACCCGAAAAAACATTTGCCCATGCGCGATTCATATGGTAGCTCTCATCGCCCTCAACATGGTCGTTCAAAAACATTAAGATAATAGATACAAGTCCTATGGCCATTAGCACAAAAGAAAACAGGCGTGCTTTGGAAGGTACCGTAAAATTCAACTTTTCCGTATTCATGATCTCTCTTTGTCTCTTAAATTATTTTTTTGCCTCTTTTGAAACCTTTGAAGCCGTGGTTCCAAGTTTGGCGTTCTGCGTGGCACTGCTATCGGCTGCGGCTCCGGCCATATTGTCTGAGCCGTGCCCCTGCAGCTTACGCACATAGGCTACAAGTTTCCAGCGTTCTTCGTTATTAACGAGGCTCATATGCGGACCCATTAAACCTTTACCGTATGTAATTGAATGGTAGATCTTGCCCTCAGGCAGATCCTTCAGTGCCCCGCTGTACGCAGGGGGTGCACCAGGCAGCTTTTCACTCACTTTACCATCACCATCGCCATTATCACCGTGGCAGTGTACACAAAATTTTCCGTAAAGAATTTCACCTTCGGCTTCCCACTGCGCGGTTTTACCTGCTGCCAGAGGGTTTTTGAGGTTTGTGCCTGCCGATTCGTAGCCTTCCGGTGTGTTTGGGTACGAGTATGGAATATATCCTCTTGCCACAGTACCTTTTACCGGATCTTTGGCATTCATCACTGTATCGCCATCAACGGTATGCACCTGATAATATTCCAGGGATGGAGAACGGTACATATCAGGCATAAACTCCACACCGGGGCTGTTGGGATCTTCTTTCCCGCAGGAGCTGAGACCCGCAATCAGCAGTCCCGCAAACGCGGCGCCAAATACAGTTTTAATATTGTTATAACGCTTGTTCATCATATGGTTCTAGTGTGTATCGTCTTCTAATATATAGGCCGGAGGTACAGTGTAATTTCCCTTGTGATTTACTTCTTCTGCGCCAGCCTCCCTTAAAATATTCTCTGCTTTCTGCGATTGTTCAGCATTCAGGTCCAGGTAAATAAGGAACTTGTCATCGGTAGTACGCGGATCTGGATTTTTTGCCTTTGTTCCGGGAATCAGCCAGCAGCGCAGCAGATATGTAAGTGCCAGACCGTGAGCGGCACAGAATACAGTACTCTCAAAAGTGATTGGAATAAAAGCAGGCACATTAAAATAATACGCCCAGTTTGGTTTTCCACCGATATCATTGGGCCAGTCGGCAATCATCATGTACCACATCATCCATGTTGCAAGTCCGCAACCTATCAGGCCATAAATAAATGCGCAAATGGCCAGGCGCGTGCGGGGCACTCCGATAAGGCCATCAAGGCCGTGAATGGGCATTGGCGAAAAAACATCCTTGATACGGATACCGGCAGCGCGCAGACGCCTGCATGCTTCCATCATTGGCACCTCGTCGCCGAAAACGCCGTGTATAATGCTTTTTTGTGTTGGTTTACTGCTTGCCATATTTCAGAATCTATAGTCCTTTCAGAATATTAATGATGTGGGAGTGCTGCGCTCTCTTTTTTCTGCGCCTCACCTGAAGCCTTTAGTATAGTTTTTAACTCAGCCTGCGCAATCACAGGGAAATACCTTGAGAATAGCAGGAAAAAGGTTGAGAACATCCCAATTGTACCTACAAAGATCCCAATGTCAATAAATGAAGGCGTATAAGTGCCCCATGATGACGGCAGGTATGTGCGGCAGAGAGTTGGAACAATGATCACAAAACGCTCGAACCACATCCCAATGTTCACCACTATTGAAAGTATAAAGGTTGCCACGATCGAAGTTCTGATCTTTTTAAACCAGAAAAGCTGCGGTGACACCACATTACAACCCATCATGATCCAGTATGACCAGGCAAGCGGACCGGTAGCCCTGTTAAGGAATGCGTACTGTTCCCACTCTACCCCTGAATACCATGCAACAAAAAGCTCGGTAAGATAAGCCACACCTACAATAGAGCCCGTAACAATAATTACGATGTTCATGTATTCAATGTGTTTGATAGTAAGGTAAGATTCCAGTTTGTAGATCTTTCTCACAACCAGCATGAGTGTAAGTACCATGGCAAAGCCGCTGAATACAGCTCCCGACACAAAGTATGGCGGGAAGATGGTGGTATGCCAGCCTGGAACTATGGATGTTGCAAAGTCGAAGGATACAATGGAGTGAACGGAGAACACAAGTGGTGTTGAAAGTCCGGCAAGCACCAGAGAGGTTTCTTCAAACCTGCTCCAGTGACGGGCGCTTCCACCCCATCCGAAGGAAAGTAGTCCATAGAATTTTTTCTGCCAGGGTTTGATAACGCGGTCGCGTATCATGGCGAAATCGGGAATAAGGCCGATATACCAGAACACTATCGAAACAGTAGCGTAAGTAGATACCGCGAAAACGTCCCACAACAAAGGAGAGTTAAAGTTTGGCCAGAGAGAACCGAACTGATTTGGCAATGGGAAAAGCATGTAATCTAACCACGGACGCCCGGTGTGCAGTAACACGAAGATGGCCGCGCAAAGTACAGCGAAAATGGTCATTGCCTCGGCTGAACGGTTAATAGCCATCCGCCATTTCTGACGGAAAAGCAACAAAACCGCTGAGATGAGGGTACCTGCGTGACCAATACCGATCCACCATACAAAGTTGGTGATGTCCCAGGCCCAGTCAACGTTATTTGTACTACCCCAGGCGCCGATGCCTATACCTATGGTATAAGCAAGACAGCAAATTCCCCAGAGAAAACAAAGGGCGCTGATACCGGTTATTACGTACCAGCCTCTTGCAGCTTTTCCCTCAATAGGCGCAATGATGTCGTCAGTGATCTGGCGGTAACTTTTATTTCCCAGAATTAACGGTATCCTTATTTCTGATTCTGCGTGCATATTAGTTTCTTCTAGTGTTCTTTTTCAATTGTTATGAATGTGCCTGAGGCTGATCCTTTTGTCCGCTCGCTTTCTGAACAGGTGAATGGGCGATCATAGGTTCGTCCTGGTTCCTCACTTTTACTTTATATGAACTGCTTGGTTTAACGCCAATGTCTTCCAGTAAGAAGTAAGTTCTTTCATCGTTCCTGTCTTTTGCCACAACCGATTCGGTATCGTTAAGGTCACCGAAAATAATGGCTCCGGTAGAACAGGCTGCCTGGCAGGCGGTTTTTAAAGTACCGTCTTTGATGGGCTGCCCAAGTTTTTTTGCTTCGAGTTTTCCTGCCTGCAAACGTTGCTGGCACATTGAACATTTCTCCATTACACCGCGGCTGCGCACAACCACGTCAGGATTAAGTACCATGCGGCCAAGTTCAGCGGCAGCAGGATTGACATTTGCAAAATCAGGGTTGCCTTCGTAATTGAACCAGTTGAAACGACGCACCTTGTAAGGACAATTATTAGCGCAGTAACGGGTTCCGATACAGCGGTTGTAGGTCATCATGTTGAGCCCCTCGGTGCTGTGGCTGGTTGCAAGAACCGGACATACAGTTTCACAAGGCGCATGATTACAATGCTGACACATCATGGGCTGGAAAGTAACCTTCGGATTGGCCGAAGGATTTTCCATTTCAATGTAAGTCTGCTTTGATCCTAAACCTTCTTCCTTACCCTTGTGAAGGGTCATGTCTGAGCTATAATAACGGTCAATTCGCAGCCAGTGCATATCGCGCTGTTTGGCAACTTCTTTTTTACCGACTACGGCAACGTTATTTTCCGCAGTACAGGCAACCACACAGGCGCCGCAACCAAAACACAGGTTGAGGTCTATGCTCATTCCCCATTTATGGCCCGGACGGGGATGCGCAGCCCAGAGGTCAATTTCATTTACATGCTTTTTACCACCACCATGAACCGGCAACTCAACAGCAGGATTCCAGTATTCTTTACCATTTGCCTTGAATTCTTTCAGCGATACTTCCCTCAAAAGAAATTCTTCGCGACCCATAATAGTATGCTGGATCTGAGTGGCTGCGAAGGTATGTTCATCTCCGGTATCATTCACGCTCACATTGGTAACAATGGGCTGAATAGTTCCATTAACAACATTGAGGAAGCTGAATGCGTTTACACCAATGCCATAAGCCACTTTCATGGATTCAACATTGCGGCCGTAGCCCAGTGCCAGACCAATAGATCCCGGCGCCTGACCCGGCTGGGGATAAACAGGCGCTTTTACAGTTACACCGTTCACTGTTAATTCAACAATACTGCCTTCAATATCCTGACGCAGCATTTCGTTGAGCTTGTATTCTTTCACATCAATGGGACTCATTGTAATATAATTGTCCCACGTTACTTTGGAAATAGGATCAGGCAACTCCATCAGCCATGGATTGTTGATCTGATTACCATTACCTACACCAATTTTTTCATAAACAAATAGCTCAAGTTTACCGCTTTTATGACTGGTTGCCATAGCCGCGGCCCTGTTGAAGTCAGCATTAGCCCCGGCACCGCTCTCGGTTGCGGGAGCAGCTGCCACCTGAGCCGCATTGCCGGCCATCACCGCGCCATCATGCAGCGCCTGAGCCCAGAACGAACGGAAATCACCGATCCTGGATTGTGAAGGAAAAATGTTCTTGTTCCAATACTCCTGAAGAAAGGTGAGGTAATCTGTTTGTACACCACCCCAGATAAGAAGACTGTCCTGGAACTGCCTGGTACCCTCGTGGCGTGGCTGTGCGAATATTGGATTGATGGTGGGTTGCTGAAGTGTATATACACCGGCCTTAGGATTGGCATCACCCCACGCCTCCAGATAATGATGATCAGGACAGATGATATCGGCATTCTGGCTGGTTTCATCAATGATCTGCGAAAAGGAGATCTTTGTGGCCACCTTTTTGTAAACCTCAGGCAACCTCAACGATGCCGGCGCGGTGTACAAGGGGTTACAGTTGTAGGTCATTAACACGTTAACCTGGCCGGCATTCATCTCTGCAACAAGGTCGGTAAATGCTTTGTCGTCGCCCTGCTTTAAGTAACATGGCGTGTTTAGGTCAATAGTACTTCCGTAGTTATCCAGCATACGGTTGATGCCGTTTACCAGAGTTTGAACGCCTTCATCGTTCAATCCGGAAACAACAATGGAATTGCCTTTATTGCTGATAAGTTTAGTCGCCAGTGTTTTGATAGCTTTTTCAGCCTCAGGATTGCCAAGCTTTGTTTCGGCGCTAACTGAAGAATTGCCGGTACCTGAAGCCACCGCATTGTATAACGCCACTGCCACTCTTCCTAACTCACTGGGCTTAACCATGTAGCGGTAGTCGGCATTGGCTCCTGTCAGAGAAAGGGTACTTTCAAACTGAAAGTGCTGACTCATTTCAGGATTTTGTTTAGAAACTTTTCTTGTGCTGGCGAATTGTTTTGAAAACTCTTCACCCGAAATCCAGTTGCCCAGAAAGTCACAGGCAATACCCGCAACAATTTTGGCACGGCTGAAGTCATAGGAAGGAATTACGGCTTTGCCAAAAACGCTGTTGTTGGCCTTAGTGATTGCGCTATATGAAACAGCATCATAACTAATGTGTTTTGTATTTGGGAAGCGAGCAATAAACTGGTCGATCACCGCCTTTGTGGAAGGACTGATGATGGTAGAGGTAAGTATACGGATGTTTGCGCCATTAAGCGCAGCCTTTACAGTATTGTCTACCGACTGCCATGTGGTGTCCTGCCCCTTAATACGTGGCGCACGCAAACGGGAACCGTCGTAAAGCCCAAGCACTGAAGCCTGCACTCTTGCATTGGTACCGCTGTGCGATAATCCCTGCATGTCGTTTGCCTCAATTTTAATAGGGCGGCCTTCGCGGGTTTTAACCAGCACGGCTGAATAATCATGCCCGTCATAAAATGTACTGGCGTAAAAATTGGCCACACCGGGAGTTACCTCTTCGGGTTTTACAACGTAGGGAATAGAACGGTTAACAGGTGTTTCGCAGGCTGCCAGGGCAACCGCCGCTGTTGAAAATCCCATCACCTTCAGAAAGTCACGTCTGGTGGTGCCTGAATTTTCAGCCTCATCGCTGTTCAAAAACTCATCGATCGGGAGAGGTTCAGCAAACTCGTTCTTGTGCTTGGCTTGAAATTCCTCGCTGTTGTGCAGCTCAGGCAGGCCTCTCCAGTATTTCTTTGACATAGACATTTACTTAGATGTATCTTAGAATAAATTCTTTATTAGTAATGGCACTTTGCACACTCAAGGCCGCCGATCTTCTCAACAGTGAACCTTACATCGTATTGGCCGGCATATTTTTCCTTAAGCGCTTTATGTAAACGATCATAATAGGCGTTGCCTTCCATCGCTACCTCTGTTTCACGGTGACACTCAATACACCATTTCATTGTAAGAGGCGACTGCTGTTCAGCCACGGTCATTTTCTTTAGATCACCATGACAGGTAGCGCAATCAATTTTACCCACTACCACGTGCTGAGAGTGATTAAAATAAACGTGATCAGGCAGGTTATGCACCTTTATCCATTTAAGAGGATTTTGTTTGCTTTCATCGTAGGTTCCGTTTTTGGCATCAAATCCTGCGGCATCGTAGATCTTTGCGATCTCCTTTTCACCATACTGCGGACCACTTTGGATACCTTTGTGGCAATTCATACAGATATTCACTGAAGGAATTCCTGCGTGACGCGATTTTTCAACAGAACTGTGGCAATACTGACAGGCGATCTCGTTGTCGCCGGCGTGCAGCTTATGCGAAAATTTGATTGGTTGCTCAGGCTTATAACCTTTTCCTGTTTCCCAGTCGTAATAAACGCCGATGTCATAGCAGGCATCCCAGCAACCTTTCATCCCAACAAATACCACAATAATCACCATTACACCTACAAAACGGCGGTTCTTTCCGATCCAGTTCCTCGATTCCTGCCAGAATGTTTCATCCTGAACATCAGGCAAACCGGCGGCACGGTTCTTTGAGTTCTGTAAAGCTGTGCGAATGCTGCGAAGTGTAACCAGCAAAATGGCCAGAATTACAATAACGCCAAGAATCATATAAAGCGGATCAATTCCACCGGCAGGTTGCGACGACTCTTCAAATGTACCGGCCCCACCAGCCCCACCTGCTGCAACTTTAGGCCCCGGAGGAGGGCCTTTGAGAAAACCAATAATGGCATCAACATCCTGTTCGGTAAGCTGCCCTTCAAAAACGTTCATCGACGCTTTGCCATAATCATTATAGATCTTAACAGCGTAAGGGTCGCCTGCTTTGATAAGTTTCTGGTTATTAAGGATCCAGCGCTTGAGCCAATCACCTTTCGGTGCACGGTCAAAAATGCCACCAAGGCCCGGACCAGTGAGCTTCTGGTCGGTATGTGAGGTGTGACAAACAGCACAATTCTGCTTAAATAATTTTTCTCCGTCCTGTGCCTGTAAGTTCTTAGAAAAAGCGAAAACCGTAAAAACTAACGCTATCAGCGCTTTTAGAGGGATCCTGGGGGAAGGGTTTTTCATATAAAAATGAGACATTTAAATACTGTGGTGCAGCCTGTATTATGACAAACTAATGACATAAAAACGAGGGCAAATTTAACAGAAGATTAGCACTTAAGCAGAGAAATGACCAAATATTTAAAGCGCTCAGGATATTTATAATCATTCTAAATAAACAATCCTTGAACACTGCGTTACCAAAAAAAATTGATGGATCGCAGAGACGGCAAGACATTGGCCCGGACAGATTTTTTTTTCAACAATTAGCAGCAACAAAACTGAAGATCATTTTGTATTTCCCCAGGTGGCGGCCTGCCTCCGTGAAAATCTTAGTCCCAGCATTAGCTCATGAGTCCCGCTGTTATAACGTCGAAGCGCTGTTGTGGTAAAATCGTAAGAATATCCTATCATCAGGTAATCGCGGTACATATATCCCACCAGTCCACATAAAGCGTCATTATGCCGGTATACAGCGCCCAGCCACACCATGTCGCGAAATATACCGCGAACCCCGACATCAATTTTGGGCGGCACCGGATATTCATACTTTATGAGCGCCGAAGGTTCGAGATCTAAATCATCACTCAATTCAAAGACATAGGCTCCGTTCAGGTTCACCTGACTTACGATCCTGCTGCTCCTCGCGGAACCAGGATAGAGATTCAGCGGTGCCTGGTACATTTGCGGAACACTTAATCCCACATAAAATTTGTTCTTTTTGTAAAAGTAAAGTCCCGAACCAAAGTCAGGAACGATAGTGTTCTGGTAAGTGGTGAGAAAATGACTGTCGCCCTCTTCGCGCAGCGTAACTTTATTTCCGTCTATTCCCCACTGCAGCACACCCGCGCTTAAACCAAACGAAAGATTTAGTTCCTCATTCAGTTTAAGGTGATAGGCATAAGAAAAGCTCAGTCCGGTTCTTCGTGTTGGGCCAACAATATCTGTAAAGAGATTCATTCCAATGCCCATGTTCTTGCCCGCTACCGGTCCGTGCAAGGTAAGCATATAGGTACGGGGCGCATCAGTAATTCCTACCCATTGCTGCCGGCTGTTGCTTCGCACATCAGCAAATTCATCTTTACCTGAAACAGCAGGATTGATAGCCAGCTCATTAAGCATGTACTGCGAATACTGGGGCAATTGCTGAGCTTCCGTCACCTGTGTTGCAAGGATCAATCCTATTGTTATTAGTCTTCTCATCATCTGAATATTGTTAAAGGACCAGTATATGGTTTAGGATATGAAGGATGATTAAGAATGATCACATAATAATAAGTGCCCACGGGAAGGCTGGCTCCCCGATAGGTGCCGTCAAAAGGCTGCTGATATCCGCGCGAGGAGAAAAGCAGCTCGCCCCAGCGATTATAAATCTCAACGCTGTTATCGGGAAACTGATCTATATAATCAATGATCCAGGTATCATTGCGCCCGTCACCGTTGGGTGTAAACCCGCTGGTAATTCTGATCTCAGGATACAGCAGCACCTGCATGGTATCACTTACAATACAACCCTGCCCGTACATTACACTTACTGTATAAGTTACATCTATTGTATTGCTGGCTACCGGATTCTCAGCAAACTGATCGTTCAGGTAAAATTCAGGCGACCAGGTTAAACTGAGTGCAGCATCAGTAGTTGGATTGCCCCCGATGGTTACCGATGAAAAAACAGGTATAGTGTACGAAGGTCCGGCATCAAGATAAGGCGTTTCATACATCTCCACTGTTAGGGTGTCGCTGTCGAAACAAGCAGGAGCAGGAGATACTACTAACAAAACAAAAGTGCTGCTCTGAACAACCGAAGCTATGTTTACTGTAGAACTGGCAGCCAGACTTGTATTTTGCGGCAATTCAAACCACTCATAGGTATTTGCTCCCTGCGACAAATTGCCATTCAGTAACAGCGCACCTGCGGGGCAGACAATCGTATCGTTCCCGGCATTGGCAACTACCGTAATGGTGGGGATAACTTCAAGCACAGTATCATTGCTGCAATTCAGAAGGTCGGTTATTGAAAGCGTGTACGAACCTGGCAACACACTGTTAAGATCAGATGCTGCTGAAGTAAAGGATCCGGGTCCTGTCCAGCTATAGGTGAATGCTGGAGTACCTCCACTAACTTCAACAACTATTTGTCCATCGGCAACCGACCCGCAGGTAGCGTTCTGAACGGTTGATGTAAGCGCGATCTCGGGCTGCTCAGTGATCGTGGCCGAGCTTGCTGCAACACAGCCTTTTGCATCAGTAACAATAACGCTGTAAGCGCCCGCGCAAAGACTGTCGAGCAGATTTGAGCTGCTTCCTGGTGCAGGTAACCACGCAAAAGTGTACGGCAGTGTACCACCGGCAGGCAGCACGGCAAAACGGCCGGAACACTCCCCATAACAATTGTTTTGACGAAGGCTACTGCTGATGTTAAGCTGCTGAGAGGAGGAAATTGTGAAGTTTCGCACAGTATGGCAACCATTGGCCGACACTGTAACAGTAATAAGTCCATCACACAAACCGGTTACCGAACTACCTGAGGTGCCGTTGCTCCAGCTGTAATTTGGTGATGCTGCCAGCGTTGAACTCAAAACTATACTTCCATTGCATAAGCCTTGGCAGGAAATATCCTGTTGTATTGCGCTGAAAGCGGGCCCCTCGGGATTCGACAGCGAAAACACTTGGGTTTTGGCGCAACCCGCGCCGTTCAGGTCTGTAACGGTCAGCGTGTAAGTACCCGCCGGAAGATTGCTGTTAGTGGCGCTGTTGGGTGCGGCCGGAGTCCAGCTATAACTGTAGGGTGCCTGCCCTCCGCTAACCATTACTGCAATGGAACCATCGCTGGAATTACAGGAAGGATAGGAATAAACTGGTGAAAGAATAAGTGCAGTTGCTGCAGGGATGTTCACAGATGCTGTGCGCCCGCAACCATTGACATCGGTCATCTGCACAAAGTACACATCGCCGCAAAGATTGTGGGCTTCATTACTGAAATTCGGAGATGCTGTATTTAGCCAATGATAATTTATCGGCGGTGAGCCCCCTATCGCGGTAACGGTAGCTGCACCATCACAAAGTCCTGCACAGCTTTCATCAATCACGGAAATATTTTCTCCGGTAATCCCGGTTGAGCTGTTTACGGGAATGTTAACCGTTTGAGAGCAATTGAGACTATCGTTTACCTGCACCTGGTAGAGCCCCGCGCAAAGATCTGACACTGTACTGCCGCTGCCGCCATTTGTCCAGTTGTAAGTGTAAGTAGATCCTGAGCCACCTCCCGCACTCACCGTGGCCGATCCATTACAATTGCCACAATCAGGCGGGGTAATATTGGAAGCAACGGTTAACTGCGGCGGAGATGTTACAGGCACGGTATAAGTATTAAAACAACCTTGCTGATCGGTGATAGTTACAGAATAAGTGCCATTACATAAATTGTTTACCTGTGAACCAGTCTGCCCATTATTCCAACTCAGTGTTGCACTTCCGCCACTTGTACTTAGAACGTTGATGGTTGCGCTACCTGCACAGCCCCCGAAACATCGGTTGGGTTCAATTACCGGAGGCGCTATGCTGATACTTGTTTGTGGTGTAACGTTCACAACCTGCTGCGAAGTACAGGAGCCACTGTTATATCCGATAATAACTGAGTAAGTTCCAGCGCAGGCGTTCGTAAGAACAGAACTATTGCTGCTTCCGGGCATCCACGTATAACTATAAGGCGCTACTCCGCCAGAGGTACTTAATGAAACAGTACCATTACAAACGCCCTGGCAGAGAGGCAGTGAAACCGTTGGTATCGCAGACACCGGCGGAGGTTCCGATATTGTAGTGCCCGTAAATGTAATGCAGTTATTGGCGTCGCTAAGCTGTACACTGTATCCTCCGGCGCATAGACTGAAAAGAGCAGCGGCCTGAACTGAGGGAGACGGGATCACCCAGATAGGTGTGGCATACGGCGCTGTACCATTGGAGATCAATCCAACTGAAGCGGCTCCTGTACAATTACCATTACACAATACGTTGCTACTGGTAATGGGCGCTGTTGGTCCGTTTGAATTACTTAAAGGTATACTTACCGTATTTGTACAGTTGTTGGCATCGGTAATTGCCACGGTGTAAATTCCTGCCGCAAGATTGGTAACAAATGATCCGGTGGTAGCAATGGGTGGCGGCGCCGGTGATGACCATGCAAAGGTATAATTTGGTGTACCTCCCACAGGCGAGGCCGTTAACGACCCGTTACTGGCACCACAACTGGCAGGACCTGCCGAAACATTTACAGTAAGCAGCGGTGGCTCAGTTATTATATAAGTCTGCGTATAGCTGCAATCGTTTCCATCCTCAATAGATAAAGAATATGTGCCCGCGCACAAACCAGAATTAGTAGCAGTATTAAGTGCAGGCGGATTCCAAAAATAACTTACCGGACCCTGAGCATTTACAGGCGTACTTACTGCCACACCTGTACAAAGCCCATTGCAGCTTGCGTTGGTTGTACTTATGTTGGCAAGCAGCGCCGGTGGATTTGTAAGCGTAACTACCGCAAGTGCCTGGCAGCCGTTTGCATCTGTCGCATTTACCGTATAATCACCGGCACAGAGATTTACCGGGTTTTGTCCAGATCCGGCAGGCGCCCAAACAAAAGCAACAGTTCCCTGGGCACCACTAACAATAGTTTGAATACTACCATTACAAGCAGCATTACACAAAGGCTGTGTCGCGTTGAGTGTAAGTGAAAAAACAACGGGACTGGCAATAGTAAATGGCTGGCTGCTTATACAACCGTTTGCATCGGTCACAAAACCTGTGTAATTACCTGCGCACAAATTGGTTCTTGAATTGGTGGTGATGGCAGAAGATGACCAGCTGAAACTATATGTAGGAGTTCCCCCCGAGGCAGTTAAAGATGCCGACCCGTTGCAGGCTGATGAGCAATTGATATTCTGCACACTTAAGGAAGATGTAAGAGCCGGAGGTTCAGTTACACTAACGGTGTGAACAGTTACGCAGTTATTTCCGTCTCTAACGTGCAGTGTGTAGGTTCCGGGACAAAGGTTGAGCACAGTAGCCGTAGTTGAACCCGAAAATCCTGCCTGCGGCAACCAGCTGTAACTTATTGCACCGGTTCCTCCGGTAGCCTGCGCAACAACAGAACCATTGCACGCACTATTACATCGCACATTTGTAACTGTACTTGATACAGTAACCGAAGAAGGTGTGGTAACCTGAAAGGTGTATGTAAAAGGACACAGATTATTATCCCGCAAATTCAAAGTATAAGTACCGGCGCATAAATTATTGAGAGTGGCGGTATTGTTTGCCCCGGGTAACCAGGTATAGGTGTAAGGGCCGGTTCCTCCAGCGGGCGACACCGTAATTGAACCATCACAGGCGGTGCTTCCGTTACATTGTATATTGGAAACCGCTCCATTGGCTGTTACAGATGAAGGCTGAGTTATTTGTATGGTCTCGGTGGTAACACAGTTATTGCCCGCATCGGTTGAAGCTATCACATAAGTGCCACTTACGAGCCCGGTAACTGATGAAGTGGTTGCAGAAGTATTTTGCGCAAGAGCCGGGGTCCAGGTAAAACTGAAAGGCCCGGTACCGGTTGCAGAGTAACTTACAGCGCCATTGCTTCCCGAAAAACAGGAAACATTCTGCAGACTAAGTTGCGTTAAAGCTGGCCCCGCAGGATTTGTAAGCGTGGTCATAAAAGTATTGGTACAACCCGCGCTGCTGATAAAAACCGAATACGTTCCAGCAGGTACATTGTTTATACTGCTTGCTGTTGTCCCGGTTGGGAACCAGCTGTATGTGTAAGTACCATTTCCCCCGCCTGCCAGTACAGTAATACTTCCCGTATTCGGGTTGTTACAGCTGGTTGGATTAGCAGCGCTGATAGTTGCTGTAATGGGAGGATCTGGTGGTGTGATGGTAAATGTAAGTGGAGGTTTGCTGCAGTTATTCGCATCTCTCACTATCACGGTGTAAATACCCTGGCATAACCCACTCACGCTGCTTGTTGTCATACCTCCAGGACTCCATGAATACGTGAAAGGACCGGTGCCACCGCTTGCCGACAAAACAATGGCGCCATCGCAGGTATTAAAACAACTCACATTGGTTTGCGTGCTGTTGATTGTTATATCAGGAGGTTGCGGAATGTTTATGGTGGCCGTGTTAACACAGGCCGGGTTGTTGCTGTCGGTTACATTCACTGTGTAAATGCCGGCGCAAAGACCCGTGGCAGTGGAAGCAGTTTGTGTACCGGGCGACCAGTTGAAAGTATATGGCGCCTGACCGCCTGAAGCACTTGCCACAGCAGAGCCGGTGCATGAACCAAAACATTGTATGCCGGTACCGCCATTCACTACGGTAACTATCACGATCTGGCTGATGTTTACAGTAGATGTAGCGACGCAGGAACGACTGTCGGTTGCTACAACTGTGTACATACCCGGACAAAGAGCGCTTACTGTGCTTCCCGTTCCAACACTTGCGCTTAAGGAATTTGTCCACGCATAATTAATGTAGGGAGGTGTGCCGTTACTTGCAGTAACTGTTGCCGCTCCTGTACATGAGGTACAACTGTTTCTGGTACCGGTGATAGCGGCCGACAATGCTGCGGGAGAACTAATACTGAAATTTACCGGCTGATCGCAGCCATTGACATCGGTAGCCGTGGCAATATAATTTCCTGAACAAAGATTGTTTATGATACCTGAGGTATTTGACGCAGGAGGAGTGGTATTAAACTGATAGGTGTATGTGCCTGCGCCCCCGCTGGCTGTTATTGTCGCAGAACCATCGCAACTCCCCGCGCAGCTTACAGCAGTAGTACTTTGTGTAAGAACAATTGCAGAGGGTGCACTAACAGAAGCAGTTGTGGCCACCGCACAGTTATTAGCATCAGTTACATTAAGGGTATAATTTCCAGCGCATAGATTTGTGAGTGGATTGCTGCTAAAACCTGTAGACCAGTTCAGTGAGTAACTTCCGGCTCCTCCACTTACATTGGCCGAAAGCATGCCGTTACAATCACCTGCACAGGTGGCATTGGTTGAGGTGATGTTTACAGTGATAGCGGGTGGTGCGGTAAGCGTGATTACAGTTGGTGTTGAGTTGCAACCGTTAGCATCGGTAATGTTAAATGTATAAGAACCAGGACAGCGGTTTGTGAGAACACCCCCAGCCACTGTGCCGGTTGAAGTATTCCAGCTGAGTGTATATGATGGAGTACCTCCGTTGGCACTCCCCGCCAGATTGCCATTACAAAGGTTGGCACAGGTAATACTCGAAACATTTACTGAGGGCACAAGCGGATTGGGCTGCACAAGTGTAACAATAGTTTGTTGCGCACAACTTGCACTGGCATCACTCATCCTTAAAGTGTAAGTCCCGGCGCAGAGATTACTAAAAATGGGACTGGATGATGCGGTGCTCGATGTTGCAGAAACAAGCGTGTAATTATATGGCGCAGTTCCTCCGCCTGGTGATACATTGATTACTCCTGAGCAGGCACTGTTACAGGTGATGGAGGTGGTGGTGATGCCAAATGAAAAAGGAACCGGCTGGAATATGTTAAAATTAATGGTTGCTGCGCAGTTTGAGGCATCTCTTGTTGCAAGACTGTAATTACCCGCGCAGAGGTTCGACGCAGAAGGCCCGGTTTGCGGGGCAGGTGTACCACTTACCGCAGTCCAGGTAAAAGTGTAGGGCGAGCCGTTCCCGCCCGAGACATTGGCCGTAGCGCTTCCATTACAAAAGCCAATACAGTCAACTGTTTGTGTGATAGCACTTAAATTAATTGGTGGAGGTTCAGTAATGGGTATAGTAAAAGAATTAACGCAGGTAGGAGATGCGCTGGCAAGTAATGTATAAACACCTGCGCAGCGCGAAGCTATGGCTGAGGCAGTAGTGATCACACTTCCCGAAGGAGGCGCCAGCCAGGTGTAGGTGATAGTACCAGGGGGTCCAGATGCTGTGACCGAAACTGCACCTGTACAGATATTGTTACAGGTTAAGTTCGTAATTGTTGGAGTAATAGTGATTGAAGCAGGTTGGGTAATGGTTACGGTATGGGTTCTCAGACACCCGTTGGCATCAGTGATACTGGCAACATGCGACATACCGCCGCATAAACCGGTGGCCAGGGCATTGTTACTTCCCGAAGGGCTCCAGGTATAAGTGTACCCTCCTCCCCCACCGGTCACAGCTACTGAGGCCTGGCCCGTACAGGCACCGCCGCACAAAACATTGGTCTGCGTTGAACTGATATTGATAATGGAGGGCTGACCTATGGTGGCCGTAACAGTAGTGGTACATCCCCTTGAATCGGTAACTGTGGCTGAGACCGGACCCGCGGAAAGGCCTGTGGCGGTGGCTGTGCCGGAGTTGCCTACAGTTACAGTGCTGTTGTTGCTAAAAACCACCTGGTAGGTAGCCGTGCCTCCTGAGGGCACTACAGAAAAACTGCCATTACTACCCCCGAAACAACTGGGCTGAGCGGTGCTTGTAACAGCATTGAGTACCGCCGGCTCAGTTACTGTAAACGTTAAGTTTGTGAAAATGCAGTTGTTTGCATCCGTGACATCGAAAGTATGTATGCCCGCACACAGGCTTGTATAAGTAACTGGACTAAATGCTGCCACGTTGCTCCAGGTACTCTGTGCCGGCCCGGTTGAGGTAGGGCTGGTAAGTGAAACAGTGAGCGGAGATGCCGAGCTATTCCAGAAAACTGTTCTGCTTCCATTACACTGTCCGAAACACTGTGGTTGCGTCTGTGAAGTTGTAGTAAATGAAAGCGTGGAAGGATTCGCGGGCCCCTGCACATTACCAACCCCTCCAATGGGCGGATTGTTAAAGTTATTATCATACACCACAACGTTATATCCCGATACGCAACCAGCAGTAAACGTAATGGCATAGGTTCCCGGCCCGGGTACTGCAGTCAATGTTGGTAGCTGGCAACCACTCGCGTTGCCCCAGAT
>JAEZDS010000014.1 GCA_023433205.1 Bacteroidota bacterium
ATGCAGTGATGATCTTTCCGAAATAACCGTGAAACACATGGCCATGAAAGGTGTGAACAATCACAGGCACCTTCGCTTTTTTTGCCGCCAGCCTGCCCAGGGCGCCGGCCTTGCTGGCATGTGTATGCACAATGTCTGGCTTAAAATCTTTTATCAGTTTCAGGATTTTTTTATACGCCATGTAATCCGAAAAAGGATTCAGGCTGCGCCGCATTTCGGGAATGATCACCGGATTTAAGCCCAGCGACTGAGGTATATATAACGAACTGGCCTCACCTATTTCTTCCGGACCGCCAACCAGCAGCGTTTCATATTCTTCGGGCAGGTATCTGCTTAGGTATGAAACGTTGTAAGTGATTCCGCCCAGGTTGAACCGGTTTACAAGACGAAGTACTTTTATCTTATTCATTCCACTGCTGAGTGCCGATTTTCCGGCGCTATATATTTACTGTAATTCTTCAGCCATTGCTGAAATACTATCAGCGCCCACATTCTGGCAGGTGTGTCGCCCTGTCCCCCTTCAGTGAGCTGTTTTTTAAGAGCCTTAACTTGTAAAACGCTGAAGTATCCCTGTTCCTCAATCAGTTTTTCATTCAGCCACTCATTATCAATTCTTGAAAACAGAGCAGTTTTCAGCCAGCGCTCAAGCGGCAATTCAAATCCCTTTTTACCACGTTCGAGGATGCTGGCCGGCAACAATTTATTAAAGGTCTTTTTTAAAATGATCTTCTGGTTACGCTGACTGATCTTTTCTTTTAACGGGAGATTTAATGCGTACTCAGCAACACGGTAATCCAGAAATGGATTTCGCACCTCCATGCCGTGCCGCATGCTGAATCTGTCAACTTTTACCAGCATATCATCAGGCAGCACGTGTTCCATATCGAACTGATCTTCGGCTGAAAAATCAGGCAGAAGGCTGGATTCAGTAAACAGGGCATCGAAGTACAATGATGAAACGCCCTGCCTGAGCAGGCCCGCGCATTCGGGGTGTGTAGAAACGCTTGCAAGGAATTTAAGCCTTTCCTGATGTGGCAGTTTGGAGAGCACTGCGAATTTATTCAGCTGCCGCTTTTTGTTTGCAAGCGCGCCACTTCTGGAACTTTTCAATCCCGCCAGCAGAGCCTTAAGTGAAACCGCCACCAGTCTGCTGCCGCTCTGTGCGCTCATCATAAAAGCTCGGTGTTTGTAATATCCCTTAAACAACTCATCGGCACCATCGCCGCTTAAGGCCACCTTCACATGCTGCCTGGTATATTTACAGAGCATGAACATATTAAAGGCGGAAGAGTCGGCGAATGGCTCATCAACTGAATTCAGAAAGTCGTCAATATGATGCAGAAAGTCGTCCTCACCTAACCTGAACAGGTGATGGTCTGATTTAATATGTCCGGCAACCTCCGAAGCAAAGGCGCTCTCATCAAGGTATTTATCTGCTTCTTTAAATCCGATGCTGAAGGTCTTGAGGCCGGGCCGGTGTTTTACCGCAAGCGCAGAAATTACCGATGAATCAAGACCTCCGCTCAAAAAACTTCCCAGTGGGACATCTGCCTGCAAACGCAGTTTTACTGCATCATCAAGCAGATCGTATAAATTTTCTCCGCGGCCTGTTTTCTGCGGAACAGTGTACCACTGCTCATTGCTCACAGTTCTTTTGTTTACACGCAAAAATTCACCGGGCATAACTCTGTAAACATTATTAAAGATGGTCTCACGGCCAGAGCAATAATTCAGTCGCAGGTAGGAATAAAGTTGGCGATGGTTGAGGGGCTGTGGTCCGGTGATCTCCAGCAGCGCTTTCAGTTCAGAGGCAAAAACAAATTTATCCTGGTCAGAATAGTAGTAAAGCGGTTTTACCCCAAAACGGTCGCGGGCAAGAAGCAAAGTTTCGTGGCCATCGTACCAGGCAAAAGCGAAAAAGCCATTAAGTAAGGGCAAGGCCGCTGCACCTTTATTCAGCAGCAGGCGGTACAAGACTTCCACATCACCATTTGTTCGCCGGTGGCTAAGTGATCCGGCAAGTCCGCGGTAATTAAAGATCTCACCGTTGAATACCAGCGCGTTATTACGCCCTTCATCAGTGAAAGGCTGGTTACTGGCATCAGTGGGGTCAATGATCTGAAGACGTGTGTGGTACAGTACAACGTTTTTCGTTTTAAAGATTCCGTTTCTGTCCGGGCCGCGGTGGCCCAGTGCGTGCAACACGGCTTCGTGGCCATTGGCGGGTTGCTGTGTTTCATCCGAAACGCTCAGTATGCCTGCAATTCCGCACATTCAGGAGCAAAGATATCTTTTTAAGCTGAGCAAAAAAGGCTTAATTTCGACATCTATGTTCCTTCAACCGAAAAGCATTTTTTCGTGGTTGCTGCTGTGTTTAGCTTTTACAGGACAGTCACAAAAATTACGCTTCAAACAAATAACCGGCGAAGACGGGCTGAGTACAAATTTTGTGCGCACCATTATTCAGGATGACAAGGGGTTTATGTGGTTTGGCACACAGGACGGACTGAACCGTTACGATGGCTATCAGGTAAAGGTGTACCGCAACGATCCTTCAGATACCAGTTCACTTTCTCATTCAGATATTATTAGCCTGGTACAGGAATACCCTGATCTTTTACTGGTAGGTACCCGTGAAGGCCTGAACTATTTTAATCCGCTCACTGAAAAATTCCGCAGGATCAGCAAGCCCGGACCTTTTGGCCGGTCACGCATCAACAGCATATTAAGTCTTGATTCTGGTACGGTTTTACTTGGCACAGCTAACGGGCTGGCCATGCTTAACATGAGAAAGGACAGTGCCTGGAGCTTGTTGTTTGATGATGAAAATGTGGAGGTAACAAGTCTGGGGAAAGTTGATGGGGCTGTATACATTGGTACTGCGGGCAGGGGATTGTGGCGTCTTGGCTCAAACAATCAGGTAATGCGTGTAGATGTCACCATTCCTGCTTTTATGAATATACCTGACAGCCTTCTGCGGTCAATAACAAGGATCCAGCAGTATGGCGGCAGGGTTTATCTGGGCACAAACGGAGCCGGTATTTTTAAAGTAGACAGGAGCTTTGAGGTGCAGGCCCATATCTCCTTCGCCCACCTTAATCCCAATTCAAACATGATCAGGGATATGTTGGTTCAGAATAACAGTATTTATGCGGCAACAGCATACGGCGCAGTGGTATTTCATCTTATTACCGGTGAAACAAATTTTTATACCAGGCAAGAGGTTGCGCAGAGCCTTAATTCAAACCCCTGCAACAGTATTCTGGCCGATAAACAGAATAATATCTGGATAGGTACCGATCTCGGTGGTGTGAATGTAGCAATTCACCGGTCTCTCCGCTTTCCTCTTTCTGCACATAATTACGAAACAGAATTCGACAACATTTACGCCATTCTTGAAATGGAGCCTGACAAGGTGGTGATTGGCGGCGTTAATGTGCTGCATGAGATAAACATGCAGAATGGCAAAACTGTTGATCACAGCTCACTGATTGGAGACGGCACAGTGCGCTGTTTTGCGCGTGAAAACAAAAATGTGATCTGGGTTGGTACCTGGGGCAATGGTATATATCGTTACGATCTGCGAACAGGAAAAAGCACAAATCTGTTGCGCGAGAGCAGGGGTGGCACCATACTTACGCTTTTTATAGATGGTGATTATCTGTACGCGGGTTCCGCCGGCGACGGCTTGTTCAGGATCAACATGCTGACAATGGAAGTTTTTCGTTTCGCCGAACGGGAGGGCTTGCCTGTACTAAGCATCAACTGTATATTCAGAGATTCAAAAGCTGCAGTGTGGCTGGGTACCTATGACGGAGGTTTGGTGAAGCTGCGGGGGCTGGATACTTCAGGCCGTTTACAGGTGCAGAAGGTTTATACAAACAAAGGCCGTACCGGAGATCTTCCGTCGAATGTGGTTTTTGCTGTGAATGAAGCAGACAACGGTTCATTGTGGGTTGCAACGTCACGGGGCCTGAGCGTACTTAACTCCGATGACAGTTTTTACAGTTTTTACGAAAAAGACGGACTGCCCAACACTTATTTGTACTCACTGCTAAAAGATAGTGTGGGCAACTTTTGGATGAGTTCCAATGCGGGCCTGATAAGACTTGATCCGATGACGTACGGACAGAAGGTTACCTTTAAAACCTACGGACTGAAAGACGGCCTTTTAAATACCGCGTATCACATGGGAGCGGCCTGCGCCTCAAAAACCGGATTGATGTATTTTGGAGGCCCCAAAGGTTTTAATGTTTTCAGACCAACCACAATAAAGAACAATTTTAATAAGCCCCCTGTATTTGTTGTAGGTTATAAAATTGCGGGCAGGGATGTAGTTACCGACACATTGCTGGCATTTAAGAAGCACCTTGAACTTGAATGGAGTGAGAACAGTTTTCAGTTTGAACTGGCCGCACTTGATTTTACCGATCCGCAGAAGAACATGTTCAGTTACCAGCTCCAAGGTTATGATTCCGAGTGGTCGGAACCAGGTCATGTGCGTTATGTATCGTACACCGAACTACCCGGCGGTACATATAAATTCAGGGTAAAGGCCGCCAACAACGATGGCATCTGGAATGAGACGCCCTATGAGATCAGCATCTCCGTAATTCCTCCCTTCTGGCGAACCCGGCCATTTTATTTTCTGGTAGTGGTATTGGGAATAGCGGCCATATATGGTTTTACCTTATTCAGAACCAGAAGCATAAGACGGGAAAATGTATTGCTTGAAAACAAAGTGGCCGAGCGCACCCGTGAACTTGCGGCGCGAAACCGTGATATTACCAGCAGCATTGAATACGCGAAGCGCATCCAGGAGGCCATTTTGCCCGACAAGGAGCAGATCTTTCAGAAAATTAAGAAGATATTTATTCTTTACCGGCCAAAAGACATTGTAAGCGGCGACTTTTACTGGTTTGCAGAGAAGAACGGCGTAAAAATATTTGCGGTGGTTGATTGTACGGGGCATGGGGTGCCAGGCGCTTTTATGAGTATGATCGGTCATAATCTTTTAGACCAGATCGTAACAGAGAATGGCATCACAGATCCGGGCGAAATACTGAACCATTTGCACAGGGGCGTATCGCAGGCCCTGAGGCAGGGCAAGAACGAAGTAGATACACATGACGGAATGGATGTATCGCTGATCGCAATAAACGATGCCCGGCGTGAAACGTTATGGGCAGGGGCAAACCGCCCGCTGATCCTCATTGACCGGGATGGCAGGTTCAGCAGGTTCAACGGCACCAAAAATCCCGTTGGGGGGGCACAAGCCAATCTGAACAGACAATTCACCACGCACAGCATCAGGGTTGAAGTGCCAACCATGGCTTATCTTTTTTCTGATGGCTACGCTGATCAGTTTGGTGGTGAGCGCGGAAAGAAATTTATGGTGAAGCGGTTCCACGAATTGCTGGCCTCCATACATAATCTCCATCCTTTGCAGCAAAAAGATGAACTTGAACGCGGTTTCGATAACTGGAGGCAGAACCACGAACAGGTGGATGACGTGTTGATTGTGGGCATAGAGATTTGAAAATTTTCAACTTTTGTCATGGATTATAGTATATTTGTCTACAATAATGCCGAGTTGATGGAAAAGTACTGGTGTTTTACAGCCGATCCTGATTGTACTGCTGTTGATACTCATACGGGCGCTGATGCTGACAGATTGTGTGGCAAAGCGGCCTGGGAAGTCTTTCCTTTTTATTTTAATGGTTTTTGCTGACAACTTTTTGTTAGATGCAGTATTAACGATAATTAATTTGGAGTCAAATAAATTAATATTTTTACGCCCATCACCCGGCCTTTGCACATAGTGGACGTTTTCGACATATACGATAAAATGGAACGGAATAATATCCTGCTTTCATTTAAGGGGGAGATTACGTCCGATCTGCTCACATCTATTTTACAGATAATGGAAAATAAGATGGACAACATGCAGGAAGAACCGAGAATGAAAAAGAAGGTTTATAATGTGCTGGTTGAATGTCTGCAGAATCTTTACCATCATCTTGATGAAATTACCGATACAGATGAAAAAATTCGTTCAGCGATCTTTACAATAGGGAAACTTGATGACAAATACTCGATCGTAACAGGCAACTATATCCTGAACGAAAATATAAGCGGTTTGCGCAGCCGTCTTGACGAGGTGAACGCGCTAAATAAAGACGAACTAAAAGAATACTACAAGAAGGTGCTCAACAACGGGGAAATGTCGCTGAAAGGAGGCGGGGGACTCGGAATGATAGATATAGCACGCAAAACAGGCGAAAAATTGGAATACAATTTTTTGGAAATTGACAATAAAGTTTCTTTCTTTACACTGAATATTAAAGTCTCAAATCAAAATTAAAAACCATAATTATGGAAAAATACTCTATTGAGGGTACACCAAAAACACCAAGTATAAACTTCGATCTTAATGATGGAGTGCTGGAGGTGAAGGGGCGTTCTATTCCTGAAAATTCTATTGAATTTTACAAACCGCTGGTTGATGCTCTTGACAAATATGCTGCTGTTGCAAAACCTGCAACTACGGTGAACGTTCAGCTTGAGTATTTTAACACCTCCTCATCGAAGTGTATTCTTGATGTGTTCAAAAAGCTTGAAGGCATAAACAAAAGCGGTAGTGCGGTAACTATTAACTGGCACTATGAAGAGGACGATGAAGATATGCTGGAGGCTGGTGAAGATTACCAGGCCATCATTAACGTACCTTTTAAAATGATAATGGTTAACGAATAAAGAACCATTTAAAATTTCAGACCCTGCTTTGGCAGGGTTTTTTTATTTAAGGGCATTGCTGATGAACGCACCAAATCAGGGCGTTGTATATTGGGCACTCATTAGCAGGCAATTAATACTTGTGGAAATTAGGTGAAGGGCAATAGCGGGGCTTATCAGAGATTCCTTATATTTGTCTCCCTTTAAAAAAACGTTATGGCAGGCAGGATATCAGAAATTTTAGGGAAGAACGCTAGTCTTCTTGAACATAAGTGCAAAACAATCGCAAAAGAAAACATTCATCAGCCCGGCGCTGATTTTGTTGACCGCATCTTTATGCAGTCAAATCGAAATCCGCAGGTTTTGAGGAGTTTGCAGCAGTTGTATAATACCGGCAGACTGGCAGGCACCGGATATCTGAGCATACTTCCGGTTGACCAGGGGATCGAGCACAGCGCGGGTGCCAGTTTTGCGCCAAATCCAATATACTTCGACAGTGAGAACATTGTAAAACTCGCCATTGAAGGAGGTTGTAACGCGGTGGCTTCAACCTATGGCGTGCTGGCATCGGTAGCCAGAAAATACGCCCATAAGATTCCGTTTATAGTGAAGATCAACCACAACGAGTTTTTGACCTATCCCAATAAATATGATCAGATAATGTTTGGTACGGTTGAAGAAGCCTGGAACATGGGTGCTGTGGCTGTTGGCGCTACCATTTATTTTGGTTCACCCGAATCATCAAGGCAGATTGTGGAAGTTGCCCAGGCATTTGAAAGAGCGCATGAGCTGGGAATGGCAACAATACTCTGGTGTTATACCCGTAACAGCAGCTTCAAGAAAGAGGGTATTGATTATCATACCGCTGCCGACCTTTCATCGCAGGCTAACCACCTTGGCGTAACAATTCAGGCCGATATCATCAAACAAAAACTGTCAGATAAGAATGGCGGCTATACGGCCATTAATTTTGGCAAGACCCATGCAAAGGTCTATTCAGAGTTAAGCAGTGAAAATCCTATTGATCTTTGCCGGTACCAGGTGGCAAACTGTTATATGGGCCGGATCGGCTTAATAAATAGCGGTGGTGAAAGCAAAGGTGAAAGCGATCTTGCTGAAGCAGTAACAACTGCCGTTATCAATAAAAGAGCTGGCGGACAGGGGCTGATCAGCGGCCGCAAAGCCTTTCAGAAACCAATGAAAGAAGGGGTGAACCTGCTTCATACCATACAGGATGTTTATCTTGATGAGAGTATTACCCTGGCCTGATGTGTTTTCCAGTTACTGTAGTTCTTGTTTTTTAAAGTGATTTTGAATGGGTTGGTTTAAAAGATTAAAAGAAGGCATCACCACTTCCACCAAGGAAAAGAAGGAGACCCCGGAAGGATTATGGTATAAATGTCCCTCCTGCAAAAAAATCCATACTGTGCAGGATCATACCTCTCACAGGTACGTGTGCTCTGAATGCGGATACCACGAAAGGATTGGCAGCGCCGAATATTTTGAGATCATTTTCGACGACAATCAGTTCACCGAAATCAATGAGAACCTGGTGAGCGGTGATCCGCTGGAATTTTCCGATACTAAAAAATACACCGACAGGTTAACCGATACCATTCGCAAGACAGGTAAAAAAGATGCCCTGCGCAGCGCTTATGGTAAGGTTCAGGGGCACGAGCTGATGGTTTGTTGTATGGATTTTGCATTTATTGGTGGCAGCATGGGCAGTGTTGTGGGCGAAAAGATTGCCAGGGCGATTGACCACTGTCTTGGCACTAATATGCCCCTTCTTATTATCAGCAAAAGCGGAGGCGCCAGGATGATGGAGGCTGCTTTTTCGCTGATGCAGATGGCCAAAACCTCGGCTAAACTTAGTCAGATGGCAAAAAAGGGAATCCCCTATATTTCATTGCTAACCGACCCAACAACAGGTGGTGTAACAGCAAGTTATGCCATGCTTGGCGACCTGAATATTGCAGAACCTGGCTCTCTGATAGGCTTTGCCGGACCAAGGGTTGTAAAGGAAACCATCGGAAAGGATCTGCCCAAGGGGTTTCAAACCGCAGAATTTGTGCTTGAACATGGATTTCTGGATCAGATCGTGTCGCGATTGGAGCTCAGGGAGCGCCTTGGCCAGCTGCTCAGGATGTTCAAGAACTGATTTCAGGGTGTTTTCGTCGTTGGGTGGCTTTTTACCCAACTATTCCTTAACTTTAATCGTATCTAATTATAGAGGGAACACTAATGAATATTCAGCCACAACTGATCGCATTGTGCATTAAGCACGACCGCAAGGCTGAGTATGAACTTTACAGACTGTGTTACAGCTACCTGCTGAGTATATGTATGAGGTATTCGCGTGATAAAGACACTGCTGTTGAAGTGCTTAATATGGGCTTCCTGAAGATTTTGAATAACCTCTCAAATTACAGGAACGAAGTTCCCTACAAAGCATGGATAAGAAAGATCATGGTGAACACCCTGATTGACGAATACAGGAAAAATAAAAGAGAGCGCGAGAAAGTTACCTATGTGGAAGAATATTATGATAGCAGCGACTTCTCAGAAGTAAACGAAGCACTGAGTAAAATAGGCTGCAAACAGATCTTTGAGGAAGTGGGAAAACTGCCTGAAGCTACCAGAAAAGTATTTAACCTTTTTGTGATCGACGGCTTCTCTCACAAGGAAATAGGGGAGATGCTGCAGATAAGTGAAGGAACTTCCAAATGGCATTTAAACGCAGCCAGGCAGAAACTGAAAGAGTATATTGAGAATTCAGTCCTTGCAAAAGCATAAAATAGCGAGTAAAGCAGACAAAATAAAAATGAGCTACGAAGAGGAATTTGACAGAAAGATGCGCGAAAAGGCTGAAGAGCTTGAGTACCCTTTTAACGAAGCGCATTGGGAAAAGGCCAGCCAGCTGATAAAGGAAAGCAGGAGAGGAACCGGCTCTCTGAAAAGGCTTTTTATTGGCAGCGCCATTGTAGTTGCTGCCGCTTCGGCAGGCCTGCTTGTTTTTAATCACACAAACGCAGAAGATTCCACCGTACTTGTAAACCATAACCCTTCAGCCAGTATTAGTTCCGTGGAACCTTTCAAAACTGAAAGTACATTACAGGCAGATGAAATAACTGCTGGGGGCGCTGTAAGCAAGGCGTCTAATCAAATGGCGAGCGGATACCTTTCGGAGCCGGCTCCGGAAAAAGTCGCTGCACGAACTGAAGGTATTGCAAAAAGGCAGGCTAATTCAGGCCCTGGTGGTCCTGTGTCCCGGCTTGATGCGAAGGCCAGAGTTGCTAAAGCCGTGACCCTGAGCGCAGCTCAAAAGGGGATGGCCGAAACCACTGTTGTGAGGAAGGCGGGACAAGTGAAAAAAAATGCGAGTGACAACAGTACTGAAGAGGCAGTTCCGTCTGCGCCAATTTGGTCTGATGAGCAGAACAAAGCTGTTTTGCCTCTCACTGCAGAAGCTAACGATCAGAACACCTGCGTGCGGCTTACTGCCAAAAGTCTTTATCTGAACGCCGTATTAAGTGACCCTGAAATTATTCAGGCACCTCTTAATGAAATAAGACGTGACGATGATTATCACAACGAAGAGCCGTTACGCATATTTTTTATGGAACTGGACGGCGGAGGCGCTTTCCAGAATGGCTGGCAGGTGCATGGAACAGATGACGGAAGAGGTTTAGGCTGGTACGGAGGAATTAACCTGGGTTTTTATCTGGGTAAAAAGCTCACTATCACATCAGGCATACAGGCTTTTGATCAGGCAAATATCAGCTCTCCTTTTTATACGGCCACATCAAAGGAATTTGATTTTGGATCATCAGGCAGTAACACGGTCATTACCACCGAAAATCTGAGATACCTTGCCCTGCCCCTTCGCTTTGGTTACCATTTCGGGAATGGCAACAGTCTGAGTATTGGCGCACTGGGAGCACGCCTTTTGAATGCCAGCAATACTGTGCAGACCAATGTGGTGCAGGATAACAGTATTACCGCGCAAAACTCAGAAACCAATAACCTTGTGTATGAAGGAATGACGCAGAACCTGTTTTTTCTTACTGCCGGATACAACATTAAGCTTGGAAACAGACTTGGCGTTGGCGCTGAGCTGGTATATGGGCTCAACAGTGTTTTTGGTGCCGGCACATATAACGGCGTACCGGCAAGATCAACCTCGCTTCGGCTGGGACTTACCTACACTATCTTTCAGCGTTAATGAAAAGGACCGTCTCCATAATTATTTTTTTTGTGGTTCTGCTGCTGCAGGGATGCAAAAAGGAGCCTCTGCCTCAGCCTGCTGCCGGTGAGCCTGTTTTTTATGTTGACTGCATCGCAGGAAGCAGCCCTGTGCGCATTGAAGCCGGTAATGACCAGTACAGGATGAGTCCCGGCTATTATCGCGACTCAAATGAAGTGTATGTTTTACAGGCCGACCTTTCAAAAAACGGCTGTGTGAGCTGTAATGCATTTACCATTAAGGTGAACGATCACATGGCCTCTCAGGCTAATGCACCTGTGCATATTGACAGTACGCTGAAGCCCGGCAATTATCTTTACAACGACAGGAGTCTTCAGCCCACACAGTACGTGGTCAAGTTTCGTCCGGAAATCATGTACGATCCAACTGGTGTTTATACCTGGACGATCATTGAAAATGGTGAGGAGCCGGTTTACGTAAGTGGTTATAACGCAGGACTTACCTTTAACGCCCTCCAGTCCTACAGCGTTTCCATGAGGTATGAGGATGCCTCAGGCTGTTCGGCACAACACTATGCGCAATTTAACCTGGGTTTTGGATCTCAGCCCCTGGTGACAGCCACAAGAACAGCCTATCCCGATCTTTTGTACAGTTTCAGCGCTTCTATTGTAGGCGCTGAGCCCTTAAGTTACTATTGGGAATTCGGTGATGGTCAGTTTTCAGCTGAAAAAACACCTGCTCATACGTTCCAGCCTTTAGGAGGAGGGTTTTATACCACAACTCTCACTGTTACCGATGCGGCTAATAAAAGCAGTTATGCATATTACCAGGTGCCTGCCAGCGTTGATCCTGTGTGTTCAGCCAATTTTATAACAGAGGTAACGGCAATTCCCAATGTAAAAGCATTTTCAAAGATCACCATTGAATTTACCGACAACAACGGAAAACTGTACTCAACTCGTGATTTTGTGCAACCTCAGGAGAGTAAGTTTGAGATCGTAAGTGTTGAGAGTTATAAACCCAATAAAGATGGCCATCCCACCAAAAGGTTCAAGGCATTCTTTAACTGTTTGTTGAGGTCAGGCTCCGAAGAGCTCATCATTACTAATGGTGAAGCAGTGGTGGCAGTTGCCTATCCTGAATGATTATGACACAGGCTGCTGACTTGTCCGTTTTAGTGCGATAAACTGCGTCAACAGCCATCTTTGAATAGTTGGCAGCAGGATACTGTTTATTCCCTTTGGGTCAAAAGTAATGGGTACTAGAAAAAAATCTCAAATGGTGTTTTTTGGGGGCAAAAACAGCGATCCGGAAAAAGGCAGGCAAAAATGGCACAGGTGCCGACCGGAAAACGAATTAGTTCGGCAAAATGAGAAATATTGATCGTGCAGACAATTGTAACTCAATTTCCTGGTGTGTCACGATTTACCGCCCGCACAAGCTCACAGGCGTATTATTTTGCAGGAAAATTTGAGCTTACCTGTTTTTTTACCCAACCACCGGAGTTGTGAACCCGTATTTATCAATAACAGCGGTTATAAGGCCGTTTGTTAAGGTTTATAGTGTTTGACCTCTGATCGATCCCCGCATATTGCGGGGATCTTTCATTTTATGGATTGTTAAGCTTCTCAATCATGTCCCGGAGATCGCTCAGCGTCAGTTTTTTCTCAGCAAAAAGAACCTTATCTCCTTTTTTTACCAGTGTTGCAGGTATGGCTCCACTCCAGTTTCGATTTATCTTATCAATAAAATCGTTGCCGTTGTTTTCATCCAGCAGCACACATTCAGCCTTCACTTTTTTTGATCTTAGGAACGGCTCCACCCGGTTTTCCAGATCTTCCCTGAAATCAAGAGAAACAAGCAATACTTTTATTCTGGTGTTAGCTGCTTTAATGTGCAGCGAATCAAGCGCGGGCATTTCCTGTACACAGGGTTTGCACCAGGTTGCCCAGAAATTTACAATATAGGTGGTGTCAGCGGGCTTAATTCGTGCAAGCAGATCACCGGTCTTATACACCGCGGTTTGGGCGCATAAACCTGTGGCAAACATCAGAAACAGGCTAATCTGCAGCTTTTTCAAGATAACGGTGTTCTTTAAGCAATATTTTTATGTCCTGGCTCAGACGTACTATCTCCACACTATCTGTGCCGTCATAATACCCTCTTATTCTTTTATCCGCATCAACAAGCGCGAATTTTTGAGTGTGAACAAAGTCTTCATCGGGATGCGCCGCGGGACTACTGTCCAGGAGGTAAGCTTCGCGCGCCATCCTGTAGAGTTCGGTTTTGGGACCCGTTACAAATTGCCAGCGATCATCACTCACACCTTTTTCTGTTGCATACTGTTTAAGCACTTCAACCTTGTCAGTCTCCGGATCAACGGTGTGCGAAAGCAACAACAGCTCAGGTTCAGCGCTGAATTCAGCGTAAATTGCCTGCAGGTGCTCATTCATAACAGGACAGATGCTCTGGCAGGTGGTAAAAAAGAATTCGGTGACATAAATGTGACCGTCAAAAAACTGGTTGGTGATGGAGTCGCCATCCTGATTAACGAACCCAAAAGGCCCTACGCGGTGAACGTAGCCGCTGTCGGAATTTTTCGGACCAAAATAGGGGAGGGTTCTGGCCGGTTTATGATCGCTGCCGGCGGCAAAATACCAGATCACAAAACTTAAAGGTATTAACAGCAGAAGCCAGAGGTAAACAGAATTTTTTTTCACCCGGCAAAGGTAGCATCTTTTTCCGCCTCTTAGCCCAGCACAGCGGGCAGCTGTTCGCGAAGATTGTAGCGGTTGCTCATCACCTCGCCGTAGGCTCCGGCGCTGCGAATTGCGATAATGTCACCCCGTGTTGTTTCTGGCAGCTCTACGTCTTTTCCAAAACAGTCGCTGCTTTCGCAGATAGGTCCTACCACATCGTAGCGCACTGTGCTGCGGGAAACGCTGCTGATGTTTTCGATCTTGTGATAGGCCTGGTATAGCGCAGGTCTTATCAGTTCAGTCATTCCCGCGTCGAGGATGGCAAAATTGGTGTTGATGCCTTTTTTAACATACAGTACCCTGCTGATGAGGCTTCCGCACTGTCCAACAATGGCACGACCCAGTTCAAAGTGCACCTGTTGATGCGGCTGTAAAGACAGGAATTCTGAAAAGATGGAAAAATAATTTTTGAAATCCACTATCCTGTGTCCGTCAGGATCCTGGTAGTTGATGCCCAGCCCCCCTCCAACATTGATGTGTTGCGGTACTTCACCTTTCTGAATAAACCACCTGTTTATTTCGTTCACTTTCAGGCAAAGATTTTTGAAAGCTGTAAGGTCGGTGATCTGCGATCCTATGTGAAAATGTAAACCCCTGAAGCTTATGTTTGCAAGACCGCGAAGGCTTGTTATGACCCTTTCAAATTCGTAAGGATTTATCCCGAATTTATTTTCTTCCAGGCCGGTGGTAATATATTTATGTGTGTAGGCATCTACATTTGGGTTGATGCGCAACGCCACGGCTGCTTTTTTTCCGGAGCGCCCTGCCAGCTCGTTCAGCACTTCCAGTTCGGGAATGCTCTCAGCATTAAAGCAGAAAATGCCGGCGTTCAAAGCCAGCAATATTTCCTTGTCGCTTTTTCCTACCCCTGCAAAAACAATTTTAGAAGGATCGAATCCTGTATCCAGCGCTCTCTGCACTTCATTTCCGCTTACGCAGTCAGCGCCCAGACCTGCCTCAAGAACCATCTTCAGTATTTGTGGATGGGCGTTTGCTTTCAGCGCATAATGTACATGGTATGATTCGGGTTTATTTTGATTAAGCGCTTCAAGCGTTTCGCCAAGTAAAGCCATATCATAAAAGTAAAAAGGCGTTTCCCGTTCGCTGAAGGATTTTGTTTGTGCCGTTGTAAACATAGATCAGGATTTTTGAAACAGTCCGCGGTTAAGAGCTTTCAAAGCTTCGGTCTTCATGCCGCCCTGTACCAGCACCGAGATGTTGTGGTGACTTCCGCCATATGAAACCATTCGCAATGGAATATCTTTCAGTGCCTCAAAAACTCTTTGGGCGTATCCTGCCTTCTCTTTTGGCAATGCGCCAACAATGGAAATGATAGTCTGGTTCTGATCAATCTCAACCTGTGCAATTTGTTTTAATTCACCTATTATGGCCGGCAGCTGTTTGTCGTTATCAATGGTGAGAGATACAGCCACCTCGCTGGTGCAGATCATGTCGATTGGTGTTTTGTATCTTTCAAAAATTTCAAATACTGCACGCAGGAATCCATAGGCAAGCAGCATGCGATCGCTTTTAATATTGATGGCGGTAATGCCATCTTTCGCTGCAATGGCTTTTATGCCTTCGCCGGTTTGTGTGTTGGCTATCCTGGTGCCAGCTGCCGAGGGCTGCATGGTGTTTTTAAGCAGCACCGGGATGTTTCTTTTTTTTGCGGGAAGTATACATGTAGGATGCAGGATCTTGGCGCCGAAGTAGGCGAGTTCTGCGGCCTCATCAAAACTCAGCTGCTGTATTGGTTTTGTATTTTCAACTACCCTCGGGTCGTTGTTGTGCATGCCATCAATGTCGGTCCATATCTGAATTTCAGGACTTCCAAGTACAGCCCCAATAATGGAGGCAGAATAATCGCTGCCCCCTCTTTTGAGATTATCAATCTCTCCAAAAATATTTCTGCAGATGTAACCCTGGGTGATAAAGATCTGCGTTCCGGTGTGTGGCTGCAATTCCTGCTTCAGGTATTTTTCGATGTGGGCGAAATCAGGTTCTTCGTTCGCATCCAGCTTCATGAAGTTAAGTGCAGGAAGCAGCACTGATTTAATACCTAGTTCTTCCAGGTAGAAATGAAAAAGCGCTGTACTCAGCAACTCTCCCTGCGCCAGGATAGCTTTTTCTTCGTTGCTGGTAAACATATCCAGCGTGAAGCCCTGCAGGTATTTAAAGTGGTTGTCAATAAGCTCCAAGCCTTTTGTTTTGGTGGCAGACGTGGAAAACAACTCCTCAACAACAGCCAGGTATTTTTTGTGCAGATTGTTTATGTTGCTGGCAGCTTTCTCCTTTTCGCCCGCATAAAGATCATTACTGATCTCCACCAGCGCATTTGTTGTGCCGCTCATTGCACTTAAAACAATCAGCTTTGTTTCGTTTCCCTGTACGATCTTAACAAGATCTTTTATGCGCTGAGCACTGCCAACGCTGGTACCACCAAATTTAAGGACGGGAAACATATCGCAAAGATTTTAGAATAATATTGCCGCGGTTTATTGCGGGCGACAAAGAACGAGAGATTTTTACTGTTTACAAAATTTTGCCGGGATCAGGTTCCTGAAGAAATACTACGCACTGTTCGGGCAGTTCAGGCGAAGGCTCTTTGTCATAGATGCCGAAAATGGCACTGCCGCTGCCGCTCATAGCAGCATATAAGGCGCCCGATCGGTACAAAGCTTTTTTTATTATGTCAAGAACGGGAAATCGTGCAAAAATGTGTGGTTCAAAGTCATTCAGCAGAAGGTTTTTCCAAGCTGTTACGGGTTTCTCAAGCAGATCTGCCAGATTGCATACCGGCGCCCTTGGGGTAACGCCGGCGTAGGCCAGGGCCGTGTTGCTGTGAACCTGGGGATAAACTATCATAATATAGAAGGTGCTCAGATCAATATCCAGCGGACTGAACACATTGCCCCGGCCGCCTGCCAGCACCGGCTTTTTTTGCAGGAAAAATGGACAATCGCTGCCCAGGTTTGATGCAATTTCAAACAGTTGCTGCTCACTTATTCCCAGGCTGAATTTTTTATTCAGCAGCTCTAAAAAAAAAGCTGCGTCTGAACTGCCTCCGCCCAGACCGGCCCCCATAGGTATTTTTTTTAAGAGGTGCACCAGCAGGGGTGGGAGGTGGTGTTCTTTATTAAGGGCGAGCCAGGCTTTGTACAGAATATTGTCTTCAGGTTGACCCTGTACCGGCAGGCCAGTGATGCAGATCTCTATTTTTTTTCCCCTGGGATGCTCGGCAACTTCAAGCGCGTCGCACCACTTTACAGGATAAAAAGAGGTTTGCAGATCGTGAAAGCCGTCTGGTCGTTTTGCAGTTACATGCAAACCCAGGTTGATTTTTGAATGTGGGAAACAAATCACGCCGCAAAACTGCGCTTAATTTTTAAGATTAGAAATAATGTCAGTTTTAACATTTTATGGTATGATGCTTGATGAAATACAGCTGTTTGTTTCTCTCTGGCGGCATTTGCAGAAATGCAGACAATCAATAGCTCTGTCTAAGGGCTTTTGGCCGGTTTTTGAGAAATCAAAAAAATAGTTATAAATTGCAACGCATTAACCAGTATTAAACATGAAAATTACTAGAATTACATTGGGATTTGCTATCCTGGCTGCTGTGGGTCTTATTGTTGGCTGTGGTAAAAAGGAGCCAAATGTTGCGCCTGAGCCCGATACAGAGGTGCAATCGGCACTTGATGCTGCCTGGGCCACTTATGTGGTGTCTGACATTGACATGATGTGCAGTTTTGTTGGGGTAAATCAACCATTGTCTCATTTTTATACCCCTATTCCGGGAACTGAGAACAGCCTTGCCCCCGGCACCGGTACATTGCGTGTAGTTCGCGACGTATCTCAAAAAAGGCTTAGCATGGTTTTTAACCAGACACAATGTCTTGATGGCCGCCTCAGAAGTGGTGAAGTGCGGCTGGTATATGATCCCGCGCTGAAGATCCATCCCAAGTCCAATCCTAATGCCGAATATTATCATGAATATGGTTTTGGCGGAAGGCTCACTACCACCAATTATCAGGTTGATGGCTGGGAAATATCCATGCCTGAACCTGGATATATTTATTGCGACCTGGACAGAAACGATTGGATTCCCGAGGAGACAAAAGTCAGCTGGACCATTGTAGGGAAATTTATCTTTAAGCATGGTGTTGACTCTGCTAAGGGAATACTTGCACCTACAGAGATCTTCTGGGATGGAAAGCTTACCAAGGTATTACTTAACACTGATGATGAGGATGTTTTCCGCAAAGGCGGTACTGCACCTGCAGTTACCTGGTCACTTGCCAATTGCGGCTATTATGGCGAGGTAAGCGGAAGGACCAATTCTGTTGTGCCATTTTCAATGAGTATTACCGAGCCAAATATGCTTGTTCGTGATTTCACCTGTTCGCCCGACCGGATAGGCGGAGTTACTCTAAACAACAGCAACGATATGGTGCAGCGCGACGAAGAGCATCATCCATTTGTACAAGGTGTTGCCCGGTTTACCACTGGAGATAAGTACCCGCGCCAGATCTATTTTGGAAATGAAGGAAATCCCAAACTTCAGGCCCAATGCGACAATGTTGGTGAGGTTATGATCAAAGGAATTGCCTACAGGGTCAATTTCAGGAAATAGTTTGAAATTCAACTTTTTTGAAGAACCATCCGTATTCGGGTGGTTTTTTTTTGCTATTAATAAAGCACGGTTATTAAGTTTTTGGCAGAAGCAGAGCGGCAATGCCAGCGCTGTTTACCTTTAGGGATAATGAAAAGAGCTGCAATTTTACTTCTTTTAGCGTGCTGCACCTGTAAGGCACAGGTGTACATAAAACACAAAATACCCAGCCTGCTCGCCACCGGCCGGGAAACTCCGGCCGAACTTGTGATAAACAGGCCTCCGCTCAAGGATTTTGCCATGTATGAGCTTAGCTTTCAGGCCGGTTTAGTGGTAAGGGAGATTTCATGCGATGGCGGTACTTTCAGAAGCGAAAACAACAGGGTGCGTATCACCTGGAGTATAGCGCCAAAAAAAGCTGAATTGCGGATCACACTCAATATGGTTGCGGGAGCGGCCGGCACCTATACCCTGCAGCAACAGCTGCAATACCAGGAAGCAGGAGAGAAAAAGGTTGCTTACTTCAAAGATCTGCTGGTTACGGTTCAGTCAGGCGCTGAGCCTGAAGTTCCTTCGGAATTTCAGCGTTTAAATCAGGAAATACCGTTAAAAGTGCCGGTTTCAAGAATTGACAGTATTGAAAAGCAGCTGAGCGACCCAGAGAAGGTAAAAATGCATGTGGAACAGTTACGAAGAGACGCCAGTCAGGCACGCAGGGTTGGAGAAGATGAGCTGGCGGCGGCTGACAGGCAGATTGAAAAGTTTAAAGCGGACCTCCAGAACGCCCGTGGCATAAAAAAGGAAGAGGAAAGAAAAAAAGCCATCCTGGAGGCAGAGAACAATATTCAGAAAGCTGAGATGAACCGTCAGGTGGCTGCAAAGATCATTTCCCTTTCCCAATCTCTTTCAGAAAATGCTGACGAGATCGAAAAAGCGGGACTTTTCGGATCAAATGAAAATGATTCCGGTTCTGACAGCGCAGCTGTG
Organism: Bacteroidota bacterium; assembly: GCA_023433205.1. Lineage (GTDB taxonomy): Bacteria > Bacteroidota > Bacteroidia > B-17B0 > Aurantibacillaceae > Aurantibacillus. Next base: position 19,301 of record JAEZDS010000014.1, read on the forward strand.
GTTTTGTTGCAGGACGATTCGCTGCAGGGAAACGACATAGAGGTCGCCGGCAGTGAGGCGAACGTTGTTTACCGCATACAGATTGGTGCTTACGGACATTATCCGGCCAGAACCGGACTTGCTTCACTGGGCATGGTACATGTTGTAAACGAGGAAGGTTTATACAAGGTGCTGCTGGGCGCCTACAATACGCGAAATGAGGCCGTTAAAATGCAGCAACAACTTGCCACAAAAGGCGTTGATGGTTTTATTGTGAAGTACTCTGGAGAGCGCCGGCTTAAATAAGCCTTTAGTGTCAGCCTGTCATTTCTGACTGACATTTTTTTCTCTTTTTTCTCTTTTTTGGTCTTATTCTGTCTGCAATAGTCTTTAAAACAGACTTGGCATACAATATGCTTTTATCTTTGCGCAAAATTTTTCAAACTAAAACATAACAAAAACAATATGGCAAAAACAAGTGTAAATGTAAAGCCGCTTGCAGACAGGGTACTGGTTGAGCCCTCTGCAGCTGAGACCAAGACTGCCGGAGGTATCATCATTCCCGACACAGCAAAGGAAAAACCAATGAAAGGCAAGATCGTAGCTGTTGGTAATGGAAAGCCCGATGAGCCAATGACCGTTAAAGTAGGCGATACTGTGCTGTATGGTAAATATGCAGGCACAGAACTGAACGTTGAAGGCAAGGAATATCTGATCATGCGTGAGAGCGATATTTACGCGATCATCTGAAACAGGGCATAAATCTGATTGATTTCATTAACTCATAAATACTAAAAACAGAAAAATGGCAAAAGATATAAGTTTTAATACCGACGCCCGCGATGCTTTGAAACGTGGTGTAGATGCCCTGGCTAATGCCGTAAAGGTTACGCTTGGCCCAAAAGGACGTAATGTGATCATTGACAAAAAATTTGGTTCTCCGCAGATCACTAAAGACGGTGTTACTGTAGCCAAGGAAATTGAACTAGTACATCCTGTAGAAAACATGGGAGCGCAGTTGCTGAAAGAAGTAGCAAGCAAAACAGCTGATGTAGCAGGCGACGGAACCACCACCGCTACAGTGCTTGGACAGGCAATTGTTACCGCAGGATTAAAAAACGTGGCCGCGGGAGCAAATCCAATGGATCTGAAACGCGGCATTGAAAAAGCTGTTACCACTGTTGTTGCCAATCTTAAAAAGCAGTCGCAGACCATCGGTAATGATAACAAGAAGATTGAGCAGGTTGCCACCATCTCTGCCAATAACGATAGCGAGATTGGTAAACTTATAGCCACTGCTATGGGCAAGGTAAAAAAGGAAGGTGTTATCACAGTTGAAGAGGCCAAGGGCACTGAAACCACTGTTGAGGTGGTTGAAGGCATGCAGTTCGACCGTGGTTATATTTCGCCATACTTTGTGACCAACATCGATAAAATGGAGACCGTTCTTGAAAATCCTTACGTTCTTATTTATGAGAAGAAAGTAAGTGCAATGAAAGAACTGCTTCCTATACTGGAAAAAGCGGTTCAGACCGGAAAACCACTTCTTATCATTGCTGAAGATCTTGATGGAGAAGCGCTGCAGACATTGGTAGTGAACCGTTTGCGTGCCAACCTGAAGATCGCCGCGGTAAAAGCTCCCGGTTTTGGCGACCGCCGCAAAGCCATGCTTGAGGATATTGCTATTTTAACCGGCGGAACTTTTATCAGCGAAGAGCAGGGGCGTAAACTGGAAGATGCACAGCTTACCGACCTTGGTACTGCCGAAAAGATCACCATTGATAAAGACAATACAACCATCGTGAATGGTGCCGGCAAAAAGGCCGAGATCAGCAGCAGGGTGAGCCAGATCAAATCACAGATCGAGGCTACAACCAGCGATTACGACAAGGAAAAACTTCAGGAACGCCTGGCTAAACTTGCCGGTGGCGTAGCTGTACTTTATATTGGTGCGGCCAGCGAGGTTGAGATGAAAGAGAAAAAAGACCGTGTTGACGATGCGCTGGCAGCGACCCGCGCGGCAGTAGAAGAGGGCATTGTACCGGGTGGCGGAACCGCCTATATTCGCGCTATCAGCAGTCTCGAAAAAATGAAAGGCGCTAACGAAGACGAAACCACCGGTATCGCCATCGTAAAAAGAGCGCTTGAAGAGCCGCTCCGTCAAATCTGCCATAACGGTGGAATCGAAGGATCTATAGTTGTGCAGAAGGTAAAAGAAGGCACTGAAGATTTCGGGTTTAATGCACGAACCGAAGAGTTCGAGAACCTGCTGAAGGCCGGCGTTATCGATCCTACCAAAGTTAGCCGTGTTGCTCTTGAGAACGCTGCTTCAGTAGCGGGTATGCTGCTTACCACTGATTGTGTTCTTGCTGAGAAAAAAGAGGAAAAGCCTGCAATGCCTGGCGCGCCTGATATGGGCGGAATGGGCGGCATGATGTAATTCTGCTTTTACTTCCATATTTTAAAAAGCTCCTGCTATGCCGGGAGCTTTTTTGCATTTACCTTTGCAATATGTGGCGGCTGTTATTTGTTTTCACCTTATTGTTGCCTTCCTGCGCTGAAACGGAAAATAAATCTTCACACATTAGGCGGCCTGGCGGCTACTACTACCGTTTGCTTAGTTTCGAAAATGAAAGCCGGCAGAAAAAGAACGCCGCATTCGCCTGGGTCCACATCACCTGCTCAACGCAGAACGATTCTGTTTTCTGGGATAGCTGGAACAATCTTAACGACAGATGTTATTATGCTGTAAACGATACCTCTGCTGCAAATTATCTTTTGCAGGAAATAAATAAGGCCGCCGAAGGCGATAGCCTGCAACTGCTGATCCCGGTGCGGCAATTCTTTCTGCAGAATTTTGGATTTGCTGCTGTCCCGCCCTTTGCCGGGTATGACAGTGTCATAAAAGTTAACCTTAAGGTGAAAGACCTTCTTGGCAGTAGGGAATTCGACGCTATCAGTCATAACCTGGCGGCAAGAGAGCTGTGGCTGGTGAAGGAATACCTGAAAAACTGTCCACTTGCTGATACAGTGGCAGATGCCGGTGGCTTTTACTGGCTTGAAAAAGATCAGATAAATGAGGGAGTGCTGCTGAAAGCCGGCGAGCAGGTTAAGATCAGTTACAAAGGGTACTTTCTGAATAACAGGCTGTGTGATAACGGGGCCGACACCCTTACGGTCACAACAGGAGAGCCTGGGCAGCTGATCAAAGGACTAAATAATGTTATGCTGAGGTTAAAACCGGGCGAGAATGCCAAAATAATTATACCTTCGCCACTCGCTTTTGGCGACTGCGGCAGCAGTACCGGTCTTGTGCCGGCTTACACGCCGCTTATTTATGAGATTAAAGTTCACAGTCAGTAATAAGATTGCCTCTTCACGGATAAATAATCACCACATACAAAATCTATAAATGAAAAAAACAAAAGTACTTGCAGCCGGCGTTATGACCTTGTTCTTCTGTGCCTGCAATGATTCAAAGTTCGAAGGCTTTACCAGAGCAGAGAACGGATTACATTACCGGTTTTTTAATCATGATGAAAGCGGAGTAAAGGTGCAGGAAGGCGATGGCATCCTCATCCGCTACCTGATCATGAACCAGCGGAACGATTCAGTGATCGTTGATTCTAAGAATGTAAGCAGGGATGGCAGCGGTTATACCGGTTTCGGTATGGAGGGGTCAACATTCAGAGGTAGTCTGGAAGACGGCATGATGATGATGGCTGCAGGCGACAGTGCTGAGTTTATCGTGCCTGCGGATTCATTTTTCCTCAAGAGCATGAAGTACAATGAACTTCCTCAGGGCATTCAGAGTGGCGATAATCTTCGGGCACTTATCAAAATAAAGGAGATCACCCCTAAAGCCGAACTTGAAGCCGACCGCAGCAAACGTATGGCCGAAAAAGAGAAACAAATGCAGGAGTCGAAGGGGCTGGAACAACCCGCACTGGAAAAATATCTTGCCGAAAACAAGGTCAAGACAAAACCAACAGAGTCGGGCATCTATTATATTGAAACAAAAAAGGGAACAGGTCCACAGCCCAAAGCAACAGACGTTGTAAAGGTGCATTATACAGGTCGCCTGCTGGATGGAACTGTTTTTGACAGCAGCGAAGGAGGAGAGCCGGCACAGTTTGGACTTAACCAGGTAATACCGGGGTGGACAGAAGGGCTGCAGATGATGAAAAAAGGTGGTAAAGCGCAGCTGATCCTCCCTTCATCAATGGCTTATGGCGCGCAGGGAACCCCCGGAGGCCCGATACCTCCCTATTCACCGCTGGTGTTTGATGTTGAGTTGATCGACATTGTTCCCGCAGGAACTGAAGCCCGCTAATAAAACCATAAAGCAATATTTTTGTATATTGGATTTTCTAAAACACCTCAAATATCATGAAGAAGTATTTATTACTGATCTCCGCTTTGGCAATAACTAATTTTGGAGCATTAGCACAAAAAAAAAGCAAACAAAAATTAAGTAAGATGGATAAAGAATTTATTTCAAAGCAGGAAAACGGAATGTACGCCAAGTTCGAAACTTCAAAGGGCGATATCTATACAATGCTTGAATATAAAAAAACACCTATGACAGTTGCCAATTTTGTGGGTCTGGCTGAGGGCAAGATCAAAAATACAGCAAAGCCTGAAGGAACTCCATATTATGACGGACTGAGGTTCCACAGGGTAATGGCCAATTTTATGATACAGGGTGGGTGTCCGCTTGGTACAGGAACCGGTGATCCTGGTTATAAGTTTAACGATGAGATTGATACCAGCCTTAAACACAGCGGACCCGGAATTCTTAGTATGGCAAACGCCGGACCAGGCACCAACGGTTCACAATTTTTTATTACACACGTTGAAACGCCCTGGCTAGATGGTAAGCATACCGTATTCGGACATGTGGTTGAGGGACAGGATGTGGTGAACAAGATCGTTCAGAACGATACCATAAACAAAGTGCTGATATTCCGCAAGGGTAAAGAAGCCGAGTCTTTTGATGCCCCAAAGGTTTTTGAAAAAGAAAAAAATTCATACGCAGATAAGATGGCAGCGAAAGAAAAAGAAGCAAAGGATAAGATTGATAAAATGTTCGTAGGTGGCAAATCCACTGAAAGTGGCTTGCGTTATATCATGCACCATGAAGGTTCAGGGAAATCTCCTAAAGCAACTGATACAGTTAAAGTTCACTATACCGGAAAATTTCTTGATGGCAAGATATTCGACAGCAGCGTTCAGCGTGGTGAGCCAATTAGTTTTGGTCTCGGTCAGGTGATCAGGGGCTGGACTGAAGGTTTACAGTTAATGAAAGAAGGCGGTAAAGCAACTTTTTATATTCCTTATACGCTAGCTTATGGAGAGCAGGGTTATCCGGGCGCCATTCCACCAAAAAGCGATCTGATCTTTGAAGTGGAGCTGATCAAAGTAAACTAGATCGACTCTTTGCCGGTAGTTTTATTGGTAAAGGTGAAAGGAGCGGTATTAAGGATCTAAAGCAAGAGCTGTTCCCCGCCAGATGAAGCTGGTCACGATCCATTCTAATTAAAAAACCCCGCAGGTGGCGGGGTTTTTAAGTTTTGTAAACGAAGTAAAGTAATGAGGGGGAGAATCAATTTTTATTTTTTATTCTCTGCAATTATTTTCTGCGCCATAGTAACATATTCATCGTTCTTGGCTTCTTTTGCAAGCGGGATTGATTGTTCAGCCGCAGCAACCGCTGCTTTTTTATCGCCCTGTTTTGCTTTAATACGGGCCTTCAGCAAATACATATAATAGGCTTTTGGATTTTGTTCGATGGCTTTGTCAACCCATTGTGAGGCTTTTGCCAGGTCTTTGTTGTTGTTGAAATAATAGCTGGCTGCCTGGTAATAGGGACGGTTATCTTTTTCAAGGGCTTTGTCTATGCCGGTCATCACACGTTCATCAATCTCTGCCTTTACCTTAAAGCTCACTCTTGTGTTTTCCCAGTTTATTCTGATGCTTGCCTCGCTTGAGCTCATATCTGCAATATCGAAAGTGAGGGTCTCAACTTTTTCACAGGTTGAAGCGGTTTTTACCGTAAGCCTGGCCTGCTCATTCTCTTTTTTATAGTCATTAACATTGCCGCCTAGTTTCAGATCCTTGTAAAACAGGATCTCCCAGCTGTCTTTGTGCGGAATTGTGTAAAGGGCGTAAGTTCCTGAAGGAATGGCAACCCCTTCCACTTTTACATCCTCCCCAAAGGCTATCTTCGTTGAAGCGTTGGCACCTGTTCGCCACACCTTATCAAACGGCACCAGTTCGCCGAAGATCACACGGTCTTTGGCGCTGGGTCGCGAATATTCGATGGAGATATCTGACAGCGCGAAGGCTTGTGTAATGGTTTGTAATGGACTTGGCGCTGGCACTTTAAATTGTTGCGCGGAAAGCGAGGCGCCTGCCGCAATGAGGAGGGCTGCCGGTAGTGATTTTTTCATGTGAGTTGTTTTAGTGTTACAACACAAATGTAAAATTTCAAATCCGGCCAGGGGGAGACGGAAGATCATTAAACATTTTTTACCATTTGTTGGAAACGTTTAAAAACCACTCCGCATGCGCCCAGGCTTCTGGTTATAACTTAAAACGCCCGGTTGATTCCCAGCATCCAGCGAAACTGCACATAGTCCTTCTCAGCAAAAGGCAGACGATTCACAAAAAGGGGCACATCAAACCTTACGGTGAGTGGTTTTACATTGTACAGTTTCCACCAGCGCAGGATCGTAAAACTCATGCCAGCACCCGCATCTGCAATTACATCACTCATTGCCGTTGCTTCACCCGGCGCATTGGTGTTTATAATTCCTGCATCAGCAAAAAGGTATGGCTGCAAACGGACGTTGCTGCGCAGTTTCCGTGCTTTAATAAAACTAAAAAGTTCACCAAACTCAAGCTCCATGTTAAAGGAAGCGCCCGTTGTTCCTTTGTAATGATAAGTGATAGCGCCATCATTTCCCATTTGGGGCAACAGGTAGCCCGAATAGCCCCTGAGATTCAAACCTCCGCCGGCGGTAAAATGATTTGTCACAATCCCGTATCCTCCCCACGATGGCGGAATAAAACCCATGGCCCTGGTATATTTGTTATTCATTAACTCCTCATTGTTTGCGCCGGCAGCGAATAACATTGATTCTGAAGGCAGGCGCTGACCAAAGCCCATTTGCGCAAAGACCCTGGTATTTATGTTGATAAGACCAAGATCATTACGGTTAACACTTGTAAGGGTGATCGCCGAAAAATCATAATCATTGGTTAATACCGGCGCCCGTAAATTCAGGAGAATGTTTCCGGTACCTCTTTTGTAGCGGTAATCGTGTTCCAGGCCTGCGTGAAGTGCGCTGTTGAGTTTCTGGTAACCCCATTCACCTCTGTTGATGAGATAAACTGTATCTCGTCCCTCGTCGCGAAGCATCGCTTTTAAATGCGTGTAAAACCTGGTCTTCTGGTTTGTGCTTTTGCGTTCAATCCCTATTGTGCCCATGTCCAGTCCGGCTAAAGAGCGCAGGTGCAGATAAAACGCTGAATTTTTTAAGGATCGGTTCAGGCTTGTGCGATAATCAAAAATAAATGAAAAGGTCTGAAAACGGTTTTTGCGGACAGAAGGATCAAGGTGTGATTGCCCCAGCCCTGTGTTAAACCAGGTGATGAGTTCAAATACATTTCTTGTGCGCATATAATCTCCGCTCAGTGCCACACCTGCCTTTAATCCGTCATAGCCGTTGTACCAGAGAGAGGGCCTGATCCGCATGTCATAACGTTTCCAGTCGGGGGGATTATAAACCTTTGAATCAAAACTCAGGCTTACCCGGCCGTGTTTCATGTTGTTGCTCATGTCAACATCAGCCAGCCGGTATGAAGGATCTATCACAACATTCTTTAAACCTCCGCTCACCTGTACAGTAGCAGTATAAACCGGTTTTACTTTCGGGCCCCAGCCTATCCAGCGGGGCAGGGTGGTGGCGCTGGTTGGTTTTTCGAACCAGGTATTTGGAATGTGGTAATGACTTGCTGAATCATCGTTGTTGATCACCACAAAATCAATGGGCATCTGCATACCGCCAAGTCTTTCAAAGGTGATCTCATAAATGCTGTTTTTTCTTTTTTTGATCTTTCCTATTTTGTAATCAATCACTTTGGTGGTTTCAAGCCACTGATCGAAGAACCAGTTCAGGTCAACGCCACTGTAATGAATAATGGCATTCCTGAAATCTTCAGGGTAGGGGTGGCAGAACTTCCAGGTATTAAAATAATACTGCATGCTTTTGTCAAACAAGGCCCGGCCCAGCACATACTCAAGGTTCTTGAGCATTGCAGCCGTTTTGGTATATGACTGCGAGTAGCCACCACCGTGCCTGATGCCTCCGTTAAAATCGTCGGCGTGTGTGTTAAGAACAGCTTCCTCCTCTCTTGCAACAACGTTGTTGTAGTAGGGAGTATAGATCTGCGCGTCAACAATGCGCTGGGGCTGCGTAAAATGCCTGAGGTATTTGTTTTTGTATTGAGGCTTAACCAGAATAGGGCCATCAATAAACTGATAACTGTCTGCCGTGTAAAACTGCGTGAGTCCCTCATCCATCCAGGCACGGTAAGTTTCGTTGCTGCCCACCATGCCCTGAAACCAGTTGTGCGTAATTTCGTGTATCAAAAGGGTGCGGTAATCAGGATCAAATCCGCCGCAAAGAGTAAGCATGGGATATTCCATGCCATCCTGCGCATCGGCAACTATCATTTTTGGGTAATGAAAGGGACCGATGTTGTACGAGTTCACTTCAAGGATCTTTGCAATGTATGAGGGCGCATTGTACCAGCCTGCAGCATGAGATTCCTGCACCAATGCTATGCAGCGTACACCTTTCCAGCGAACTTCTCCAATACGGTAATTGGGGTCGGCGGTGAAGGCAAAATCGTGCACGTTAATGGCCGAGAACTTCCAGGTTTTTTTTGTGCCATCGCGTTTTATTATAGTAGAAGGCGGAGAATTGAACGGTTTTTGCAGAAAATTGCTGAGATCGGCTTTGCGGCGTAATGAATCCGGCAAAACCTCTTCCTCGTTTATCAGAATTCCGGTGCCGTCGGCTATATAATTATTCGGCAGGGTCATCTCTACATAAAAGGAACCAAAATCGCCGTAAAATTCGTGGTCCATGTGCTGAGGCGTGTGCCAGATAAATTTGCGGTCGATCACCGAAATACGCGGGTACCAGTGTACCACATCGTAATGTTTTTTCCCCGATGAATTGAACATCTTCATGCGGTTCCGAATGGTCTCTTTATCGAAGTAAGTCTTAAAATTGATGTTGAATGTTACAGACTCCCCGGTTTTAAGGCTTCGGGGGAGATATACTTTCAGGATGGTATTGTCGAGTTCTGTTTTTAGTGGCTGGCCATTAACCGAAATGTATTCCACCTCGGTTCCTTTATTGGCCGCGCGGTATTTCCCGTAATTCAGGTGATAGCCGTTGTTGCGGTAAAGATCAGAGAGGTAGGAATCTTTGGTTTGCGCGTTGTTGTAAAGGTGAAAAAAAACATGAGAGATCTCGTAAGGCGAATTGTTCCAGTACGTGAGTTCCTCCGAACCGGTAAGAATATCGGTACTGTCGTTGATCTCGGCTTTGATGTTGTAATGAACATCCTGCTGCCAGTATCCTTCGTGGGGCATACGGTTCTTCCAGTAAAGCGGATTGGTGGCCGAACGGTAGGTAGCGTATTCGCTCTGCGCGGAGGAAAAAGCAACACACAAAAGCAGAAAAACAGTGAATTGGCTAAGCTGTAATTTTTTATGCATAATAAGATCGCTAAATATAAACATAGGAGCTTAAAGGACTATCACTATTTTGGGTGGAACTTTAGGGATTTATGCGGTGGAAACAACTTGTGAAGAAAAGTGGGTCCAGGCAGGAAAAGTAATAAATACGAAATGCTATATATCAAGAAGTTACACAGAGGAACACATAGAAGAACAATTGTCTTACTGCTGTATTTTCTCCGTGTACCTCTGTCTTCCGTGCCGCATTTGACACTTTGCCCACTGCCAACTGCAAACTGCCCACTGCTCACTGCAAAATGGCCCGCCCTGCAAATAAATACTTTCAGGAGTGAATTTCCCCCTTTTTTTCAGCGTAGAGGCGTAGAAAAGAGGCTTTTAGGTTTTGGAATTCCGATTAAATCCCTATCTTTGCCCCCCTATTATAAAAACCAACGATGGAAAAACGTTATGAGACGGTCTTCATTTTAACTCCCGTTTTGTCTGATGATCAGGCAAAGGAGGCCGCGAAAAAAATCAAAAAGACCATTACTGATCTGGGAGGTAAGATCATTAATGAGGAAAATTGGGGGCTAAGGAAACTTGCCTATCCTATCCAGAAAAAAACTACCGGTTTCTACCACCTGATCGAGTTTTCGGGTGAGGGACAGGAGATCATTAACAACCTTGAGGTTACTTACAAGCGCGACGAGCGTATGCTTCGTTTCCTTACTGTAGCTCTTGATAAGCATGCAGCAGCGTACGCCGATAAGCGTAAAGGACTTATTGCTGAAGGTAAAACAAAGAAAAAGGAGGCCGTAGCGGCGCCAAGCAACTAAGAAGGAGATATTATGAGTGGAAGAAGAATGAGTTCATCAAAAGATATCAGATATCTGAACCCGCCTACCGCGGAAGCCAAAAAGAAAAAATACTGCCGTTTCAAAAAAAGCGGTATTAAGTATATAGATTACAAAGACCCTGACTTCCTTCTGAAGTTCGTTAACGAGCAGGGAAAACTGTTGCCCCGCCGTTTAACCGGTACTTCGCTGAAGTTTCAGCGTAAAGTGGCGCAGGCTGTTAAACGCTCACGTCACCTGGCCCTCATGCCTTACGTAGCTGATTTACTAAAATAAGAGGATTCAAGATCATGGAAGTAATTTTAAAACAAGATATCAAAGGCCTTGGATTCAAAGATGACAAGGTTAATGTAGCGAACGGTTACGGACGTAACTACCTGCTGCCTCAGGGCATGGCTACGCTGGCAACAGCGAGTGCCAAGAAGGTACACGCAGAGATCCTGAAACAACGCTCATTTAAAGAAGAAAAATTCCGCAAAGAAGCAACCGCCCAGGCTGAAAAGCTTGCTGATGTTAAAATCAAGGTGGGCGCCAAAGCCGGCGAAAGCGGAAAGATCTTCGGTTCGGTAACAACCATCCAGATTGCAGATGCGCTTCAGAAAGCAGGTTTTAATGTTGAACGCAAAAACATTGAGATCAACGATGAAACCATCAAACAACTTGGAAACTACAGCGCCAAAGTGCGCCTTTTCAAAGAGATCACTGCAAATGTGAACTTTGAAGTAGTGTCGGAGTAATTGCCGGTAACAACTCTTTAAAACCCACTGCGGAATGGCGGTGGGTTTTTTTTGTGCGTTGATGGAGCTGTTAGGGGTTCTC
>JAEZDS010000017.1 GCA_023433205.1 Bacteroidota bacterium
GTAAATAACTGCAGGATCTTTTTTCAGATCAAAACCTATTAGCAGCTTATCGCCACTGTTCAGCCGCTCACTTAACAATTTCAGAAAACTTCCTGCTTCCTCTTTGGTGAAATTGCCGATGTTCCCGCCCATAAAAAGAACGATCTTTGGCGCATCTCCGGCTTTTCCTATGTCTTCAAGAGCCATAAAGTAATCTCTGGCTATGGTTTTTACCTCGAGGGAAGGAAATTCCTGAGAGAGGCTTTTTTCAAGATCATCCAGGGCGTGCTGAGAAATATCTACAGGTATGTAGCTGAACCGTGCTTTCTTTTTGATAAAGTGAGAGAGCAGCACCTTCGTTTTTTTTCCGTCTCCAGGACCAAGCTCAACAATCTTAAAAGGCCTGTCATTATTTATTTTCTGAAGCAGATCGTTTTTATGTGTTTTCAGGATCTGTTCCTCGGCCCTGCACAGATAGTACTCAGGAAGATCCATGATCTGCTGGAAAATAATGTCGCCCCTTCTGTCGTACAGGTATTTTGAAGGGAGCGATTTGGGCTGATTTGTAAGTCCATTGATCACGGCAGAAGAAAAATCCGCATCCGCTTCAAGGTTTCCGCTCATTTCATCCTGGTCCGGTAAGAGGGGATAGGCATTGTTATTGTTCATGTTCTGCCTATACAAACAAAATACCAGCTAATCAAAGCTGATCTCGGCGTCGCCGTGAATTGGAAAAGCCTGACAGCTGAGGATCCTGCCCGACTGAATCTCACGGTCGGTAAGCACCTGGTTATAGGCCATCCACATTTGCCCTTTCACAACTGAAGCTATACAACTTGCGCATTTTCCCGATTCACAACTATAGGGCAGGCTAATTCCCTGCTTTGCAGCTGCTTTGGTAACAGAATCAGGGTATTTTACATGAATGTGAAAGATATTTCCTTTGATACGAATGGTTACCAGCCGAGGCTCTTTATCGGGAGGAGCAGGCAGGTCGGCGGGCAGGTAACTGTCGTAACGCTCACTAAATATTTGTTTTTGCGAGGTGCGGGTGAGCAGGGTAACCCGGCACATCTGCATAAATTCAAAGGGACCGCACAAATAGTAGCTGGAAGCGATCTCATTTTTCACCACCCGGTTCAGTATGTCGGCAAGCAGCCATTTCGACAGGCGTCGCCTGGTAATATCACGGTTGGTGCCCAGAACATGGTCAAAACTGAACCTCTCTTTAAATTTTGCCTTCAGCGCGTTAAGTTCTTCAAGGAAAATTGTCTGCCCGGCACTTCTGCTGCTATAAATGAGGCTCACCCTGTTATTGTGTTTTTGTAAGAGTACCTTGATCATTGAAAAGCATGGAACAATTCCGCTTCCGGCTGCTATAAAAACAAACTGATCAGTGCCAATTTTTTCGGGCAGCACAAATTTGCCATGTATTCCTGTACAGAGAAGTATTTTGCCCTCCCAGGCCTCATAATTAAGAGGTCTGCTAAATTCTCCATTATCAATTTTTTTTACTGTGATGGTCAGCGGCTCTCCCAGTTCAGGACTGCTGCTGAGAGAGTAAGAGCGGCGCTTAGGGCCGAAAGGCGTTTCAAAAACAATTGTAATGAACTGGCCTGCGCGGGCGGTGGGCTGCCAATCCAGTGGTTCAAGCTGCAAGCTCACCGAGTCGGGTGTTTCCCGTTTGCTGCTCTTTACTTTTAATTTGTGTAACAGATTGTCGTGCGCCATGGTGTCCCGGCCACGAAAATAAGCTATTGTGCCGGTTTTTTTGCACCACCTTCGTCCAGCTTTCGTGTGCTACGCGCGTAGCTGGCCTGCTCGGCATCATTAAGTTTAGGACAGGCTTCCTTAACTGCGTAATAACGTTTCAAAAACTCTTCAAGTTTGTGCTGAGAGGCAGCATAAGGCCCATGCAGTTTTTTTAGCTTGGGATATGTTGCTTTTATGTGGTTGTACCTTTGCTGGAACTCCTCAAGGGGATAGGGACTGGCCGCATAGTCGCCATGAAGGTCGTAAAGCTCAGGATAAGCGCTCTTAACCTGATAATACCGCTTTTCGAAAACCTGTGGACTGAACTCACTTCCGGCAAACTGTCCGTGGTATTTCGGAAGAGCTGTATAAGCATCTCTGAAAGCGTAGTACCGTTTCATGTACTCTTCTAACGTATATTTACTTGCGGCGAATGGACCGTAAATTTCAGGCAGATCCTTGTAGCTGTCTCTCGCCAGATAGTACCTTTCCATAAAGGTTTCCTGATCAACGGCATTTTGTGAAAATATTGACATAGTTAAACAACAAAAAAAAACGGTCAGCAGCAATTTCATGTTTCGTTCATCTTCAAATTACGTACCAGCAGGCTGCGTTCCTGGGATATGAAGTGAGAAGTGCCGGGATACAGCGCTGCGTTAATTGCGTATTATATTCCACAAAAATGAACTCAGGCGCTTTGTTTTAATTTTCTTATCTGCAAAAGGCTGCTGATCTTATCAACGGTGCCGGCGTAATCATCTGCTTTGATCACCACTTTTTCCGCCCCCTGGTCCAACACATCACTCTCATCAAAAATGCTGAGGTCGCTGGTATATACCACTACGGGGATTTTTGACAGTTTGCTGTTGCGTTTGATCATCTGCAGAAAAGTGATGCCATTAATGCCAGGCATTACCAGGTCAAGAAGTATCAGATCCGGACTGTAAGTGCTGAGTTTTTCAAATGCTTCCCCGCCTTCCCTGGCAGTGCTGAGTTCAATCTCAGGATCAACTTCTTCAAGAGCTGTGGCAAAAAAGTAGCGGTCATCCTGGTCATCATCTATCAGCAGTATTTTGTTGATTGCTCCTTTCATATATTTGCTTTTATTGAGTTCAAAAGTAGGTTCGATGCGCCATAATAAGGAGTATATTCGTTTAAAAGGACAAAAAGTTAGCCGTAGTTGACAGATTTGGCCTCTTATCAGCAATTCAGGCATGCCTTTTGGGCCGCTTCATTCTCATGAGAAGTACCGCTCATTTTAAAACGCATCCAATACACCCCATGCTTGTGGTGTTCCCTATTGCCTTTTTCAGTGCGGCACTGCTTTGCGATTTAATCGCTTTTTTCGGAGAAAGGCATCTCTTGTTTGTGTTGTCGTACTACCTGTCACTGGGAGGAATAGCAGGTGCTGTTGCCGCAGCAATTCCCGGCCTCATAGACCTGCTGAAAACAGTGCCACCACACAGCAGCGCTAAAAAAAGAGGGATTAAACACGGACTCCTCAATACAGCTGTGCTGATCTTGTTTGTGGTATCGCTGTTTATCAGGCAGAAGGAAATGATGACTGTGGTGTTGCTGCTGGAAACAATTGCGGTGGTGCTTATGTTTATGGCAGGCTGGATGGGGGCCACGCTGGTTCATCGCAATCAGATTGGTGTTGATCACCGTTACGCGAGGGCCGGTAAATGGCAGGAGCAAAGTTTTAGCCGGGTACAATTTCCGCTTAAAGTAGCCTGTGAAGGAGACCTCGAAATAGATCAGATGAAATTATTGCACGTAAATGGCCGCAGGGTAGTTCTCGCCCGCTCACACAATGGCTATTTTATTTTTGATGACCGTTGTACCCACAAGGGTGGTTCTCTTGCAGGAGGGGTAATGATGTGCGGCACTGTTTTTTGTCCCTGGCATGGCTCGCAGTTTAACGTGAGTTCTGGCGAATGTGTGGCCGGACCTGCAACTGCCGGCCTGCAGATCTATGGCGTGAAGGTGGAGAAAGGTGAAATCTGGCTTCTGAAAATTTAATGATGGCATTAGATTTTCGTGACCAGCTATGAACCTTAAATTATTAGTGATGAAAAATACGCCTTACAGAAACCGGGACCGGGAACGCCGGAGAGACAATGACCGGGAAGACTATCGTGAAGAAAACAACCGGTACGGAATGGAAGATCCTTCGCGCAACGAAGATTATTATTACAGCTCAAATCAGCACAATGGTTATTCTAACCGCGATTATGATGACCGCAATTACTGGCCTTCTGACAGGTTTGAACGTGAAGAGCGCAGGGGGCAGGCGAACAGTTACCCGCCCTCGCACAATTATGGAAGGGATTACCGCAGTGAAAACAATGAAGCTACCTTCGGATACGGTAACCAGGGTTCTCGCTCAATGAGGGATTACGAACAGCCCAACAATCAGCAGCGTTACGACGAAGGAGGTTATAGGGGACGTGACGCAAGAGATTACCGGAACGATGAATACGGAGGATATCGGTATGATCCCTCAGAATATGACCGGGGCGGAAGAAGGCGAAATTACGAAGCAGAGAACTTTAACAGGATGTCTGACCAGGATCGTAAGTATGATGAATGGCAGAGCAGGGAAAGATACAGTTACGGAGATTACGAAAGTTATCCGTCTTATCCGACCCAGAGCAGAAATGCCGACGATAACTGGCCGCGCCAGAGCGAACGCCACCGCAGCAGAGGTGACTATGGCAGGCGAAGTGATGGTCGTGATGGCAGACCCGGAATCAGGGAAAAACGGTACTGATAGTTCCGTACAAAAACCAAAAAATGGCTGCCCGGTATCGGGCGGCCTTTTTTCTTTGTTCCTGGTCCAGGCCGCGTTTCCGGAAGATGGTTAACAGTACCTCCAAAGTCACAGGTTTACTGCCGGCTTACTGAGTAGCTCTCATTATTTTACTGGTGATCGTAAATTCCTCCGGCAGCTCAACCTGAACTTCCTTAGCAGCCCCTATTTCGACCCTTTCTTGGATTTCCCTTTTTTGGCGCCGGACTTCTTATTTTTTTTAGAGCTACTTTTTTTATCCGGCTTTTTTTTGCCGCCCTTTTTTGAGCCCTTCTTTGAAGACTTTTTTTTCGGCACCTTTGCGCCCTCTTTTCTGGCCTCTGAAAGACCAATGGCGATAGCCTGTTTGCGGCTCTTCACTTTTTTACCCGAACCACTTTTTAGTTTTCCTGCTTTTTTTTCGCGCATGGTTTCTTTAACTTTCTCCTGCGCTTTTTTTGAATATTTTGCCATGGCGATGTTTTCAGAAGAACCTGCAAAGTCTGTACCTGTTAATTGCGGGCACTGCTCACCGCTTTTTTACACAGATCATCTGCATTAACATTGCGTGTATAATAAAAACAATTTTTTCGCTTATTGAAATAAATGGTTGCTACAGGTGGCTTTTCTTCTGAAACTGCCCGTTCGTAAACCAGCAAAGTTTCAAAGAAAAATCTGAAAAGCTCATCTTCATGACCTTCAATGTGGGTGTGTACACAAATACTCTTGCTAACAAATCCCGGCTTTGAAATGAGCACGGTATAGTGTTGATCTTTTTCAAGATTTAGTTTGAATTTGTGACGGTTGCCAGCGAGCACAACCGAATCCACAGCACGGTCATCCAAAAACACCTCAACTTTGCATTTCGACCCGTCCTGGCCGGCATTTGTCACCTTGCCTTCAATCTGCAGGCAGATGTTTGGTGCAGGTGCCGGCTGGCCAGCTACCTGTAGTGCAAGCAGGTGAGGAAGCAAAAGAACAAAAAGAAAAATTTTGGAGTGGTTCATCTTTGGGAGATCAGCTGCTTTTACCGTTATTCCGCTGCAGGGTTGCGGTGGCTGGGCGGTTTATGGCCTGTACCTGCTTTTTGAAAGGACCTTCTGCGCATCCTGCTCCTGCATCAGATCCTGCAGTGTTACCTCCTCATTTTTATCCATGTAGTTTTTTACAATCTGCCAACCCACCCACATGGCAATACGCGGAGGGCAGTCTTTACTGATGGCTGATGTAAAAGGCCCCTCGCTTGTTAGCTCCCTTACCGTGGTAAGATCATTTTGATAAAGACGGTTTTTTTCCGCAAAATAACCCCATAGTTTTTTCTCGTACTGTTTGCAGTAGCTGAGCTGTTCACCGGTGTATCCGATCAGCAGACTATCGTGCGTTGTAGGCAGCAGGGCGTTTACGGCATAATAAAGTTTTCCGTAAAAGACTGTGTGCTGCAGGAGTGTGTTTTCTGCCGGATACTTGTCGAACTCAGTTAGCAGCCAGCCTCTTGCCAGATCGGGCAGAATATAATGTTGATTAAGCTTACGCTGCTGGTAGTAGGGGTACTGAAGCATGTCATAAAAGATCGCAGTATCACCAAGGTACATGTCGAGGCTCAGTACCAGAGCGCTGTCCATATAGGCGAAGGCGTAGTTCCATCCGCTTAAACAGGTAACTAGCCTTGTGGGCAAAGGTCTTGAAGGAAAATGATACCTGAATCTCCGCGAACAATCCTCAATGTCAGTGATCAACTCATTCAGGACCTTGTCGGGATAGATCTTCTGTACGTAGTTCTGTGCCGTTTTAATATCTCTGTCTGTTACAAAAGCCAGTACCGATTGTTTGTAGGCAGGATCATTGGTGCCGTCGCGGGAGATAAAACCCATCAGATAATGGTCGTAATACTTACCATATTTTGTTTTCAGGGTTTCTGACTGTTTTTCGAAGTCGGCTTCGTTCAGTTTAAAGAGATCCTGGTCGAGCCGCTGCAAACTCAGAGCCGGCACTTCAATGTCATCAATATCAACATTCAGCTTGCTGCGGGTACAGGAAGTTATTATCAACAGCACAAAAAGGATAAGTGGGGACCGATGTAGAGTCATAAGCGTGCACAACATGTATATTTGCGTAAATATTAAACAAATTCGCAAAGCATGAAAAAATTATTATACGTTTTTGTCAGCGCGTTAACGATAGGAGGAATACAGGCTCAGGAGACCGTTGCGGCCGCATCTGAAAGCCGGTACCGTTTTGGTTTGCGGGTAACGCCGCAGCCTACCTGGTTTGCCAGCGGCGATAAAAATAATGTTCCCGCAGGTGCCATCCTGGGTTTTGGTTTTGGTCTTAATCTTGAATACCGTCTTACTGCAAATGCGGCATTGCTTACAGGTATTGGCGGTGATTTTGAAGGCGGAAAGTACGCTGTGAAATATGAGCCCGGCGTTTACGAGGTAAGGTACTGGCTTGACGAGGCCGGCGATTTTGTTAAGCCAGCGGCCGTCCAGCCTGCAGGGGTGGTGGGGTATCACCTGAAGGAAAGAAAGGTTAATACCACCTTTGCCAGCGTTCCGCTGATTCTTAAACTATCAACCGGCGAATACAACGGCTTAAAATACTTTGGCATGTTTGGCGGTGAAGTGGGCTTCAGGTTAAAAGCCAGTGCCACCGATACCTATTACAGTTACACTACATACAGCGGTGCCAACCCAGCCGGTATTACCACTGTTGGAGAACATTCCGAGACTGACATCAATATAAATGAAGAGGCGGGCACAATACCTCTGCGCCTGGGTATGAATGTAGGTGCCGGCACTGAGTACAGACTTGGCGGTACTACCAGTCTGCTATTCAGCGTGAATTTTTTCAGGAATTTCACCAATTTTATGGAAAAGGACTCGGAATTTACCATTTACAAGGCAGAAGCCGGAGGTTATAAATTTGTTCGGCAGGATCTTAAACTTACCGGCATCCGCTTTAACATCGGCATCATGTTCTGATCATCTTCTGTTTTATTTGTTGAAAAAGCCGCTTTCTGAAAGCGGCTTTTTTGTTGTGATTTTATGGTGAAAACCGGTAAAAAATCGAATAAATACAGGATTTTTCATCAAAAACGGGCCGAAAAAACAATTTTTTAACTCGAAATAACTTCTACTTTTGCCCCACTAACTAAAAACCATAGTCATGAAATTAAATGAGATTCAGGACCTGATAAAATTTGTTTCCAAAAGCGGAGTGAGCGAAGTGGAGCTGGAGACCAAGGAAATTAAAATTGTTATCAAAACTCCTAAGAGTGCGCCACCTCAGCAGGTGGTAATGCAGCAGGCCCCGGTTATGGCAGCACCAGTACAACAGCAGCCGGCGGTTCAGGCGGCAGCGCCGCAGGCTCAGCCAGCAAAAGGCTCACAGACCCCGGCCGCTGATGACGATTCACGATATATAGCCATCAAATCACCCATGATTGGTACTTTTTACCGTTCTGCCGGTCCTGATAAACCCGCTTTCGTTAACGTAGGCGATGAAGTGGCCATTGGAAAGCCGGTTTGTATCATTGAAGCGATGAAACTTTTTAATGAAATAGAAAGCGACATAAAAGGAAAGATCGTAAAAGTACTGGTTAACGATGCCACGCCGGTAGAATACGACCAGCCACTCTTCCTGGTAGATCCTTCATAAGGTAAGGGATAATCAATAACTCATTAATCCTGTACAATGTTTAAAAAGATTTTGATCGCCAACAGAGGCGAGATCGCCTTACGTGTGATTCGCACCTGTCGTGAAATGGGAATAAAAACTGTTGCTGTTTATTCTACAGCCGACAAAGATTCGCTGCACGTAAAATTTGCCGATGAGGCGGTTTGTATTGGTCCTCCTCCAAGCAAAGAGAGTTACCTTAATATGGCAAACATTATTGCCGCCGCTGAAATCACCAATGCCGATGCTATTCATCCGGGTTATGGCTTCCTGAGTGAAAATTCCAAATTTTCAGAGATCTGCAGACAGAATAAGATCAAGTTTATTGGCGCTTCTCCGGAAATGATCAATAAAATGGGTGATAAAAGCAGCGCCAAGGCTACCATGAAAGAGGCGGGAGTGCCGTGTGTGCCAGGCTCTGAAGGTTTGCTTGCCGATGTTGAGGAAGGAATAAAACTTGCCGCTGAAATGAAGTACCCGGTGATAATAAAAGCCACTGCGGGCGGAGGAGGAAAAGGCATGCGTATCATCTGGAAGGAAGAAGATTTCCAGTCTGCCTGGGACAGCGCCACCCATGAAGCAGAAGCTGCTTTCGGAAATGGAGCGCTTTATATGGAAAAATATATCGAAGAGCCAAGGCATATTGAGATACAGATCGTTGGCGATCAGTATGGTAAAGCCTGTCACCTCAGCGAACGCGATTGCAGCATTCAGCGCCGTCATCAGAAACTGGTAGAGGAGACCCCTTCACCGTTTATGACGCCCGAACTGCGTGATGCCATGGGAGAGGCCGCAGTTAAAGCAGCTCTTTCCATCGCCTACGAAGGCGTTGGTACCGTGGAATTCCTGGTGGACAAACACCGCAACTTCTACTTTATGGAGATGAACACCCGGATTCAGGTGGAGCATCCCATCACCGAAGAAGTGATCAATTACGACTTAATACGTGAACAGATCCTTGTAGCTGCCGGAGTGCCGATCTCAGGAAAAAATTATTACCCGCAGCTGCATGCCATTGAATGCCGTATTAACGCTGAAAATCCCTTTACCAATTTTACGCCATCGCCCGGCGTTATCACTACTTTGCATACACCCGGCGGACATGGTATAAGGGTAGATTCACATGTGTACAGTGGTTACCGCATCCCCCCAAATTACGACAGCATGGTGGGGAAACTTATCACTGTGGCCCAGACCCGGGAAGAAGCCATCGCCAAAATGCACAGGGCTTTGAGTGAATATGTGATTGAAGGCGTTAAAACCACCATTCCGTTCCACCTCAAGCTGATGCAGAACGAAGACTTTATCGCGGGGAACTATACCACCAAGTTTATGGAGACCTGGGATTTTAAAGCCTGAGAAACCTTTTTTTAATTAAGAGCTGCTTTTCGCGAAGCGGCTTTTTTTGTGGTCAGCCCTGGTTCAGTTTTGTAAGAATTTCAATAGCGCTTTTGCTGATCACTGTGCCGGGGCCAAAAATAAAAGAGACGCCGTTCTGGTAAAGAAAATCATGATCCTGTTTCGGTATCACGCCACCGGCTACGATCATGATGTCGTCGCGTCCGTATTTTTTTAATTCTTCTATGGTTTGCGGCACCAGGGTTTTGTGTCCCGCCGCCAGACTTGATATGCCCAGTATGTGTACATCATTCTCAACCGCCTGTTTAGCCGCCTCGTGAGGCGTCTGAAAAAGCGGACCGATATCTACGTCGAATCCAAGGTCGGCAAAACTGCTTGCAATTACCCGCGCGCCGCGGTCGTGGCCGTCCTGACCAATTTTGGCAATCATTATTCTCGGACGGCGGCCTTCATTTTCTGCAAAACTGTCGGCCAGCGCCCGTGCTTTTTCAAAATCCTTATCCATCCTGATCTCTTTACTGTAAACTCCCGCTACGGTTTTAGCCTGTGCTTTATATCTTCCAAAAACCTCTTCCATAGCCAAAGAAATTTCACCGAGAGAGCACCTCGCTTCAGCGGCAACAATCGCCAGCTCAAGTAAATTGCCATTTCCATCACGGGCGCAGCGTGTGATCGCGGCCAGCGCGGCTTTTACTTTTGTTTCGTCACGCCCGGCCCTTAGTTTTTTAAGTCTTTCTATCTGTTGTTCTCGTACGCGTGTGTTATCAACGTCGAGGATCTCAACTACTGTTTCCTCATCAGGCTGATAACGGTTAACACCAACAATAATATCAGTGGCGCTGTCTATTCTCGCCTGCTTTCGTGCTGCGGCTTCCTCAATACGCATTTTGGGAAGCCCGGTCTCGATTGCCTTTGCCATACCGCCAAGCTCCTCTATCTCCTCAATCAGTTGCCATGCTCTCTCAGCAAGTTCCTGCGTGAGTTTTTCAACATGATAACTTCCTCCCCAGGGATCTACAACCCTGTTAATATTGGTTTCGTGTTGTAACACAAGCTGAGTATTGCGTGCTATCCGGGCGCTGAAATCGGTAGGCAGGGCAATGGCCTCGTCGAGGGCGTTAGTGTGTAAACTTTGTGTATGTCCCATCGCCGAAGCAAGCGCTTCAAGGCAGGTGCGTGTAACATTATTGAAGGGATCCTGTTCAGTAAGACTCCAGCCGCTGGTTTGACAGTGTGTGCGCAAAGCCATTGACTTCTCATTCTTTGGATTGAACTGTTTGATGATCTTGGCCCACAACATCCTTCCCGCACGCATCTTGGCTATCTCCATAAAATGGTTCATGCCCGTAGCCCAGAAAAACGAAAGCCTTGGGGCGAAACTGTCAATGTCAAGACCTGCTTTTATTCCGGTTCGTACATATTCAAGACCATCGGCAAGGGTGTAGGCCAGTTCAAGGTCGGCCGTAGCGCCGGCCTCCTGCATATGATAACCGCTTATTGAAATTGAATTAAAACGCGGCATGTGCTGCGAGGTGAACTTAAAGATATCGGCAATGATGCGCATGCTTGGCCCCGGAGGATAGATGTAGGTGTTACGCACCATAAACTCCTTCAGAATGTCGTTTTGAATGGTGCCGCTGAGCTTATCCATACTCACGCCCTGTTCTTTTGCTGCAACTATATAAAATGCAAGCACAGGCAACACTGCTCCGTTCATGGTCATTGAAACACTCATCTGATCAAGCGGAATGCTGTCAAAAAGCACTTTCATGTCAAGAATGCTGTCAATTGCCACACCCGCTTTTCCCACATCTCCCAAAACCCTCTCGTTATCACTATCGTAGCCCCTGTGTGTAGCCAGATCAAAAGCCACACTAAGACCTTTCTGACCGCCCGCAAGATTGCGCCTGTAAAAAGCGTTACTTTCCTCGGCTGTGCTGAAACCCGCGTACTGCCTGATGGTCCAGGGATTCTTAACATACATGGTTGCGTAGGGGCCACGCAAAAATGGTGCTGTTCCCGCTGCGAAATGCCTGTGCCGCACCTGTTCAATGTCTGAAGGGGTGTAGTTCTTACGCAATTTAATCTGTTCAGCGGTTACAAAATCTTCACCTGAAACCACTGCTGATCTGTCTGCAAATGTCCTGTATCTGAGCTGCGAATAATCTCTCATGCTTTATTAAGTTGATCTGGCACCTCAAAGCTGAGGGCAAAATTGCGGATACCTTTATTTTCAAAATGATTAAGAATACTCCCGGGTGCCTGTTTCTGGCTCAGTTTATCCTGAAACTTATTTACTCCCACAACAATAATTTCTTTGTTCCGCACCTTTTTTTCCTGCAGACTGTATTGTTTTTTTATTTCTTCTTTAATGGTGCCATTTTGCCAAATTTTGCTGAAGCCGCCTTCGGCCATAATTTCTTTGAAACTCTCCAGCGCTTTTTCTGCCAGTTTATCGGTGAGAGATTCAAGATAAAAGGAACCACAGGCCACATCAGCCATCTTATCAAAATAACATTCCTCTTTTAATATCAGCTGCTGGTTGATGGCCAGCCGTTTTCCGGCATTTGTGTTTTCGCCGCTCAGCACGTCAAATTCATGTACTAAAAGTTCATTACATCCTCCTGCAATGGCAGCCATACTTTCAACCGAACTTCTTATGAGATTGTTGTGCTGATCTGAAACAGACTTATTGATGAGCGAAGTTTCGGCAATAATATAAAGCTCGCTGCTGATGTTGAATTCTTTTTTGAAAAGCTCCCATAACCTTCTCATGGCCCTGAGCTTACAGAGCTGTACAAAAAGATCACTTGTTACTTCTGTACGAACAGCTACAGACTTTCCGGGCGAGATTTTTTCTTTTTCGCAAAGTTCAAGCCATTCTGCCAGTGATGAAAAAACAAGTGCCAGTTCGTAGTAGGGCAGAGCTCCCAGCCGCGCCCAGGCCAGGCCATCTGTTGCGGTTGTAATTGCACCGGCTTTCCGCAGAACTGATGTTTTTTCAAACCATTCCAATTTCTCCTTCCCTGTGCTGAGATTCACCGGAAAAAGTGTAATGTTTGCCAGGGCTGCGGGATGCTCAGAGGTGAGATATGCGCAGAGGCCATTCACCTGCTGAAGGTCACAGTAAAAGCTGGCTTTTATGTATTGCAGCTGAATTTGATTGAGCAGGGAGGCAGGTTCGTGATTGTTTACGTTAACCGAGATGGAAGTTGCGCCCCGGTTCAGTTTATCAAGTAATTCCTTGTTTACAGTTGCAGCTTTATTGGCAGTTGAGCCAGCACACACCTCCCAGCCGGAGTGATGAAAAGCGGGGAAATAATCCGACTGTAGGTCTTCAGCGGTATAAAAAGGGTTCAGCGTAAAACCATTGTCGTTTTGCCACAGCAGACTTTCAAAGGCTTCGCCTTTAAGATCGCGGATGATCCTTTTTTTCCATTCAGCGGCGTTACTCGTTTCAAATTCCTGAAAAAGGTCTTTCATAAAAGCTGGTATTTCACTCAGAAATGCTGACTGATCTCTTTTTTAATAAATTCAAGTGCCACATCGTTGGGCAGTTTTTTTCCCAGGTTTGAACTAATGTTCAGCACCATCATTGCAAGTTCATTGGCAGGACTGTCGTGCGGAACTTTGGTAGCGGAAATATTAACCAGTTTGGTGATCTCTTCCTTTGTGGTTTTTACCAGTTCCCAGGCCCCAAAACTCACGTAGATCTGCTGCGAAAGGTTGTGTTCGTACTCGCTCTTGATGGTTTTGATCAGCTCCATATGAAGCTGGTGTGATGTCATGCCATGTTTGTTCACTCTTACCACAATAGTATTTGGGTGAACCCTTTCCAGAAAGATAACTATACGTTCGTACGCCTGGAGTTTTAATGGCGTTAGTAAAGCTTGGCCAGACTTTTTTAGTTCGTGATCGCGGCGTTCCTGTTCGTTTTCAAGAAAATGTTTCTGCGTAAAAAATGCCGCGGCAAACACCACTGTAGCAGGCAGGATAATTCTTAATATTTCCCAGAGTGCATCCATATTAATTAGTGTGAATTGTGAGGGTTAAATATCGGGAATTTTTGATGAGCGGCAGCCATTCCGTAACTTTACACATGTGTTATTATGTAGCCTCCAAACTTAGTGGTGCTGAAATTTACGGGCTCGAGCACGACTTCGTGGTAAAGTGGGA
This sequence comes from Bacteroidota bacterium, assembly GCA_023433205.1. Lineage (GTDB taxonomy): Bacteria > Bacteroidota > Bacteroidia > B-17B0 > Aurantibacillaceae > Aurantibacillus. The sequence goes on from JAEZDS010000017.1 coordinate 13,733, forward strand.
GGAAGAAGAAATGACACCCTATTATGTGGCGGCAGGATTTGCCCATCCCAGGTTGCCCGTAATAACATCCGAAAAACGATTCAGGTTGCTGAGTTGGGGACTCATTCCCGGCTGGCAAAAAGACTGGGAAAGCGCTTCTAAATTCAGGATGCAGACGCTCAACGCAGTTTCAGAGACTATTCATACAAAGCCCAGTTTCAGGGCAGCGGTAAAAGCTTCGCGCAATTGTATTGTTCCTGTGAACGGTTTTTTTGAATGGCACCACGGCGAAAAGGAGAAGTATCCGCATTTTATTTTTCCCCGCAACGAAGCACTGTTCTATCTGGCCGGATTATATGAAAGCTGGACCGATCAAAGGAGCGGCAAAGTACATGAGACCTTCAGCATTATCACCACTCCGGCAAACAAAAGAATGGAGTGGATCCATAACACAAAAAAACGGATGCCTGCTATTTTAAGTAAAGAATCGGCAAAGGTGTGGCTGGATAAGGAGGTGCCATTTGATTTAAAGAGGGCGCTGCTGCGTCCTTTTGATGAGGAACCGATGGCTGATCACACAATAGGCCGACTTATTACTTCGAGAAAACAAAATCCAAATCGACCCGAAACGCTTGAGCCTTATGAGTATCCCGAACTCTCAGCAGATGGCGCTCAGCAGCCAGGTCTTTTTTCCTGATCATACCTCCACCAGCTTCCACTTTCCCCGGCGGAAAAAATACCAGGCAATCATTGCTATGACTGTCTCGGCCACGGGAATGGCTATAAAAGCTCCCTGAGCACCAAGCCCAAGGTTTTTGGCAAGAATGTAAGCTAATGGTATCTGGAACAACCAGAAACCCACGAAGTTGATGATGGTGGGGGTACGAGTGTCGCCGGCGCCGTTAAGTGCCTGCGTCATCACCATTCCAATGCCGTAAAAGATGTAACCGGTTCCTATTATCTGAAGCGCGTTGGCGCCTACAGCTACCACCTCAGGGTCTTTGGAAAAGATTTTGATTATTGTTTCTGAGAAAAAGAGGAAAAGCAACATTACAAAAGCCATAAAAAACGCATTGTATTTGACTGTGAGCATCACGCTCTGATGAGCTCTGTGGGGTTTACTGGCGCCAAGATTTTGCCCCACAAGCGTGGTAGCGGCATTACTGAGCCCCCAGGCCGGCAAAATAAAAAACACCACATTGCGAATTGCCACCTGGTAGCCGGCCGAAGCAGTGGTGCCCCCGGTTTCCGCCACCAGTTTCGCCAGTACGATCCAGCTTCCGCTGGCTATGATAAACTGAAAAGTGGCAGGCCAGGCTATTTTGATGATGGAAGAAATAATTGGTCCATCATACCTGAATTGTGGTTTATTGAATTTTAAAATACCGCTTCCTTTAAACAGGTGATAACACTGATACAAAACGCCCGTGCTTCTACCGGTGACTGTAGCTATGGCGGCGCCTTTCAGGCCATAAAAGTGAATAAGAACGGGACAGAGTATAATATTCACAATGCTTGCCAGCCATAAACTTTTCATGGCCATGGCCGCGTCGCCGGCACCGCGAAAGATGCCATTGATAACAAAAAGCAGAATAATGCTGATACTGCCCGCGAACATGATCCGGGTAAAAATTGTTCCATCGCGGACCACATCCTCAGAAGCGCCCATCCACCGGAGAATATCGTCTGCGTAGTAGGAACCAACTAAACTCAACACAACGGTTGCCAGTATGGCGATGATCAGTGCCTGCGCACCGGCGTGTGCGGCGTCATTTCTGTTTTTTTCTCCAATGCGCCGCGCTACAATAGCGGTGGCCGCAGTACTTAATCCTATTGCGAGAGAGTATACCAGGGTAATTACCGATTCGGTCAGTCCCACAGTTGCAATGGCGTTCTCTCCGAGTTTTCCCACAAAAAACATGTCAACCACCGCGAATACACTTTCCAGACTCAGTTCAAGAATCATGGGAATGGCCAGCAGGAACACCGCCCGGGGTATGCTTCCTTCGGTATAATCCACTTCCTTCCCGCTCAGCGACTGGCGGATGATCGAGACCATCTTTCTGAAAGTGTATTGTTTTTCCATACAAAAAAGGTCAGCGAAATTATGTCTTTTCTTTAACTGTAGCTGCTGCCGGGCAAAAATTTTCCAGTTACTATGCGGTGAATACGTGACATAATAACCGCAAAAATGCGGCGAATAAGTTTGCAGATGCGGCGAATATGTGGTATATTTACCGCATAAATGCGGCGAAAAGTATACATACATGAGCAAGATGCCTGGCCCAATATGTTTTGGGACAATTCCTTGTTGCTGGATACACTCTCGAAGGTGCGGCACAAACAGGGGCGCCTTAAGGGGTATATGGAAGCGCTTGGTTTTGGAGTAAAGTCAGAAACTAAACTTCATACTCTTACCCTGGATGTACTCAAAAGCAGTGAAATAGAGGGTGAAGTACTTGACCGGGCGCAGGTTCGGTCTTCAATAGCCAGGCAACTTGGTCTCGAGGTGGCAGGATTGGTGCCCTCTGACCGTCACGTAGATGGTGTGGTACAGATGATGCTTGACGCCACCCAGAAGGCCACAAAACCACTCAGCAAGGCGCGATTGTGCGGCTGGCATTCGGCTTTGTTCCCCACAGGAAGAAGCGGCATGTATCCGATAACGGTTGGCAACTGGCGTAAAAGCGGGCAGGGGCCCATGCAGGTAGTGTCGGGCGCCCTGGGCAAAGAAAAAGTGCATTTTGAAGCACCCGCCTCAGGGAGGCTCAATAAAGAAATGAAAAAATTTCTGGACTGGTTCAACGCCGATAAAAAGATGGATCCGGTGCTCAAATCTGCCCTCGCTCATTTCTGGTTTGTTACTGTTCACCCCTTCGACGATGGGAACGGACGTATAGCCAGGGCCATCGCTGATCTGCAGCTCACCCGGTCAGATGCTGAACCCAGTCGGTTTTACAGTATGTCGGCACAGATACGCCTCGACAGAAAAGGGTATTACGACATTCTCGAAAAAACTCAGAAAGGCAGCACAGATATAAGCGGCTGGATGCTGTGGTACCTGAATTGTCTCGATCGCGCCCTTGATACCTCAGATAAAAATCTGCAAAAAGTGCTTGATAAAACCAGGTTCTGGGATAAACACCTGAACACTGAGGTAAATGAAAGACAGCGAAAGATGATCAATAAACTGTTCGACGGTTTTGAGGGTAAACTCAGCACCTCCAAGTGGGCCAGGATCAACAAATGCTCAGCTGACACCGCGCTTCGCGATATACAGGATCTGCTAAATAAAAAAATATTAAAAAAAGAGCAGGCGGGAGGAAGAAGTACAAGTTATATCCTCAAAAATGCAGAACAATAAAAATAAGCAGGGGAAGAGCACGTTCAAAAAAGATCCTGGTGCTGTTTTTGTCTCTCTGACTTTGTGCCTCCTCAAGAATCTCTCTTGTCCGCTATGGCAGACTGGAGAGATTCTCCTTTGCGCCAGAAGTTATGCGAATTAGGAAAAATAATTCCTGATATAGTGACCTGGTGACTGCCGATAGCTATCGGCAGTGGTAAAAAAGCGTCTGGATCCCGGTCCCTTTCTTGGTTAGTTAGTGACGTTTTTTGTGCTCAGAACAATCACCGAACCCGGGTATTCGGGTGTAGGACTGTCTTCGGCGGTAATTATAAAATGTAAGGGTGCGAAGGGCGTTGTTGTAGAAAGGCTGCCTGAGATGTCACCAGAAAGTCCGCTTGAGGTTTCAAGTCTCCCCAGATTTTTGGTCCCATTCCTTTCTGTTTCCATCCATACTACATATTCTTTTTTGGGTGGAGTGAGCCTTTCGGGACTTGCCAGGTGCTGTACCTTTATTTTAATGGAAGTGTTGGTGTTGTCGTCTTCCTTAATTTTAACCGAGCCGGTGGCGGTGGGTACCACCTGCGAAATGCCAAATTTCATTTCGGTGGAGCAGGAGGTGAGTAATGAAATCAGCAAGATAGTGAGCGTTGTAACAAGCGATTGAGAGATCTTTTTCATTTTGATGGTTTTATTTATTTTTTTCTGATTTTTGGCTGCTTGCCGGCTGCAATGCGGCAAAGTCTGTGCCTGTTAAATAAAGGTAACAGACTTCCCCCGTCTTTCTGTAAATAGAATAAAGGCAGCCATAAGGGTAGAGGAGTTTTGTTCCAGATGGGAAAATATTTTCACAGACCCGCTTAAGGAGAAAAGGTAGGGCAAGGTGTGTATAATTCTGTAATGAGATGACCCGTCAATACCTCTTCTGTGCTTTCAGGGGAGGCGCACTTGTCTTTAACCTTTATTTTTTTGCGGAGATAAAATAGATCATTAATCACCAGCAGTACCCTGGGGGCTAATGTGCACCATTGGTATGGTTTCGTACATTTGAAAAATATCTGCAGAAGGTACCGTACACTACAGTTATGCCATGAAAAAAAGCAAAGTTCCAATACACAGAACAAAAACACGGGAGTTTCGCTTCAGGGGAATAGACATTATAACATTAGGGCAAAATAAAGCGAACGGATATGATAGTTCTCAGCACCACAGGCATGATTTTTTTGAGATCTTTCTTTTTTGCGAGACTGAGGGAGTGCATGAGCTGGATTTTGAAGAGATTCCCATTGAAAGGAATTCCTTACATTTCGTAACACCCGGACATATACACAGATTGAAAGGATACCAATCGCAGGGCTATGTTGTTTGTTTTAAAGAAGAGCTGTTACGACTGCCTGGAAAAAAAACCATAGGGGACCGTTACCGGTTCCTTGACGACTTTGCAGTCCCGGCTGTTAAGCTTAGTGAGAAAGAATTTAGGGAATTGTATGTCTATGTAAAAGTTCTGTGCAGAGAATTGAAAAACCTTTCTGGAGAGGAATTCGATGCCTTCACACATTATTTGTCAATATTATTAATAAAAGTGCAGGCACGCCTGCCTGTAAAATTTCTGGCAGTGCACGATAACCGGAAGAGAAGCATCACTTATGAATTCAGGAAGAAAGTATCGCAGCATCACAGGGAGCATCTAACAGTGAGGGAATATGCGGCGAAATTATGCGTATCACCAAATTATCTGAACGCGCTTTGTAAAGCGAATGAAGGAAAAAGTGCGATCAGTATCATACACGAACGAAATCTGCTGGAAGCCAAAAGGCTTCTGGCATCGACGGACCTATCCGTTAAAGAAATTTCGTACCTGCTGAATTTTGAAGATGTAGCGTATTTCAACCGGTTTTTTAAAAAGCATAGCTTGCAAACTCCCGGCCAGTACAGGCAGTTGCTGGGCGCCATGCCTGGTCATTAGCATCAGATCATCAATTGGCTGCAGTGCTGCGAGAATATTTTGTGCTAACGTTTGCCCCTTTGCCGTTCTTGAACTAAAACTTCAGAAAATCGTTGAAAAGTGCAATCTTTTCATTGATTGGTATAGCCATACCGGAAACTGGCAAAATATCTTTGCCCTCCTTTTTGAAAGGCATACGGTCATCAACGAACTCTGAAAAGTATTTCTGTTATCAGACGTTGAATATCCCTCACTGCCTGACAGAACTCTATAATTAAAAAATGTAACAAGATATGCCCACACCATTTGAGATCCTCCTGGACCCGATAGTACTGACCATTTCCGGAATATATGCTTTGCTGATGATATGGGAAGGAATTTTTCCGGCACGGAAATTACCTAAGGTCAGCAATTGGCAAATAAAAGGAATATCATCGTACGTCATTTTTTTGCTGCTGTCAGCTTATTTGCCGCTTGCATACGCAGAATGGCTGCCCACATCGTCTTTTATAAACCTGAGCAATATCAATCCCGCCATTGCAGCCATTGCAGGAATATTGGTGTATGAGTTCGGACTTTATGGCTGGCATCGTGCGATGCACGCGAAAAAACACTTGTGGCGTGTTTTTCATCAGATTCACCATAGCGCGGAGCGGATCGATACATACGGTGCGTTCTACTTTAGTCCGATGGACATGATTGGGTTTACAGTATTGGGTACATTAGCAGTATCTGTTTTGGTTGGTTTGCCGCCGGCCTCAACAACAATCTTCTTGCTGGTTACAAACTTTTTTAATGTTTTCCAGCATGCCAATATAAGAACTCCCACCTGGCTGGGATATATCATCCAGAGGCCTGAAAGCCATTCCATCCACCATCAAAAGGGAGTACATGCGTATAACTATTCCGACCTGCCGCTCTTTGATATCTTATTCGGCACCTTCAGGAACCCGTCTCAGTTTGCAGAAGAAACGGGATTTTTCCCTGGCGCTTCATCCAGAATTAAGGAAATGCTGAGGTTTAAAGACATTTCAGCAGCATTTTTTGCCCTTATGCTGCCACTCACAGGTTTCGCACAGCAGGACTCTTCGCAGGCAAACCTGTCGCGCGCGCAAAAATGGTTAATAGAACCAATAAAGGTAACTTCACTGCAGGTGAACACACATCCTGAGTATAACGGGTGGGGGTTTGAACTTGGACGGCGACTCTCCGATAAACTGTGGCTCACCTCCATGGTGGAAAAAACCCAGGGTGGTGATTTTCTCAAAAATTACAATCCGCTGCACGACTACCTGATCAGCTTCAAATATTTCGCGTCGATAACCACTTTTCGATATTACCTGAAGCCGGCTGCACGGTATTCAACTTTCTTCGATGCAGGTGCTATCTTTCAAACTGCCTCACATAAATTTCTGAGAGGCAGTGATGTATTCCAGGAGAAAGCCAGATCTGCAGGGCCGGCAATTTTTATTGGAGGCGAAGGGCGTATCTATAAAAATACGTACTTCAAATGGCGATCGGGGCTTTTTATAAATGTATATAATGGGGGAAACATGAAAGACAGGATTGACGATGGACAAGACCAGCCTGCGTTTTTTATGTATCCTCATCTTGCTGATGCAGTGATTGGAAAAGGCACCTATGCAGGGGATCTGGCATTTGGAATAAAATTCTGAATTAATTTACCAAACAAAACACACGCATGGATGAAGCCTTACCAATGATTTTGATGAATAAAAAATCAAAGATCCGACATACTGCAGTTAAAGGGAATGTACTGTATTTATTTCTGGCCTGTACGTTACTTACCTTAAATGTCGCCAAAGCACAAATCAAATCAATACAATTCGAAAGCGGTAGTTGGGAACAGATCAAAGCCCGGTCTGCAAATGAGAACAAGCTGATTTTTCTTGACGCTTACGCGCCGTGGTGCGGCATCTGCAAAAGGATGGATAGAAATGTATTTACCAGTGATACAGTCGCTGATTACTTCAACACCAATTTTATCAACGCCAGGATAAATATGGAATCTGGAGAAGGAATTGAGATTGCGAAACAATACAATGTAAACGCTTATCCCACCCTGCTGTTTATTGATGGACAAGGCACCGTAAGGCACGGTGCAGTTGGTTACCTTGGTATTCATGAATTGCTCAACCTTGCCGCGGATGCGAAGAAGCCGGAAAAACAAAATCCGGGTGTGACAAACACTTTCAAAGTGGATGAACCAGATACCGATCATGCAGATTCAGAAAATTTACAGATTGGTTTTAATATCAGTCAGGTTCACAGAGACTTTGGCTTAGGGCTGCGCTTCGTAAGTCCCTATTTTATGATGAAAATGGTTGCCTTTAAAGTTGGGGCAAACTTACAGTGGTTTGAGAAGAATGATGGGACGGAAACTGTCCTGAAGGCTTATCAGAATTTTCAGGTGGGAATGCGAAGCAGAAGCCATATAGTTTCTCACGGCGTATCTGTATATGGAGAGGGCGGAGTTTTTGTTGTTTTACCCAATAATGACTTTTCCTCTCAAAGTATAGTGGTAGGAGGATATGGCTTGTTCGGTTTTGAGTTCAGGATGGTTCCTGGCTTTGCTTATTTTATTGAGCTTGGTGGAGTAGGGACCGGAGCGACCGCCGATAAAGTGGCAGGTAAGCCTATTTACTCAAACGGATTTTTGACGAATGTGGGGCTGAGACTGGGATTTTAGGTGCTTCTGATCATTTTTTTTAGGTTATTTGCTGGTAGGGATGGTGTGTCACTTCTGTGAGCCGCCTTTTCATGTATGCCGAAACCCTGCCTGATAAATTTTAAGAATAAAATATTCGTAGGACAATGCTAAATCCATGTGTGGGTATTTTTGTTATTGCCATCTACTGCTTTTAGGTTGGTACAGAATCCTAATAGTTACTGAGATATGCCCGGCGTGCTTCCTGGTTCCCTTAAACTGCGGTCTGATGTCGCACGATTTGCTTGTTCGCTTCAGGGACTTTCGCTTCACCCGGAGGTTTTGATTTGTCGAACTTTCTGGATGATTATCAAGAAATTAGAATCTTAAGGAATGTAAACAGGTAGTTCTGAGTGTTTATGCAAGCAGAACTTCGTACGGTAGTTTCAGTTTTTCATGCAATGCTTTAATTGTCCGTATCGACAGTTTTCTCTTATGATTCAAAAACTCAGAAACGTTGCCTTTACTCCCGAAATAGGGAACAAGATCTTTTGGTTTTAAACCTTCTTCTTCCATTACGTATTTAACGGCTTCTACAGCGTCAGGTGCGTCAATTGGATATTTTTTGAACAAAACTTTAAAAGGGTAACATTCTTTTAAGGGATGTTGCGGAAATACAAAAAAGCCCCTTAATATCATCAGTTCGTAAAAGTGAAGCAGACTTTCGCTTAACTACCCATGAAGCGAAAAAGCCCCTCCGGAGTTTACCGAGAGGGCTTTTTGTGCTTCAGGGGTACCCCGAGCCGGACTCGAACCGGCAAGTCAGTGAAGACAGTGGTGTTTGAGACCACCGCGTCTACCAATTCCGCCATCGGGGCATTTCATAAAGGCTGCAAAGCTACTATTTGTACCCCATATACACAATTCTTTATCATACTGGCCGTGCAAAGCAAAAATAGCCCCGAGAACAAGCACCCCAGCAAAGAGATGCAAGCAAGTATCACTGTTAAATTCACAAAAAACCGTATATTTGCACTCCTCAAAATGGAGTCTCAGGTAAAGATATTTGCAGGTATGGCCACCGAAGTGCTGGCCGGGAAAATTGCGGCCGCGTACGGGCAGCCTTTGGGTAAGGTAGAACGTTACCGCTTCAGCGACGGAGAGCTTCAGGCTTCCTACGAGGAAAGTATCCGCGGACACAGCGTTTTTATTGTGCAAAGCACCATGCCATCGGCCGACAACCTGATGGAATTGCTTCTGCTGATTGACGCGGCCAAACGCGCAAGCGCCAGGCATATTGTTGCGGTGATACCCTATTACGGATACGCCAGGCAGGATCGCAAAGACAAACCACGTGTGGCTATCGGGGCGAAACTGGTTGCTGATATGCTTACCACCGCTGGCGCCACCCGTATTATGACCATGGACCTCCATGCCGATCAGATCCAGGGCTTTTTTAATGTGCCTGTTGATCACCTTTACGGCTCAACAATTTTTCTTTCTTATATAAAATCCCTTCAGCTTGAAAATCTAACCATTGCCGCTCCTGATATGGGTGGTAGTAAAAGGGCCAACGGTTATGCAAAACACCTGAAAGCTGAGATGGTGATCTGTTATAAACAACGTGCAAAAGCCAATGTTATTGAAAAGATGACAGCTATCGGCGATATCGAGGGTCGTAATATCATTCTGGTAGACGATCTTGTAGATACTGGCGGAACACTTTGTAAAGCCGCTGAGATGATGATGGACAGAGGAGCCCTAAGTGTAAGGGCTATCTGCACGCATCCGGTGCTAAGTGGCTCCGCGTACGAGAACATTGAGAAGTCGGTGCTTCAGGAACTGATTGTTACAGATACCATCCCTTTGAAAGGCGAATGTTCGAAGATCAAGATTATCAGCGTGGCCGATCTTTTTGCCAAAGTGATCAACAGCGTTCACAAGTATGAGTCGATCAGCAGCAACTTTATTTTATAATAATCCCGTGTAAAAAACATAACAGGGTGAGGCGCTGTACGGGCAGCGGTGATCCCACAAGAAAAATAAAACAAAATGAAAACAGTATCATTGAGCGGTTCGCCCAGAGCGAACGTAGGGAAAACAGATGCTGCGGCTTTAAGGGCGCAGGGAAGAGTACCATGCGTGATTTACGGCGCGGGAGAACAATTGCACTTTAGCGCGGATATCCGTGATTTTAAAGAAATAATTTTTACACCTGAAACCAACCTGGTTGAAATAGACCTTGAAGGCAAAAAATACCGCACTGTACTTCAGGAAGCGCAATACCACCGTATCAGCGACAAACTCATCCATGCAGATTTCCTGCAAGTGGTTGACGACAAGCCGGTAGTGGTAAAACTCCCTGTTAAAACCGTTGGTCAGTCAGAAGGCGTTAAAGCCGGTGGAAAACTAAATATTAAACTTCGTAAACTTAAAGTTCGCGGTCTTATCAATAAACTTCCTGAAAGTATTGATCTGAACGTTGAGGAGTTAACCATTGGCAAGGGAATTTCTGCCGGTGACATTAAGATAGAGGGTATCGACATTCTCCATCCCAAGAATATTTCTGTGGTAAGTGTTGATACAACACGTGCAGTGCAGGTTGAAGAAACCGCTGCTCCGGCTGCCGGTGCCGCACCCGCTGCAGCAGCAGCTCCTGCCAAAGCAGCCCCCGCAAAGAAGTAAATTTCTCTTTAATGCTGAACCTGTGCCTGTTTTTCATGCACAGGTTTTTTTGTGACATAAAAAAACCCGCACTGATCTTCAGCGCGGGTTTTCATTTTTGTTAATTTGATCAGTTTTTCCTGATACAGCGGCAGGAGTTGTTGTCTGTTTTCTGAAAGATCTGCTGCATTCCGTCGCTCATACGCTGGGCAACTGCAGTCATTGTATCGTTTTCGGTGCTGCTCCAGTAGTAATTGGCTGAAAGACCAAGATCGTCGCTGTGAGACTGCATGGCATTCAGTTCATTCGCAGAAGGCAGGTACCAGTCGTCTTTACCCCCAGCCACGAGATCCTGACAGATTTTTGCGGCGCTCCCCATAGCAAAAGCGGCAATTTTATTTGTATTTGCCATGCCGTCATCTATGCTGCCTGCATCTGTAAAAACTGTATCTGTAACACTCCAGGAAGTAAACACGGCATTGTCGTTAGGATGTACCTCAATTGTTTTTCCGTTGTGAGTGAACGACAAAAAAGTAAGGGTTGTAAAAGATTTTTCCTCACCATAAAAGGTTCCTTTTGGTGTGGTAGCGTAGGCTCTTACATAGTAGGTGGTCTGAGGATCTAACTGCAGGTTCACCTGAAATCGGCCCGGACCTGAACCCGAACTTGCACGCTCGTTATGGATGTTTGGTTCGGGCATCGTGCTGTAACAGATCCCCCGCGAGGTAATGGGTCCCTTTCCATCTTCTGAGACCCTGCCTTCAATTTTGGCGGAATTTCGGGTTATGTCTTTGACCTCTACTGTGGTGACTTCCGGCGCTTTTTTGCACTGGAACATTAATGCCGCTGTTGCTACCAGCAGCAGGTGTTTTGTGTGATTTTTCATTTCGAGTGGTTTATGGTTTATATGGGTTTTAGAATTTGCTTCGTAGTCTTGCTGATCTTCTTTCTTTTTTGAAAATATAGCTGGCTGTTAACTCCAGGCTAAGATAAGCGTCTTTTTGCCGGTCGCCCCTCTGCGCCGGTGTACCATCGGCTGCAGGACTGGTTGCCCCGTATATTAGTCCCTTGTTGGGATCGGCCATTTGCGCTGAGAGCTGCCCGTAGGTCTCGGCCAATGTGTTGTTATCGTAATACACACTACCTACATCGTCAATATAATCGGTAAAAGTTTTGCGATAACACATTTCAATGCCGAACGACCATACTTTGTTTACCGTAAGTTTGTAATACAGTCCTACCGGAATATTTATACTTATGTTCTTGTAGGGCTTTGGTCCGCCGGGAAGTCCCTGTCCTTCGGTACGAAGCGGACGCAATTTTACCCAGTCGCCCTCAGCAGTCTGCCCCTTGGGATTAAAATAAAATACACCCAGGCCGGTAAATGCAAAGATATTGTGCGTGTAGTTCCTTCCTTTTCCGTAGTTCTGAATAATGCCATAACGGTTGCCTCCGCGTCTTGTGCTCTGATATCCCCCTTCAATCCTACCGGTGAATTCGAATATGTTTGATTTAAAATTCAGGTTACGGTTATTTCTATAGCGGTCTTTGGTTTCTGCATCGTCACCCCTTACCGCCAGGTAACTTAATTTTGCAGCTACATTCACCAATCGGTCGAGTTTGTACCTGGCACCGGCACCAAACGCGGTGCGGGTCTGGCTAAAGTTGAGATCAGCCGGACTGTAATCTGTGCCTTCTCTGTCGCGGCCCCCAAGGTCACCCAGAAAGTTAGCGGTGCCCATTGTCACAAACACTTCTCTTCTGTACTTTTTCCATTCGCTTGGTCGCATAAAGCGCTGGGCCACGATGAATGTACTGCAGAACACAAAAAAAAGAAGGAATAACAGTTTATTCATCTAAAATTTACCCGGCACGGTCGGGCTAAATTAAGCCTTTATCGCGACATTGTGAAACAGGTATGGTAAAGTAATGCACCGCAAATAGTTAATAGATAAGAGCTTACAAAAGCATTTCTTCCTTAAAATTTAGCAGGTAAACCCTTTCACTGGCCCTGGTAATTGCAGTATATAACCAACGCAGATGATCGGCGCCGGGCCCCTCAGGTCCAGTGTATCCCTGGTCAATAAACACCACAGGCCACTGACCTCCCTGTGATTTGTGACAGGTAATGGCATAGCTGAACTTTACCTGAAGCGCGTTGTAATACGGGCTCTTGCGCACATAGGCATTGCGGAGCACGCGCGAGGGTTCATCCTGCATGTCTTCCAGAACGTTCTGGTAAAGCGTTTTTTGTTCCTCGCGTGTAAGCGCCGGATTATCGGAGTGCAGGCAGCTGGTGATGAGTTTCACCTGCAGTTCTGGCAGAGCCGGATAGTCGAGCAACCTGACTGAACAATCACAAAAAGCAAAACCGTATAACTCCTCTCTCCTGGTGATGCGGGTAATTTCAGCCATGTCGCCGTTGGCTATAAAGCCCGCTTCTCCGTTATTTTCTGGCAGCCAGTAGTAGTTGTTTTTTACGATCATAATCCTGTCGCCCGCGCACAGGTCTTCCTCGTACAACCTGATCTGATTTCGGAAACTCTGATTATACATGCCTGCTCTTTTATTACTTCGGGTGATAATGATCACATTTTCTTCCCCAAATTCGCTGATATTGGTATGAATGGCCTCTTCAAGATCGGCGCCCGACAGACTGATGAGATCAGGAGCGCATTCCAGCCGTGGAATGGAAGTTTCGCCATTCTCAAGGGCCTGCCGGAGTTTTGTGGCATTATATAATATGCCGCTTTCAGAACGTTGCCTGGCCACCTCCCGCAACTCTATCTCTGTAATGTTCAGATAAAAGGCATTGCGCAGAAAATCGGGGTCAAGAGCAGGACTCAGGTTGCTGCCCACAGGAGGAAGTTGCGCGGTATCTCCAACAAGCACAAGCTTGCAGTTAAAACCGCTGTAAACATATTCAAAGAGGTTTTCAAGCAGGTTGCCAAAGGAGCCTTCGGCATCGCTGCCTGAACCGATCATTGACGACTCATCAACTATGAACAGGGTGTTACGGTGAAGATTCTCAGCCAGGGTAAAGCGCAATGATCCCCCGGCGTCACTAACCGTATGAAAGATCTTTTTATGGATGGTAAACGCCGGTCGCTGAGCAAAATAACTGAAAACCTTGGCTGCTCTTCCGGTGGGTGCCAGCAGTACGCTTCTCCACCGCACTGATGGTAAAGCCCTGGTAATGGCTGACACAAGATTTGTTTTTCCGGTTCCGGCGTATCCTTTCAATAAAAATACGGCCCTGTCGTTGCCTGAAAATAAAAATCCCGCCAGTGTTGAGATGGCATTTAGCTGATCGCGGTTTGCCGCAAAGGGCAGGAAAGCCTGAATCTCGGAGGTGAATTTATGCAACCGTTCTTTTTCCTGCTTAAGCACCGCTAAAAATACCAAATGATTTTCGCGCAGGGGCTTCCGTCAAAAATTATTGTTTGCAGAGGGAATATACTAGCTTTGTTTTTTTAGTGATCACAGAGTCATTTTATACCAGATATTATCACAGCGAAGGCACCGAAAGTCGTTCAGAAGGTGCCCTTTCGGTGCTGCTCTCCCCGCGAAGTTTTCAGTTTGCAGTATTTGACAGAAGCTGGAGCAAGGTTTCAGAACTCTGCCACATTGAGTTGCCGGCAGGTGCCGGGAGTGGTTCTGCCACCGACGACCATGTACAATTTCTGCTAAACAATTACGGTTTGCAGGGGGTGCCATTTTCGGAGGTGAGGGTGGCACTTCTGCACAGCAATTTTGTGTTAATGCCGCCTGCATTCAGCGAGCAAACCGATCTAAGGGAGGTACTTGATTTCGCGGGCGGACCTGCCAGTGCGGTAAATTCAGCGAAACACAGGGTTGGCGACATTGATCTTTGTTTTAGCACCAGTCATTCACTGGTGCAGGAACTCGAAAAAAGTTTTTCCAATGCCCGGCTTCGCCATGCGGGAGCTGTGAGCATTTCTCTGTTAATGAACCATCACTCACTAAGAAGCTGCAATGTGCTGCTTACTATTCACGATGGGATGATTGAGCTGGCCTTAAGAGATGGTTTAAAACTGCTGATGTACAATGTTTATGCTGTTGCAGGCAAGGATGATATTCTGTACTACCTCCTTTTTATGGCCGAACAGTTCGAGATCAAACCCTCGGCTATCGTACTGGGACTTGCAGGCACCCTGCCGGCCGACAATGAGCTTCTTACGCACCTGCGCAGATTTACCGGCACGGTGAATTTTGTTACAAACGCTCCTTCCGTTTTAATGAAGGGAAGGCTGGCATCAGTTCCTTCTCATTTTTATTTTTCCCTTCTTAACCAGCATTTATGCGAATTATAGGCGGTATTCACAGAGGCAGGCAGCTAAAGGTCCCCGGTGGTTTGCCGGTGCGCCCCACCACTGATTTTGCGAAAGAAGGACTGTTCAATAGTCTGGCCAGCCGGCTGGATTTTGAGGAACTGGAGGTGCTTGATCTTTTTAGTGGTACCGGACACATTTCGCTTGAATTCGCCTCACGGGGAAGTAAAAGGGTGACAGCGGTTGATGAGCATGCCCGCTGCGTTTCCTTTCTCCGCACTTCAGCTGAGATCTTACAGCTGCCTGTAACCACGGTTAAAGATGATGTTTTCAGATTCCTGAAGAATTGCAGGACCCGGTATGATCTTATTTTTGCCGATCCGCCTTACGATCTTCCAAACATAACCCAGATACATGAACTGGTGTTTGCCGGTAACTTGTTACTGGGTGGCGGACTTCTGGTAATTGAGCATGGAGCAGACACCAGACTGCAGGAACTGGATTTTTTTCTCCAGCACCGTAAATATGGCAATGTAAACTTTAGTCTGTTTAAGGCACCGGAGGTTTAAAAAAAAACTGAAGATATTTCCATCTTCAGTTACTTTTTGATCAGTTCATACAAGTTAAGCCGACTGTGGATTGATATCGGTTGGTTTTACAGGCGGCGTTTCAGTTTTGGGTTTCAGCGCCTCCTCGTGTTTATCAAAGGGTCTTTTCCCGAAAATTTCCTCCAGGTCTTCTTTAAAGATCACTTCTTTTTCAAGGAGTTTTTCAGCAAGCAACGTAAGTTTTTCTTTGTTGCTCGACAGGATCTGTTTGGTTTTTGCATAAGCGATGTCGGTCATTCTTTTTACCTCTTCATCAATGGTGCGTGCCGTACTTTCGCTGTAAGGTTTTCCGAATGAGAATTCGCTCTGGCCCGAGCTATCGTAGTAGCTGATGTTGCCAATTTTTTCATTAAGGCCATAATAAACAATACTGGCATAGGCCTGTTTGGTTATTTTTTCAAGGTCACTTAACGCGCCTGTACTGATCTTTCCGAAAACTATCTCTTCGGCTGCCCGTCCGCCAAGTGCTGCGCACATCTCATCCATTATCTGCTCAGCGGTTGTTATTTGTCTTTCTTCAGGCAGGTACCACGCGGCGCCCAGCGATTTTCCGCGAGGCACGATCGTAACTTTCACCAGCGGGCTTGCGTGTTCAAGCATCCAGCTCACCGTAGCATGACCGGCTTCATGAAA
Organism: Bacteroidota bacterium; assembly: GCA_023433205.1. Lineage (GTDB taxonomy): Bacteria > Bacteroidota > Bacteroidia > B-17B0 > Aurantibacillaceae > Aurantibacillus. The sequence goes on from JAEZDS010000017.1 coordinate 29,865, forward strand.
AGCGATCACACGTTTTTCCTGAGGAGTGATGATCTTGTTCTTTTTTTCCAGTCCGGCAATAATCCTGTCAACGGCATCCAGGAAATCCTGCTTCTGGACGGTTTTTTTATTTGAACGCGCCGCAATAAGAGCGGCCTCATTACAAATGTTAGCTATGTCGGCACCGCTGAAACCAGGCGTTTGTTTGGCCAGGAACTCAATCTCAACACTCTCATCGATCTTGATCTGCTTAAGATGCACCTGGAAGATCTCTTTCCTTTCGTTGAGGTCAGGCATATCAACGTAGATCTGTCTGTCGAATCGTCCGGCACGCATTAGTGCGCGGTCGAGGATATCTGCACGGTTGGTGGCGGCGAGAATAATTACCCCACTGTTGGTGCCAAAACCATCCATTTCAGTGAGGAGCTGGTTAAGTGTGTTTTCGCGTTCATCGTTAGCTCCGGCCGAGGCACTTTTTCCCCTGGCGCGGCCAATGGCATCAATTTCATCTATAAAGATTATACAAGGTGCTTTTTCTTTGGCCTGGCGGAAAAGATCGCGCACACGGCTGGCTCCCACACCAACAAACATTTCAACAAAGTCAGAACCGCTCAGTGAAAAGAAAGGCACTTTTGCTTCACCTGCAACAGCTTTGGCAAGCAGGGTTTTGCCTGTGCCGGGAGGGCCCACCAGCAAAGCGCCCTTGGGGATTTTAGCACCGAGATCGGTATACTTTTTAGAGTTTTTGAGAAAATCAACAATTTCCATAACCTCCATCTTGGCGCCGTCGAGTCCCGCAACATCATTAAAAGTGATACTTACATGCGTGTCCTTGTCAAACAGAGTGGCTTTGGATTTTCCGATGTTGAAGATCTGTCCTGGTCCGCCGGAGCCGCCGCCTCCCATCCTTCGCATCATCACCATCCAGATAATGATCATGATCACTATGGGCAGTAACCAGGGCAGCTGATCGGTCATCCAGTTTGTTTCTTCTATACTGCGGGCCGAGACCTGGTTTTCTTTGGGAATCCCAGCCTCGTTTTGCACTTTTTCCATACTTGCCAGGAAATAGTCAATGGAAGGAATGGTCACAAAAAAGTGCGGGCCGCGGTATGCACGGTCGGGGAACCAGGCTTTGCCGGTTTTCGGATCCTTGTATCTGTCGAGTGTTGCGGCGCTGTCGGGATGCACATAAATCCTGGCGATGGTTTTATTTACGATCACCACATCGGTAACATCCCCTTTCACCAGCATGTCCTGAAAGAACTTGCTTTGTGGTATTTCTTTTAACCGGGCATTATGGTCGTTGCCATAAAACACGATGAACAGCAGCACGGCAATTACAATACCATAGATCCAGTAAAAGTTGTTCCCGTTATTCTTGCCTCCGAATGAAGTATTCTGGCGCCCGAATTTCTCCTTCATTCTTTCGAATTGTTTCTTGCGCTCTTCGTCGGCAGAGGGATTCTGGTTGGTGTTGTTGTTTTTTTGATCTTTATTCGCTTCCTCGCTCATTTATCTAAATGCTCGTATTTGTGTGTGAAATTAGTCGTTAATAAGTTTTATGTCGGCATCTCCCCATAGGGCCTCAATATTGTAATGTTCGCGCGCCTCACGCAGGAAAACATGCGCCACAACATCAATATAATCAAGCAGGATCCATTCTCCATTCTGATGTCCTTCGGCATGGTAAGCGCGTTCACCGGCCAGCTTTTCCACTGTATCCTCCACGCCGTCGGCAATTGAGTTAACGTGAATATTACTGTCGGCATCACATATCACAAAGTAATCTGTAACACGGTTCTCAATGCGCCGAAGGTCAAGCACCATAATGTTTTTTGCCTTCTTATCACGCATGCCTTCTATCACCGCTTCAAGTAAACCCGCATTTTTAACAGAATCTTTAGATCTTTTCCTCTTTGCTGCGGGTTTCTTCTTTTTTTCAGAATTCGCAATTACATTGGCCTCTCTTTGCTCACGTTCTTTGTCGGTGAGAACTTTTTTTACAGAAGACTTTTTAAGCGGGGATCTTTTCGAGACGGTTTTTTTAGCAGCAGGCCTTTTGGCTTTTTTAGCTGCAGTTTTTTTAACCGGTTGTTTGGCCATATGTTAGTATTGTGCGGATGCTTTAATAAAAATTAGTAGGTTTACACTTAGCAACAAATTTAACTTTTTTGGCCTAATGGAAACGTTATTTATTGGCAAAAACACCATTTTTTTGCCTGAAACAGATAGCACCAATTCCTATGCCATTGGCCTGTTAAGAAACGTTAACCCTCCGGAGGGAACTGTGGTTTTTACTGCTTACCAGAAAGCAGGAAGAGGACAGCGAGGCAGCTGCTGGCAGTCTGAACCACTCAGTAATCTTACCGCTTCGGTGATTTTACGTCCAACCTTTTTACCGGTAAAAGAGCATTTCCTGTTATATCAGTTAGCCGCTCTCGCTTGTCTTGACACATTGTCGCAATTGCTACATGAGCGCCAATATGACATTAAAATCAAGTGGCCAAATGACATTCTGGTAAACGGACGAAAGATCTGCGGGACACTGATCGAAAATGGAATTACCACCGAAACCATAAAATACAGCGTTATTGGAATTGGCATGAATCTTAATCAGCAGAATTTTGAGGTGCCCAATGCTACTTCATTTAAGCTGCTGACCGGTGAAAACATCGCCGCAAGATATGTTTTGGAAATTTTGTGCAGGCAACTGGAAAAACATTATCTGGCTTTAAAGCAGAACCGTTTCGCACTTGTTCACGGTATTTACCACTCTAACTTATTTGGTCTTGATAACGCACGTCTTTTTGAATACAATAAAAAAGTACTAGCACTTACCGTTAAAGGAGTAAGTAATTATGGATTACTCCATCTTGAGGATGAAGAGGGGGGCAGGATCGAGGCTGATGTGAAGGAGATCAGGTGGATTTTCTGAGCAGATGCCGCAAGGCCTGTTCAAGACCGGGGAACCGAAATGCAAAACCCGTATCAAGAAGTTTCTGCACATTTACAGATACACCGGTACTTAGCGCGGTGGCGGCTTCGCCAATCACAAGCCTGAGGGCCCATTCCGGAATATTCGGTAGAAGCAGCGGCCGATCCAGCACCCTTGCCAGGGTGGCAGAAAATTCTGCATTAGTGGTTTTTTCGGGAGAAGCGGCGTTGTAAATTCCCGCGTAAGAAGTAATAAAGCAGGTATTAATATACAACCGGGCCAGATCGTTAATATGTATCCAGGGAAATGCCTGATCACCTTTTGCAATGGCGGCGCCAAATCCCAGTTTAAAGGCCGGCAACATCTTTTTAAGGGCGGCGTCCTTTTTTGTAAGCACCAC
>JAEZDS010000213.1 GCA_023433205.1 Bacteroidota bacterium
CACTAACGATATCATCGGCAAGCCAGAATTTTTTTCTTAAACGCTGGCTTGTTACCTTTTTGTTTTTGAATGCGCCAACCTGCACGCGGTAAGCAAGGACCTCCTTACTTACGGCTGGGAATTTTGAATCAGGCTTCACTGCTTTTTTTGGGATAGCTGTTTCGGTCATTGGCTCAGCCTCGTGCTGACTTTCCTGCTTTTTTTTCGATTTTTTTTCAGGTGGTTTAACATCGGCAATTTGCACCGTACTTACCTCACTCAGCTCGAATGTCTCGGCCATTAGCTCGTATTTCTGGGTTCTGTTGGACTCGAGATAACTGTACTCACCCTTAAGCTGCACCGAACCTGATTTTTCGCCGGCAAGGGTGTAGGCAATATTCAGCACTTCTCTATCCGGAACGTTTACCCACACAAACCTGAGCTTACCATCGGCTACAGAAAATGAACTGCCTTCAGTGCTTACCGATTCAATATGCATTCCTTTCGGCAGCACATCGCTGTAACGCGCAAATCCAGTAGTGTTTCCTTTATTAATAGTTACCTGTACCCGCAGTTCGCCCGGTCTTTGTCCATGGGTAACCGTTCTGGTACAAACAACCTCTGTGTTTTCATCCTGAGGGGGATACATGGCTTCATTAAAACGCAGTACAGATCGTTGTGCTTTCTTTTTGTTATCACCCGTAAAAAGGAAACTGGCCTCAAGATTGTGCGTTGTTTTGTTAAGTGCAGGCAAACGGAATCTGAGGATCAAAGTTTCTTTTGAAGGAAGATCATGCCAGATCCAGCTTGCGCGACCATTCTTAAGCCTGAAGGTGGCGCCGTCAGCCTCTACGTTAACAGCGGTGTGGCCGGCTGGGAGATCAAGATTAAAACTTCCGAAACCGGTGATCGCACTTTTTTTTATTATCAGCTCAATTTCTTTTTCATCACCATTTGTTTCAAGAAGCTTGTAATTAAAGGCCGGCGAAAATTTTTCCATCACAAGACCAGGCAGCAGAAAAAGTGTAAAATGTATCGCAACAAACAAGACCCTGAGCATGAGTTTAAATTTAGGTGAACTTGTAACGCAGGCAGAGTGGCTTAACACTCTTTTAATAACAGTAAAATGTTAAATACTAAAGACTTGCTGTACGACCTCCGTCTACCGGCAGATTTATGCCGTTGATGTATGCGGCTGCCGGTGATGCCAGGAAAGCCACCGCGGCAGCAACCTCTTCAGGTTTTGCAAATCGCCCCAATGGTATTTCGTGCAGCATCTCGCGGCTAACTTGTTCTTCGGTCATCCCTGTTTTTTCTGATTTATTTTTTATGATTGACGCAAGGCGTTGTGTGGCTGTAGCGCCCGGCAAAACATTATTTACAGTGATGCCTTCTTTGCCCAGCTCATTTGCCAGGGTTTTCGACCAGTTTGCAACCGCGGCACGGATAGTATTGCTTACCCCCAGATTTGGCAGGGGCTGTTTAACAGAAGTACTGATAATATTAATTATGCGCCCGTATCCTGCATTTTTCATGCCCTCGGCACAAGCCTGCACAAGCAGGTGATTGCAAATGAGATGCTGGTTAAATGCGGCCAGGAACTGCTCCTTTTGCGCTTTATACACGGGGCCGGCTGCAGGTCCGCCCGTGTTATTCACAAGAATATTCACCGGCCCGTTCCGCCGAATGAATTGCTGAACCAGTTCACTAAGTGCATCCGGATCATTAAAATCGGCAACCAGATAGGAATGTAATTGTCCGCCACCGGCAGGAAGCTCACTCTTGCTTTGTTTTAATTTTTGTTCATCACGCGCCAGCAGCGTAACGTTGGCGCCCATGGCGGCCAGTTGTACAGCCACTGCCTTTCCTATTCCCTGAGTACTGCCACATACGATGGCCGATTTTTTTTTAAGTTCAGAATTCATCATCTTGGGGTTCGCTGTTTATTTGTTTAAGTGTGTCATTTACCAGTTCAGATTCAAAACCACGTGCTGTGAGGAAACTGTACAATGAGCGATACGTCTTGAGTTTGTTATCCTGTTTTAGCTGTGATGATTTTTTAATTATGATCTCATTAAGTGCTTTCCTGTATTCATCTTCATCAATTGAATCCAGGGCGGTTTCTATATTTTTCCCGCTTACCTGATGGCGTTTCAGTTCTGCTTTTATCTTGTTCCTTCCCCATCTTTTGACCCTGAATTTACCGCCTGCCAGAGCTAACGCGAAACGCTGCTCGTTGAGAAAATTCTCAGCGATCAGTTCCGTTATCATCAATTCAGCAAATTCGGGCGGTGCTCCCAGTTCCCTTAGTTTACGCCTGGTTTCAAACTGCGACCGTTCCTGATAGGCACACCAGTTCATCATTTTAAGCTTGTAAAGCGTCCACGCTTGCGATATTTTATTTTCTTTGTGGTTCAGGCTCACTGTTCGCAAAGAACGAGCTTATAGTATTAAGATGCCAGAACTGCCCTCACAACTTTTAAACAGCCTTGAACGGCTTCCACATTTCAACAGTGAGAGCTTTATTGAATCTCATAACAACGGGAAGCGCGAAACCTCGGTACGAACTAACCCCTTTAAAAAAACAGAACTTTCCTTTCCCGTGGAAAAGGCGGTGCCCTGGTGCAGTGAGGCATTCTATCTGCAGAACCGGCCTTCATTTACACTTGACCCTCTTTTTCACGCAGGCTGTTATTATGTGCAGGAACCGGGAAGTATGTTTCTGGAGCTGGCCCTGCGCAATGTTTATGATTCTTTAAAGGGACTAACTGTGCTTGACCTCTGCGCTGCTCCGGGCGGAAAAAGCACCCACCTTAACTCTTTACTGCAGGGGGAGGGAGTGCTGGTATCGAATGAGCTGATTAAAGCAAGAGTGCCCTCGCTGGTACACAACCTTGGAAAATGGGGAACAAACAACTCAATTGTCACCAGCAACGAGGCGTCACGTTTTTGCTCACTAACAGGGTATTTTGATGTTGTTGTGGTTGATGCGCCCTGCAGCGGCAGCGGGCTTTTCAGAAAACAACCAGAAGCCATTAACGAATGGAGTGAGAAAAATGTGGAGATGTGCAGTGTAAGACAGCGGCAGATCCTGGATGATATTTTGCCTGCCCTTAAAGGAGGAGGTCATTTATTTTACAGTACCTGTTCTTATTCGGTGGAAGAGAATGAGAAGATTGTACAATGGCTGATCCATGAAAAACAGATGGTTTATGTGCCTTTGAAGATCGAAAAAGCCTGGGGCATTGTTGAAACTGAACTGGGATACCGTTTTTACCCCGACAAAACAGCCAGCGAAGGATTTTTTTGCGCTTTACTGATAAAAACGGAAGATGAAAAGAGTTTAACTTCCAGGAAATATATTTCAGACAAACCCAGCCGCAGAGAGCGTGACCTGATAGCACCATTTCTGGCGGCTGAAAATGGCGATCTGATAACCATTCAGGGCAGGCACCATTTTGTAAATACTGAATGTGCCAGGATGCTGGCTGCCATGGGTGGAAAACTATTTTAAAAAACAGCGGGTGTTTATGCAGGGGAAATAAAAGCACGCGACCTGGTTCCCTCGCAGGAGCTGGCCTGGAGCATTGATCTTTCGCCTGAACTCAGCAGGGCTGAACTGAGCGTGGATGAGGCGCTGAATTATCTGCGGAAACAAGCTTTTTCAGCCTCCGCGCCGGGGCTTGGATTACATGCTGTCACTTACCAGGGTTTGGCCCTTGGCTGGGCTAAATTTATCGGCAGCAGAATAAACAATTATTTACCGTCGGAACTGAGAATTCTTAAGTAAAAATCCCGGCGAATGGTGAATTATTTTTTCTTCTGGTCTCATTTATTTTTTTGTGCGTAATAAAAGTATTGCTACCTTTGCAATCCCTTTTTGAGGGGTAGTTCTTTAAAATAGCAATTAAAAGCCGGAGTAGCTCAGCTGGTAGAGCAGCTGATTTGTAATCAGCTGGTCGGGGGTTCGAGTCCCTTCTTCGGCTCTTTTTTTGTGAAGGGGACATACCAGAGTGGCCAAATGGGACAGACTGTAAATCTGTTGTTTCGACTTCGGAGGTTCGAATCCTCCTGTCCCCACGTGGCCAGTCTCGCAGATGACCTGTTGAGAGTTGGTGATGAAGAACACAGTTTTAGATCCGATGTTTCGGCGCCGGGTGTAAAAGCGGAAGTAGCTCAATTGGTAGAGCTCCAGCCTTCCAAGCTGGAGGTTGCGGGTTCGAGACCCGTCTTCCGCTCTCACTTTGAAGACTGAAAAGTTGAAAAGTGCTGAGATTTTAAGTGTAGGTACCCTGCAAGGGGTTCCCACAGAGGTAAAAAGTGAAGTTGAACATACGCCTTCCCGCCCAGACGAAGGGACACAGGGAAAAAGAGGCGACAGAAACAGGAGGGATCTGATAAGTCGGTCCCGGTGGTTTTTGAAAGTCCCAAAAAGCGGGACTTTTGGCATGTGGAGGCAATTGTTCTTTAAAATATTGGAAATTTTGAGTGGATATTTTTCCTGGGAAAAAAGTCCGGGATCAGATAAGCTGTTGTAGCTCAGTGGTAGAGCACTTCCTTGGTAAGGAAGAGGTCGGCAGTTCAATCCTGCTCAACAGCTCAGTAACTTCTGCAGGCGTGCATTTACACGTTGAACAGGATACAAAAAGCTCAATTAGTGCTTAGAACTAATTCAAACAATTATAAACAAAAAGTAAAATAAACAACTATGGCAAAAGAAAAATTCGACCGTTCCAAACCTCACGTTAACATTGGAACTATCGGTCACGTGGATCACGGTAAAACTACCTTAACCGCGGCAATTACAGCTGTACTGGCCGACAAAGGTCTGGCAGAGGTGCGTGATTTCTCTTCAATCGACAATGCTCCTGAAGAAAAAGAGCGCGGTATCACGATTAATACCTCTCACGTGGAGTATCAGACGGCCAACCGTCACTATGCTCACGTTGATTGTCCTGGTCACGCTGACTACGTTAAGAACATGGTTACCGGTGCGGCCCAGATGGACGGTGCAATTCTTGTGGTTGCAGCTACCGACGGACCTATGCCACAAACACGCGAGCACATCCTTCTTGCCCGTCAGGTAGGTGTTCCCCGTATAGTTGTTTTTATGAATAAAGTTGACATGGTTGAAGATGCCGAGCTTCTTGACCTTGTTGAGATGGAGATCCGCGAACTTCTTTCATTCTACAAGTTTGATGGTGACAATACTCCAATTATCCGTGGTTCTGCCCTTGGTGGTCTTAATAAAGACGCAAAATGGGTTGATAAGATCATGGAATTAATGGATGCAGTTGATTCCTTTATTCCACTTCCTCCACGTGATAAGGAAAAACCATTCCTTATGCCGGTAGAAGACGTGTTCACCATTACCGGTCGTGGTACTGTTGCTACAGGTCGTATCGAAACAGGTGTGATCAACTCTGGCGACAACGTTGAGATCATTGGTATGGGTGCTGAAAAACTCAACTCAACCGTTACCGGTGTTGAGATGTTCCGCAAGATCCTTGATTACGGTGAGGCTGGTGACAATGTAGGTCTTTTACTTCGTGGTATCGAGAAAAAAGATATCAAACGTGGTATGGTTATCTGCAAGCCAGGTTCGGTGAAACCACACACCAAGTTCAAAGCTGAGGTGTATATCCTCAAAAAAGAGGAAGGTGGCCGTCACACGCCATTCCAGAACAAATACCGTCCACAGTTCTATTTCCGTACAACCGACGTAACCGGCGAAATTGAGCTGGAAGCAGGTCGTGAAATGGTACTTCCCGGTGATAACGTAACTATTACTGTTAACCTCATTAACAAAATCGCGATGGACAAAGGTCTTCGTTTCGCGATCCGTGAAGGTGGCCGTACAGTAGGTGCCGGACAGGTAACTGAAATTTTAGACTAAGCCATAGTCGTCCTGATCTCCGGATCGGAAAATGGGCAAAATGGCTCCCAAACCGGGATGCCATTTTGCTATTTTATCGACACAATGGTTTTTAGGATAAAAATAACTAAACGGGCATAGTTCAATGGTAGAATAGCGGTCTCCAAAACCGTTGATGGGAGTTCGAATCTCTCTGCCCGTGCAGAAAAAATTTAGGTTAGCACCGCAAATTGGTCCTGATCTGTTAGGAAAAAGAAAGATGAGTAAAATTGGAAATTATATTGCAGAAACAAAGAACGAACTGCTTAATAAGGTAAGCTGGCCAACCTGGCCCGAACTTCAAAGCAGCGCCATTGTTGTAATGATCTCTTCGGTGATTATTGCCCTGGTGGTTTTTGGGATGGACTTTGTTTTTGAGCTGCTGATGAAGCAGGCTTACGATATGATAAAATAACCGAACAGTGACAAAAGAAACACACATGGCTGAAACCGCTAAAACCGACAGTGCAGGTGCCAAAAAATGGTACGTTGTACGGGCCATCAGTGGTCAGGAAAAAAAAGTAAAACAGTATATCGAGGTTGAGATCTCGAGGCTGAAGCTGAATGATTACGTTTCGCAGGTTTTAATACCTACTGAAAAAGTGATACAGATCCGCAATGGTAAAAAAACCACAAAGGAGCGTTCATTTTACCCCGGATACGTACTTATTGAGGCCAACCTGGCTGGTGAGGTTCCACACGTTATTAAAAACATTACCGGTGTTATCGGTTTTTTGGGTGAAACCAAAGGCGGAAATCCGGTGCCAATGCGTATCAGTGAAGTAAACCGCATACTTGTAAAAGTAGACGAACTGGTAGAAAGCGAAGGTACCGTGTCAACAAATTATACTGTTGGCGACTCGGTAAAAGTTATTAATGGTCCGTTCAATGGCTTTAATGGTGTTATTGAAGAGGTGATGGAAGACAAACGCAAGATCAAGGTAACAGTTAAGATCTTCGGTCGTAAAACACCTGTTGAACTGAACTTCGGAGAAGTAGAATTAGAATAAAAATAAAAACATTGAAGGTTGCCGCCTTTGATTGAAATGAGCGCTTTGCTGCTTCCAACTCAAAGTAGATTTTTTCTCAGGCGGCACCAGCAATAAGCAACACGTTAGGAAAGCGTGAAGCTGTACAACAAATAAATAAATAAAAATGGCAAAAGAGTTATCGGCAATTGTAAAATTGCAAATCAAAGGTGGTGCTGCTAACCCTTC
>JAEZDS010000016.1 GCA_023433205.1 Bacteroidota bacterium
GGGACTTCCAAAAATACGCTGGATAATGTAAAGGAAGTTCCTGAAGTGGTAATAAACGTTGTGACGTACAGCATAGTTCACCAGACAAGTCTCGCCAGCAGCCCTTTTGCCAAAGGCGTGAATGAATTTATAAAAGCGAACTTAACACCAGTAGAAAGCGAATTAATACAACCACTCAGGGTAAAAGAGAGTCCGGTGCAAATGGAATGCAAGGTCACCGATATAATAGAGCTGGGAAAACAAGGGGGAGCGGGTAATCTGGTGATCTGCGAGATTTTGAGGATCCATATCAGTGAGGATGTATTAAACGAACAGAATCAGATAGATACCAGAAAAATTGATCTTGTGGCACGTATGGGCGACAATTGGTACTGCAGGGCTTCGGGAGAAGCGCTCTTTGAGGTAGAAAAACCTATCACTTCTATTGGAATAGGAATAGATCAGCTGCCAGCGGAAATAAAAAACAGCAGCGTTTTAACCGGCAACAATCTGGCCATGCTTGCCAGTGTTGAATCAATACCTGTGCCGGCAGAAGAAAAAGAGACGGCTGAAATCCACAAAACCTTTGCAGATACTGCAGAAAGGCACCAACATGCCAAGGACCTGCTTGATGAAGGCCAGATACTTAAAGCCTGGCAGGTGTTACTTTAATTTGAAAAGTTGCTGCTTTGAAAAGTCAGTATTTTTGTTACTTTGCTCTGAAATATGAGCAGTAATTCGCTTATTTAAACTTATAAAATAATAAAATCAACATATCATGGAAGTAGTAGGAACATTAAAAGTAAAGATGGATACACAAAAGGTAAGCGACCGTTTTCAGAAACGTGAATTTGTGCTTACCACCGAGGCAAATACACCTTACCCGCAGCACGTAAGTTTTCAGGTTACGCAGGACAAATGCAGCATGCTTGACCAATACAGTGAAGGTGATGAATTAAGGATTCAGTTTAACCTGCGTGGAAGGGAGTGGAATGGTCCGCAGGGTATCAGGTACTTTAACACCCTTGAGGCCTGGCGAATTGAAAAAGTGCAGGGAGGTAATCCTGCTCCGCAGTCTGGATCTGCTTCACACAGTGCATCGGGAAGCGCTCCGGCGGCTCCAGCATTCAGCAGCGGCAACATCAGCGACAACGACGATCTGCCATTTTAAAGTGGTTAAAAAGCCGGAAGTGTCATGTCAGGCAATAACAGAACCGTGCAGGTTACTGGCCTTTTCGTGATACTTCCGGCTTAATTATTTTATGACAAAGAGCAGGAAATCATCGGTACTCCTTATCTATACAGGCGGCACCATTGGCATGATGCAGGATCTCGTAAGCGGAGATCTGAAACCTTTTGATTTCAACAGCCTGAGCAGTCAGGTTCCAGAACTTTCCAAACTGGATATCGAACTTTCGACCCTCGCATTTTCAAAACCAATTGATTCGTCGAATATGCAGATGAAAATATGGGTAGAGATAGCCAGGATCATTGAAAAAAATTACAGGCACTATGATGGTTTTGTGATCTTACATGGAAGTGATACCATGAGTTTTACTGCCAGCGCTTTAAGTTTTATGCTGGAAAACCTCAACAAACCAGTAGTTCTTACAGGTTCCCAGTTACCCATTGGAATTATCAGGACCGACGGCAAGGAAAATCTGATCACTGCCATTGAAATTGCTGGTGCCAGAGAAAAAGGCAGACCCGTGGTAAGGGAGGTCTGCATTTATTTTGAATACAAACTCCACCGGGGCAATCGTACGGTAAAATACAACAGCAGGCATTTCGATGCTTTTAAGTCTCCTAATTATCCCGAACTGGCAGAAGCCGGCGTTACCATTTCGTATAATTACCAGTATCTGTTTAAACCGCCCAGGGCGCCTCTTAAGGTTCATACCCGGCTGGCCAACGACATTGTAGTACTGAAACTTTTTCCGGGTTTCAGCAAAAATATTACAACAAGTATAATTAATACGCCTGGTGCAAAAGCCCTGATACTCGAAACTTTTGGCGCAGGCAATGCCAGCACTGAGGCATGGTTTATTGACGCGCTGGATCAGGCCATAAAACGTGGCGTTATAGTTTTAAACATAACCCAGTGCCTTGAGGGAAAAGTTATTCAGGGAATGTATGAAACCAGTTCACTCCTGAAAAAGATAGGTGTGATCGGGGGGCAGGACATGAGTTTTGAGGCAGCCGTGACCAAACTGATGTTTGTGCTGGGCCAAAACCTAAATAAGCAAAAAACAATGCAGATGTTAACCGCAAACCTTAGAGGTGAGCTCAGCAATCCTTAACTTTGCCGCCTTCTGAATTAAATGAAAGTTTGTAAAAACATACTCGAAACCATTGGCAACACGCCACTGGTGAAACTCAACAAAATTGTAAAAGATCTGCCCTGTGATGTATATGCCAAAGTGGAGACTTTTAATCCCGGCAATTCCATTAAAGATCGTATGGCACTTAAGATGGTTGAAGACGCGGAGAAAGATGGCCGGCTAAAACCAGGCGGAACCATCATTGAAGGCACAAGCGGCAACACCGGCATGGGGCTGGCAATAGCTGCCGTGATTAAAGGCTATAAATGTATTTTTACCACTACTGATAAGCAGAGTAAGGAGAAGGTAGATGCACTGCGCGCTTTTGGCGCTGAAGTAATTGTTTGCCCAACGGATGTTGATCCCGAAGATCCCCGGTCTTATTACTCAGTTTCTTCGAGATTGGTAGATGAGATCCCCAACTCATGGAAACCTAACCAGTACGACAATTTAAGCAACACACAGGCACACTACGAGCAAACAGGACCTGAGATCTGGGAGCAGACCGATGGAAAAATAACGCATCTGGTGGTTGGTGTAGGTACGGGCGGCACAATCTGCGGCACAGGGAAATACCTGAAGGAAAAAAATCCGGATATTAAAGTGTTTGGGATAGATACTTACGGATCTGTTTTTAAGAAGTATAAGGAAACCGGCATTCTTGATAAGGCAGAGATCTACCCATACATAACGGAAGGTATAGGTGAAGATTTTTTACCGGCCAATGTTGATTTTAACCTTATTGATCTTTTCGAAAAAGTAACCGACAAAGACGCTGCTATAATGACCCGCCGGATTCCGAGAGAGGAAGGGATCTTTGCAGGAAACAGCGCAGGTTCGGCCATGCAGGGCCTTGTTCAGCTAAAGGACAAATTTAAAAAAGGAGATGTGGTTGTGGTGATCTTTCATGACCACGGCACACGTTATCTCGGCAAAATGTTCAACGATGACTGGATGCGTGACAGGCACTTTTTAACAGTCACCAAACCAAGGGCCATCGACATTGTTGCGAACCATAAACACCTGAAGCTACTCACTGTAAGTCCCGATTCTACCGTTTCAGAAGCGCTTGACCTTATGAACCAATACAATATCTCGCAGATTCCTGTTCAGCAAGATCTTGAGTATGTGGGCTCCCTGAATGAAGGTCATATTTTTACCAAGCTCATAAAAGACCCTGAGGTTAAGAACAGCAAGGTTAAAGATATTATGCAGGCGCCTTTTCCGGTAGTTGGCGAAAAAGCGCCTATTGAGGAAGTGAGTAAGCTTATCACAAAAGACAACAACGCCGTTTTGATGCGCGATTTGGGCGGAAACGTTCATATTATTACCAAACACGATATTATCCAGGCGGTAGCGCAGATGGAGCGTTAAGCTTGTGGGTGGGACAGTAGATTGCCGAAAGGTCAAATAACCTACCACGCAAACGTCACCGCAAGCATACTGGAATTACCGGGAAAAGCCAGCTTTGAGAAAGTGTAAGCGAAGCCGAACCTTTTAACCCGGAATCCTACACCAAAACTAAAACCGTTTACGCCCCTTCTTTCCTGCAGTATCATCTCTCGCTGACGGCGGTAATTGTATGCCACCCTCAGGTGGAAATTTTGCGTGATCAGGATCTCCGTTCCCACTGTAATGTGGCGCATAAAATTATCGGCCTGAGCCCCAAACCGCTTGCCGAAGCGCTGAAACCCCGTACTGTCAGTCACAGGCGTCAGATCAAATCCGCTGCCTCTGCCTGCGGTATCAATAGGACTAACATAGCGCAGATTCCATTTCAGAAGCTGATCGTAAACAGCAAAAAGTCTGAATGGCGCCTTGTCAACTTTTTTGCTGATACCAAACTGAACACTGGTGGGCATTTCTTCATGAACCCCGCCTGGAATAAAGGTCTTCCACACCACTCCTACATTACGGGCCAGCAGGCTTAGTACCAGATCATTTTTGTCGCGCCAGGTAATCCCAAAATCAAGCGCGCTGCCAAAAGCACTGTAGGCTTCATACTGAGAGATAATGGTTTTGAGAGACACACCAATGTTGAACATTGAATCGGCCATTGGTTTGGCATAACTTAAGTTGATAGAGTAGTCAGCAGCCTTAAAATTATTGGTGGCGTTACCAAATTCATCAAACCCTGCAAACTTTCCATAGTCGAATGCCTGAATTCCAAATGCCGCTGTCCCCAGCCTTGCAAGGTCGTGTCCATATCCCAGATAATAATGTTTGACGTCGCCAACATAATTGGCATGATTCAGCGCTACCTGTTTGTCCATTGAAGGATTTAGCAGCGCAGGATTACTGTGTACAAGGTTAATGTCATCGCCCCAGATGCTCATGCTGCTGCCCCCGTGCGCCGCGGCCCGCGCTGTGGCAGGAATATCAAGAAAACGAAAAGCTTTTGGCGCACCCGGCTGGCCACTGGCAATAATTGCCGAAAAAAGAAATATCAGAGATCCTAAGTGCTTCAAACAATCATCTAACGGCAATAAGCGCCATTTATTACACAAATATAAGAGGAATTACGAAGTACAGAATACGATTTACAATCCTATCTCAGTCAGGTTCCTATTCCGGTTATGACTTGAGGCTTATTCTCAAATCACCATCAATCGTAAATCGTCAATTGTAAATTGTAGATCGTAAATCCCTTATAAACTCATCATATCCTTCAGCTTAACCGCCTGTCTTCTTGAGATCTCAATTTCACGCCCATCTTTCATTTTTACATTAAGTCCACCATTGAACCAGGGCTCCACAGATCCTATATAACTCATATTGATAATGTGTTTTCTGCTGGCTCTGAAAAACTGCTTTTCGCTGAGTCTGGTCTCAAGACTATTGAGGCTTCTGAGAATAAGCGGCCGCTGATTATCGAAAAACACCCTCACATAGTTGCCCTCAGATTCAAAAAGACGCACATCACTTAATCGTACAAACCAGCATCGATCGCCATCTTTCAGAAAAACCATATCTGATTCGTGCAGAGGACCGGTATTGTCACCCCTGCCACTTTCTTTTACCGAGAGTTTTTTAATGGTTTCCGCCAGGCGGTCGGCTTGTACCGGTTTTAGCAAATAATCAAAGGCGTTCAATTCAAATGCTTTTATAGCATGCTCATCGTGCGCAGTGATAAACACCACATCAATAAGTCCCGAGATCTCTTCAGCCAATTCCAACCCGTTCTTACCCGGCATCTGAATGTCACAAAAAACCAGATCAGGTTTCAGTTCAGCTATCTTTGCTTTGCCTTCAGCGGCATCTGAACATTCCGCTATCACTTCTACTTCGCGGTGCTGCGCTAAAAGATTTCTTAATTCCTGCCGGGCAAGCCGCTCATCATCAATAATTATTGCTTTCATATTATCGTATTGGAATACTTATATCAACCACCACCATGTCGTTCAGCTCTTCGATGCTGATGCTGCTGTTATTGCCATATAACAAGTGCAGGCGCTGCATTGAATTGGCAAAACCCACCCCTGTAAGCGGTTGCCGGGAATTGATGTTTCCGCTGTTACTAACCTTTATCAGCAACTCGCCCTGCTTTTTTATTGCTTCAACTTTTATGACGCCTCTGCCAGGCAATCGTGAAATGCCATGCTTAACAGCATTTTCAACCTGCGATTGAACGATAAAAGGGGGCAGAAAAGCATTCTGCACTTCTTCATCAATTTCCAGCTGATAGTCTAACCTTTCCTCAAATCTTATCTTTTCAAGATCAAGATAATCCTGCACCAGCTTCATCTCATCCTTTAGCGCGATCTCTTTACTTTTGTCGATAAGTAATGTGTTACGCAGAATATTTGACAGTCGTGTAACAGCTGCTTTCGCGTTCTCAGGATTCTCACTTATGAGCGCCCTGATGCTGTTCATACAGTTAAAAATAAAATGCGGATTTAGTTGTGCCTTGAGATTATTCAGCTCCGATTCACGGCTTGCTGCCAGGTGTTTCAGGGCATTGATCTCTGAACGCCTGTAGTTTTGCAGGTACTGGAACCCGAAGTAAAGCATATTCCACAGAAAGAATACGGCGCTGAAATTGAGCGTGTATTCTGAGATCTCAACTACACTCATACTGGCAACAGGCAATGCCAGCACCCTGGACATCATCAGAAAAACAAGAAAAAATGCAAGCCCTTTAATAAAACTGAAAAACACAATAACCGCCAGCTGAAGCGGGATAGCCGCCTTAATCAAGTTTATCCTGATAATAAGCATCCTGTACAAATGGCTGATGGCCACACCCGAAGGCAGCATCATAAAATAAATGAGAAACTCCCGGTAGGCAGAATGCCTGCTTAGACCAAAAAAAATGCTGTTGATAATGATATAAATTGACCAGCCGCTGATCTGGCAAATCCAATATAACTGCGATCTGTTCACGCGCAGGATAATTTGTTCACCGGTTCATTAGTTCAGCGACCAGCTGTTTTCAAAAGGGCAGATGAACTCGGGATCCAGCTTTATGTATGTTATTTTTGATCTTTGCCTGATCCAGTTACTGACTTCCTTCTTTTTTCGGTCTGCCTGTGCCATCTGCATGATGCGCTGGTAATCATCTTTCAGGTTTGCCCGGTGCGGATCAATTCTGTTCTTAAGTTTTATTAGCCTGAACCCCGCCTTGCCATCATTGCCCATAAACTGCATCGGCGAACTTATTTCTCCAACTTTCATACTGTTGATCGCAACAATGAGTTTGTCAGTACGTTCAGGTTCAAGCATCCTCAGCGATTCCTGATCCCAGCGTGTACTTGCCGTCTGAGGATTAAGCATAAGTCCTGAGCTTTCGCGGGTATCGGCATCGTCACTAAAAAGTTTAACCGCTTCCTCAAAAACCAGCCGCCCTTCTTTTATCTCAAGATAAATGCTGTCGAGCTGCAATTTGCTGCGATAAAAATCCTCATTGCTCATTTTCGGAATCACCAGAATGTGACGAAGGTCAAGCAGGTCTCCTCTTCGTTTGATCAGCTGAATAAAATGGAAGCCGTACATTGTTTCAAAAACATTCGACACCTCACCGGTTCTTAAACGAAAGGCCACCGCATCAAATTCCGGTACCATTGTGCCCCGGGACACATTATTAATAACGCCTCCCTCCAGTGCAGAACCCGGATCCTCACTGTAAAGTCTGGCAAGTGTACTCATGCTCGACTCGCCACTAACTACACGCCTTCGATACTCTTCCAGCTTTTCGCGGGCAATTTCCTTTGCTTCGGCACTGAATTTTGGCTTTTTTACCAGCTGCTGCAGTTCTACCTCCGATTCTATCAGTGGCAGGCTGTCTTCTGGTATGGTAGAAAAGAACTGCCTCACTTCGGCAGGAGTTAATTTTACCGAACCTGTGATGGTACCTTCAACCTTATCTGCCAGCAGTTGCTCCTGCACATCAGAACGTAATTCATCCTTAAGCACATTTATTCGTTTACCATAAAACTCCTCCAGCTTCTCCTCCGACCCAAACTGATTGATAAAATAGGCCATCCTTCGGCTCAGTTCAGTGTCAACCTCCTGATCGCTAACTGTTATGCTATCACGTTCGGCCTGCGCTACAAGAAGTTTCTGATAAACCAGCATCTCAAAAGCCAGACACTTGTCAAGCGGAAAATCCTGCTGCTCTCTTTCGACCATGGCGTTCTGCAGATCACTCAGCAGAACCGGATATTTGCCTATCACCCCAATTACCTTATCAAGCACCTGTGGCTGGGCTGTTATCTGCAATAAAAGCAGGAAAAGAACCACTGTAGTCAGAAATCTATACATAAGGCGAAGTTAAGGATTAATGGAGCACCGGAATGAGGCGCTTACCAGAATTTTACAAGCGGTAAAGATTGGTTATCAAGGTATAGTTTGAGCTGATGATCAGCGTTTGATCTCAAAGGTTTTGTATCCCTGCACCTCCTGTTCTTCGGCATTTACCTCAGTTACATCGGCGTCGCGTGGCCCCGTATTACACCATTCAATAAACTTCTGCAGTTTCTCATCCTCGCCCTCGGCATTAATAAATACGTGTCCGTCGTGTGTGTTCATTACGTAACCGGTAAGGTTGTTACGGTGCGCCGCTGCCTGGGCATTGTACCTGTAATTTACCCCCTGCACCTTGCCTTTAACGAGAATTTTGTAACTGCGAATCATCCCGTAAATTTATGGCGCAGGTCAACCCCTGCATCATTTGAAATAATAAAAAAACAAAAATATGTGAAGCTCTTTAAAAAAAGCCTGACATTAGTCCTCACACATGCCCATTAACCGCGCTAAAACAGAGCCTTTCAGAAACCTGGAACTACTTGCTAAAAAAGTGGTTGAGGGATTTATTACTGGCATGCACAAGAGCCCCTTCCATGGTTTTTCTGTAGAATTTGCCGAGCACCGCCTGTACAACACCGGTGAAAGTACCAGACATATTGACTGGAAACTTTTTGCCCGTTCTGAAAAACTTTTTGTAAAAAGGTATGAAGAGGAAACCAATCTGCGTTGCCAGATCGTGATAGATACTTCTGCCAGTATGCTCTTTCCAAAAGACAAAGAGAACAATAAACTTACTTTCAGTATATATGCCGCCGCCGCTCTCTGTGAATTGCTGAAACAACAACGGGATGCTTTTGGACTAACGCTCTTTGAAAAAGATATAAAGAGGCACATTGCCCCCAAAGGCAGTCCGTCTCACCAGAAAATGGTGTTCAGCATACTTGAAGAGGTGCTTGAAGGAAAGGAAGGAGGCAAAGAAACCTCCGCCGCATCCGCATTGAACCAGGTGGCGGAGATTGTACACCAGCGCTCCCTGGTGGTGATCTTCAGCGATATGTTCGAGAGTGGCAACAACAACGAAGAACTTTTTTCGGCACTGCAGCATCTTAAATACCGCAAACATGAAGTAGTGCTTTTTCATGTAACAGACAGATCAAAGGAGCTGCAGTTCGACTACGCCAACAAACCTTATCATTTTATTGACCTTGAAAGCGGTGAAGAAATAAAGCTAAATCCTCAGCAACTGCGCGAACAATACAAAAGTTCGGTAAACGCTTTTATGGAAGATCTTAAGATCAGGTGCGGTCAATATAAAATTGATCTTGTAGAGGCCGACATCAACGAGGGTTTTGATAAGGTGTTATATACTTATCTGGTAAAAAGACACCGGATGATTTAGGGCATTCGCTGATATTAGCGATCTGCTTCAATAAAGCGTTCCATACTTGTTGCTCAATTCACCACCCTCAGCACATTCCCATCAAACACGGTACCGTACCTTCTTAAAGGCCACTGAGCCGGAGTTTTTGTTACAATACCATCGAACAGGCGCCATTCAGAGCCGCTGACGGTGTCTCGCAGCGTAAAGTTATCGGGCTGCACCCAAACTTTAGCATTTTTATCGTTTGGTAAATGTGAAGATGTACGCTCCAGCGCGACAATTTCCTCGTTAGACAGCCTGTATAAAACTATTCCGTTAATTCCTCCGTCGATATACTGCCAGCCGCCAATGGCCTGCAGCTTAAAAAAAAGCGGGTCATTTGGATATATCGTGATCTGCACAGGTATAGATGGCACCGGATGGTTAACAATGTTCTGATCCTTTTTTTTACGGCATCCTCCTGCAAAAAGCATCACCAAAAAAAGTACCGCGGTTATTCCACTGTTAAATCTCAAAACTCACACAAAATGTTCAGTTAAAGTTACGGAAAAAGGGCCCATTTTATTGCCTCTTTAGTGATTTTTCGGAAACTGAAACCTGTGTAAAAAAAGACCTGAGATGAACCACCAGCAGCTGCAGATCAACAGCCTCTATCGGATGCGGCGTGAGCGGCAGTACCAGAAGTCCGGAATCTTTAACCTGCCTTTGAATGGCAAGAGTTTCTTCAACCGCAACCATCTTATCACTATCGCCAACACAAAAGATCACGGGCAGCGACAAAGTATTCAGGTCTGCTTTTGTGAGAACATTATTCCGGCCAAGTTCCTGCAGCATTTGTGCTGTCTTATAAAGAACCGTTTCCCAGTTAGCAGGTGAATGCCGGTTTTTCAGAATTTCAGCGAAACGCGGCAGTTTTTGAGAAATGGCCACCGGATCAAGCATTTTAACCTCTTTCTCTGCCACCTCTGGACTCCAGTTAAATTTGGTGGCAAGCGTAAATACCTGCCCTACTTTCTGAGGATAATGTTTCGCAAGATACAACGCCACATATCCGCCCATGCTGTAACCGAAGATGGCCACTTTTTTAATGCCCTGCTCTTCCATAAACCGGAGCACATCCTCCGCGAAAAGTTCGATTGAGTAATTTTCAGCACCCATCTGGTTTCCGCCATGCCCCGAAAAGTTCAGCGTGGCAACCGAAAAATCCTGACTTAATTTTTCAGCAAGTGGCTGCAGCTGAGCGGCAGAACCTATGGCCCCATGAAGTAATAAAAGGTGCATAATAAACAACAAAAATGGACAAAAACCACACCATTTGAAAGTTGGATGCTGAGGTTTTACTTCAAGCCACCTGAGATTGTGGCCGTTAATATTCATCAAATATTTGTGCCTTTACACTCATTCCTAAGCAAATAATTATCTTTAGCCCTTAAACCTATTATCCTCCTGTGCCCGAAGTCACCAACCAGACTGTAGAACCGCAGCCTAAAAAACGCAGACCAAATCCACTGTTGCCCCTCTTTTTTGCGCTGGCGCTGGCGCTGGGCGTTGGGATCGGCTATTTTTTTACTTTCAGGGACGGCCTTAGCTCGGCTGTTCCCTCCTATCACCGCGGGGGCAGCCCTAATAAGATCAATAACCTGCTCGATTATATCGTGATGCAATATGTTGATACTGTGAACCGCGGACAACTTGAGAACCGCACCATTCTGGCCATGCTCAAAAGCCTTGATCCGCACAGTGATTTTATTCCAGCAGAAGATTTCAGCGCCGTTAACGAGCCGCTTGAAGGGAAATTTGACGGAATTGGTGTTGAATTCAATATTTTGAACGATACCGTGCGGGTGGTGACACCCATTATTGGCGGTCCTTCGGAAAAACTGGGCATAAAGGCCGGCGACCGCATTATCAGTGTAAACGGAAAACCCATTGCCGGTGTAAAAATCACTAATAAACAGGTGTTTGAGAAACTGCGCGGCACAAGCGGCACAACTGTGAATGTTGGTATTGTACGTTCTGGCATAAAGGACGTCCTGAATTTCACCATTACACGCGGGAAGATCCCCATCTACAGCATTGACGTAGCTTACATGATCAGCAACGACATTGGTTTTATCAAGATAAGCCGATTTGCCAGCACAACTTATGATGAATACATTGAAGCATTCAACACCCTCAGCAAAAAAGGCATGAAAAAGCTGATCCTCGACCTGCGTGGCAATGGTGGGGGATTTTTGCGCTCAGCGGTTGATCTGTCAGATGAATTTTTGATGAAAGGTTTACAGATCGTTTATACAGAAGGTAAAGCTCATCCCAAAAAGATTTACAGAGCAAGCTCAAAAGGCGGGTTTGAGGATGATCCGCTGGTTGTGCTGATCGATGAGGGAAGCGCCAGTGCCAGTGAAATAGTTGCTGGAGCCCTGCAGGATAACGACCGAGCCACAATTATCGGAAGACGCAGCTTTGGGAAAGGTCTGGTGCAGGATCAGGTTGATTTGCCTGATGGTTCAGCCATTCGACTCACAATTGCAAGATATTATACGCCTACCGGCAGAAGTATTCAAAAGCCTTACGACAAAAGTCTTGACGAATATTACAGTGATGAATATGATCGTTTCCGGCACGGTGAACTTTACAATGCAGATAGTATAAGACTTGACACCACTCAGCGCTTCAGAACTCCTGAAGGAAAGATCGTTTATGGAGGTGGCGGAATAGTTCCCGATATCTTTGTTCCGCTCGACACGGTAAAATTCAGCGCAACGGTGAATAAACTGTACTACAGTGGCAATCTTAACGCCTTCGCTTTCGAGTATGCAGACAGGAACCGCGCCGCTCTGATGAAACAATACAAAGATGCGTCAGATTATACAAAGAACTTCAATATTGGCCCCAGGGAAATGACCGCCATGCGCAATTTTCTCAGCGACAAGGAACCAAAAGTCATTGTAAGTATCAATGACCAGGGACTTTCGCAGATACTGAGGGCACTTATCGGCAGAAATTTATTTGACCGTGATGCGTACTATCCAATACTAAATACAAACGACAACGCTATTCTTAAGGCCATTGAGGTGCTTGAGAAAAAAGCACTCTGAACTCATCAATTTTACGCACAAACTAAAATCAGAAAACAATGAAGTACAATGCCCTCCTGCTGCTTTGCGGCCTCCTTATTTTTACGGGCCTTCATGCACAGGATCTTTATCTGGAGGCTGAAACAGAGATAAAAGGCTCAGCATTAATGGCCCTGGCGGGCAAATCCTCTACCAAGATGTACATTAAAAATGATCATACAAAATCCGAAACAAGGGCTTTGGGTTCAACCATTGTTGAAATCACGCAAAAAGATACGGTATGTGTTTATACTGACGGTCTTTGTGGTGTTTTTACCCGTGAAGAGCTGGAAAATGACGGTCTTGGCGACGAGATCACTTACAAGAACGTAATTGTAACCCACACCGATGATACCAGAAAGATCTTAGGTTACAACTGCAAAAAAACAGTGGTGAATTATACAGTCCACAGAGGCGTTGATTTAAAATGTGAAACAGTTTTGTGGCATACCTCAGAAATCTCTCCGCCAGACAACAGTCACCTGCCTCAGTCACAAAAACAAAACGACTACCTGGCAGCATTAAAGTCGTTAAAGGGAGTTCCGCTTCTTACTGAAAACACCATGAAGCTAAATGGACTTACAACCATTGCAAGGGTAACAAAAATCAGCACCGCAGCGCTTGATGATGAGGTATTTGAAAGGAATCCCAAAGGCTGTAAAAAGCCTAAAAATCTGTCAGAGTACAAAAAAGAGCTAAAAAAGAGAGAGGCGCGCAGCAACAGTCCCTACCGGGGCTTTTAATTTAACCGCGAAATCAATTCTGAATTAAGCTGGCTGGCTTAAATTCCAGCTCCTTTTTAAGAAAAGGCGCGGTATAACTTCTCTTGTTTTTTGCGAGTTCCTCGGGGGTTCCTTCAAAAAGAACCTCTCCTCCTCCCCTTCCGCCTTCGGGACCGAGATCAATAATGTGATCGGCGACTTTTATGATATCGAGGTTGTGTTCTATTACCAGCACGGTATTGCCATGGTCAACCAGGCGCTGCAGCACATCAAGCAGTATCCGTATATCCTCAAAATGAAGTCCGGTGGTGGGTTCATCAAGTATATAAAATGTGTTCCCGGTATCGCGTTTGCTAAGTTCAGTTGATAATTTTACACGCTGCGCTTCACCACCGCTCAGTGTGGTAGCCTGCTGCCCCAGGGTTATATATCCCAGACCAACATCCTGCAGGGTCCTGATCTGCCTGTAAATTGAGGGCACATTTTCAAAGAACTGACAGGCCTGCTCGATGGTCATGTTCAACACATCGCTTATAGACTTGCCTTTGTATCTTACTTCAAGCGTTTCGCGGTTATAACGTTTGCCGTTACACTCATCGCAGTTAACGTAAACATCAGGGAGGAAATTCATTTCAATGGTCTTCACTCCCGCGCCGCCGCAGGTTTCGCAACGGCCACCTTTTACATTAAACGAAAACCTGCCAGGCTTGTAACCTCGTATTTTCGCTTCAGGTATTTCTGCAAACAAGGTTCTTATGTCAGTAAAAACCCCCGTGTACGTGGCGGGATTACTTCGCGGTGTGCGGCCAATCGGCGACTGATTGATGTCTATGACCTTATCAACGTTCTCCAGTCCTTTAATTGATTTATAAGAAAGCGGCTTCTTTTCGGAGTTATAGAAATATTCCGCCAGCAATGGATACAGCGTTTCATTGATAAGACTGCTTTTGCCGCTGCCACTCACTCCAGTTACACAAATAAACTTCCCCAGAGGAAAATCAACACTTACATTTTTCAGGTTGTGACCTGTGCAACCTTTGAGACTGATCTTTTTACCGTTGCCTTTTCTGCGTTTTGGCGGAATGGCGATAGTTTTTTTTCCGGTGATATAATCGGCGGTCATGGTATCCAGCCCCATCATTTCAGCCGGCCGTGATGCAGCAACAACTCTTCCGCCATGCACTCCAGCACCAGGGCCAATATCGATCACATAGTCGCTTTCAACGATCATGTCCTTATCATGCTCAACCACCAGCACGCTGTTACCAACATCACGCAGGTTTTTTAATGCGTCAATTAAACGCACATTATCACGCTGATGCAAACCAATACTGGGTTCATCTAAAATGTACAGAACGCCCACCAGCTGTGAACCTATTTGTGTAGCAAGCCTGATTCGCTGCGCCTCGCCACCACTCAAAGAACGGGATGATCTGTTCAGCGTCACGTAATCCAAACCAACTTCCATCAGGAACTGAATTCGTGACCTGATCTCCTTCAGCACTTCTCTGGCAATGAGGTTCTGCGTGTCGCTCAGCCTGTCCTCGATGTTTTCAAAAAAAACTTTAAGCACAGATATATCCATGTCAGAGAGCTCCGCAATGTTTTTATCTGTGATCCTGAAATACAAGGCCTCCTTTTTCAGTCTTGCACCACCGCATGAGGGACATGGTTTTTTATCGGTAAAACCCTGCACCCACTTTAACATGCCCGGACTGGGATCTTCCTCAGCCTGTCGCGTTATAAAAGTTGCAATACCTTCAAAGTTAGTGTCGTAACTGCCGGCCTCGGTACTAACCTTATACAGTTCGTCGCTGCCGTACAGTAAAGTATTTACTGCCTCATCGCTCAATTCTGAAAATTTGGTCTGCAGCGTAAAACCCATCATCTGGCCAATGGCTTCCATCTGTTTAAAGATCCAGTTGCCCGAACCCTTTTGCGCGCCAATTGGCGCAAATGCTCCTTTTGCAATTGACAAGGACGGATCGGGCACGATCTTGCTGATGTCAATCTCAGCAATTTCTCCCAGCCCGTTACATTGAGGGCATGCACCATAAGGTGAGTTAAAAGAAAAAAGATTTGGCGCCGGCTCATCATAACTTATACCAGTGGTGGGGCACATCAGAAATCGACTAAAAAACCTGGCCTGATCTTTTTCAACGCCTTTCTTCTTTTTACCTGTGGCAGCAGCATCCTGATGCAGCGAAACCATAATGGTTCCCTTGCCATGTTTCATTGCAGTTTGCAGACTCTGGTAAACCCGGTTCTTTACACTTTCATGTATTTCCAGCCGGTCAATCACAACTTCAATATCGTGGATCCTATACCTGTCAACCTGCATCTTTGGCGCAATATCCTGTACCTCACCGTCTACCCGAACTTTTGTAAAACCGCGCTTTCTGATGTCTTCAAAAAGTTCTCGGTAATGTCCTTTTCGCCCTTTTACAACAGGGGCCAGAAGGTTGATCTTTTTCCCCTTATATTCTTCCATAATAAGGTCAACGATCTGTTCGTCGCTGTAACGCACCATTTTTTCTCCGCTCACATAGGAATAAGCGTCGCCTGCCCGGGCAAAAAGCAGGCGCATAAAATCATAGATCTCGGTGATGGTGCCAACCGTTGATCGCGGGTTTTTGTTTACAGTTTTTTGTTCGATAGAGATCACAGGGCTCAGCCCGGATATCTTATCAACATCGGGTCGCTCAAGGTTGCCCAGGAACTGACGGGCGTAGGATGAAAAACTCTCGATATAGCGACGTTGCCCTTCAGCGTAAATGGTATCAAAAGCCAGGGAAGATTTGCCGCTACCACTGAGTCCGGTTATCACTACCAGTTGATTTCGGGGAATACTAAGAGAGATATCTTTCAGGTTATGAGAGCGGGCGCCGATCACCTCGATGTTCTCGTCTTCAATAAAGTCAGGTTTCATATAAAAGGAAGCGCCCGCGGGCAAAAAAGGAGATTAAAGATACCTGAGAAGCAGCGAACTGCCAATATAATTTACAATCATTAACGAAACTGTAATGCAGAATAGAATAAGGACTATCCTGGGCCCACGTGTAAAGCCGAAACGCAGATGCAGCAAGGTGTACCCAACTGTAAACAGCAGAGGGATCAAAGCCGGATTAGCTGAAAAAGAGGCGGATAGATCTCCGCGAAGCAAAGCAATTAACGCCCGCTGCATTCCGCAGCCGGGACAGCTTACGCCTGTGAGCTGCCTCACACTACACGAAAAAAGCTGCTGCTCGGCAAGATCTATTAATTCGCTGTAGGTCAATGCCAGTTGGTTTGTACCATATTGAAGAACAAAGTGCCGAAAAGCACAAAATAAAGTATCACCGCTATAACTGTAAGTGCGGCAAGTGCCAGTCCGACAATGGCGCAGGTTCGGCCAGTTCGCAGGTTTCTGTATGATACTTCTGTATAAAGTGCGGGATTGAGGCGGTATTGCTTTTCTCCCTGCGATGCCAGCACCAGCGTTACAATACCAAGTATTAGTGAAAGTATGCCCCAGCACCAGCAAAACACTATTGACAATATCCCCAGCACCAATACTTCAGTGCTATTTGGCGTGGTCTGCTGATAGCCACGGCTTTCGTGGTAATGACTACTTTGGTTTGGGATTGGATCAGACATAGTTTTAATTTTATTCAAATGTAAAAGAAATGAATAAAAAACCTGTCTCAACATAAAAACAGTCACATTTGCAGTTCTGACCTAAATCGATTTAAATATTCAGTAAATTCGCTCAAAGATTAGTATTATGCCATTAGTCAAAATACCTAGGCACCACCTAACTGTGCTGCTGATTCTGTTCTCTCTGGGATCTTCTAACACGGTTTCAGCCAATCCAGGAGATACCACCTGGGTTACAGTGTTCAGCCAAAGGAAACTTACGCACCATGGCAACTATGATACAACGGCAGCGATGCCTGTAAATAAACGGTACCGCAAGATCAGGCTGCACTATATTCTTGGAAGATATGCCTGCCCTCCTTCCACCCAGTATTGCGGTTCGTGGGATTACACCACCCAGATCTACTCCCTGCCCAAAAATCGCGACACCGTTGAAATTGCCAGGGTTATTACACCCTATGCCACCGACTGGCTGCAAAAAAACAAAAGCCACGACTTTATTGTTGATGTTACCGACTATGCAACTGTTCTTGAAGACAGTACTCGCATGCGCTTTCGTTACGACGGATATTCCTGGGGTTTTACGCTTACCCTGAAGCTGGAGTTTATCGAAGGAATCCCTGCGATGGATGCCCTGAACGTAAAAAATATTTATGACGGTTATTTTGCCTATGGTGATGCAGCCAAACCAATCGAAAATCATCTTAGCGCAAAAACCCTGAGTTATACCGGAAGCAAGGCTTTTATCAAAAATTCTGTGAGTGGTCACGGTGCTGATAACACTGGCTGCTCTGAATTTTGCGACAAGTACTACCAGCTGAACATAAATAATATAATGATTGCGCAGAAACAGATCTGGCGCGATGACTGCGGGCACAATCCTGTTTTTGCACAAACCGGCACCTGGATCTTTAACCGCAGCAATTGGTGCCCGGGCGCGGTGGTCTGGCCGATCTACCACGATCTTGCCACCATAACCAGCAGCGCGGTCACTTTCACCGCTGACATAAACATGCAGCCATATACCAATGCCAATCCATCTGGCGGGTACAACTTCGTTAGTCAGCTTATCAGTTACAGCAACTTTAATCACGCAAATGATGTTAGTATAGAGGACATTATTGCCCCCAGCGCCAATGATAATTTTATAAAACAAAACCCTGCCTGCAGCAATCCGGTGCTGAGGATAAAAAACACCGGGGGCAACCCAGTATTTACGGTGGCCTTCGAGTATGGAATAAGCGGCAAGGCCTTGTCAACCTACACCTGGTCGGGTCTGCTCAATCCGCTTGAGGTAACAGAAGTAATTTTGCCTTCTTCCACAGCTATCATGGCCCGCCCCACAGCAGAACGATTCGAGGCGCACATTACTTCTGTGAACAGCGATCAGGGTGACTCGTATGCCGACAATAATTATTACTATTCTGCCACCACACCGGTAAGTACAGCACCAAAAGATCTGGTGATTAAACTCGCCACCAATAAGAGTACTCACCAGTCATCTGGTTTCAATGAAACCGGCTGGCAACTTTTTGATGCAAACGATCAGCTTATTGCTCAGAGGACAGATGCAAAAAGCGACACCGTTTACCAGGATGCCATCGATAATCTGCCTGATGGCTGTTACAAATTTGTTGTCACCGATAAGGGATGCGATGGTTACCAGTGGTGGTATTACGCATATTACCCATCAGATCCTGGTTATGGTGGCCTGCGTATTGATCAACCTAATAACAGTCCGGTTTTTTATTTTCCCGGCGATGTAGGCTGTGGCTTCACCAAACATTTTTACGTTGGCGAGCGTCCCGAAGGGCCCGGGGATCCGTCAACCGGACTAACGGAATCCTCGCTTTTTTATGAGGCAGGCCTTTATCCCAATCCTGCGGAAACCACTGCCAACCTGTTTATCAGCCTGAAACATCCTGCCACCCTATCCTACGAAATAAGTGATCTTTCCGGCAAGGTGCTAAGCAGCTGTAACATTGGCACTAATACAATGTGGAACAAGAAGCTCGATCTCCTGACCTTACCTCCGGGCCTTTATCTGGTTCATATAAAACCTGAGGGTGCTCCGCAACAAACCAGAAAACTTCTGGTAAAGTAATCAGTTTAAGCAATAATCCCTGTAATTGACCGCATCATGGCTGGCGATAAGACCCTGCCGTTGATTTAGTAATTTTTAAACACTGCGGCATTTTTAATTCGTCTACTTTTAATCAGATCAAAAATATACACGCGTGAACCTGTTTGGAAAAGTGATTTTACTGGTGCTGGCCCCTTTGTTTGCGGCAGCCCAGAATTTCTCACTCAGTGGAACAATAAAAGACGCATCCAACGGAGAAACTCTGGCTGGGGCAACGGTTCTGATAAAAGGCACAACCAAGGCAGTGGCTTCAAACCCCTACGGTTTTTATTCACTAAATACGCAAGCAGGAGCCTATACTGTTGTGGTGTCCTTCATCGGTTACCGCACCTTTGAAAAAACAGTTCATCTAAATAGCAACGTAACGCAGCACTTCGCTCTTTCTGCAGAAGATACAGAACTTGAGGAGATTGAGATCAGCGCCCGAAATGAAGCTTTAAATGTAGAAAGCACACAAATGAGCGCCATACAGCTGCAGATGGCCGAGATTAAAAAGATACCGGCATTCATGGGAGAGGTAGATATCATGAGAACTATTCAGCTGCTTCCTGGTGTAAAAAGCGCGGGTGACGGAAACACTGGTTTTTATGTGCGCGGCGGCGGACCAGACCAAAACCTGATCCTGCTTGATGAGGCACCCATATATAATGCCTCCCACCTGCTGGGTTTTTTCTCGGTGTTTAATGGTGATGCAGTAAAGGATGTTACGCTTCATAAAGGAAACATGCCCGCGCAGTACGGTGGCAGGTTAAGCTCGGTGCTTGACATCACCATGAAAGAAGGCAACAACCAGCATTTTGAGGTTGATGGTGGAATTGGAATCATTTCTTCACGTATTACACTTCAGGGTCCGATCATAAAAAACAAAAGTTCTTTTATTGTAAGCGGCAGAAGAACCTACGTGGATGTTGTTGCAAGACCCTGGATCGAAAAATCGGATTTTAAGGGAACCTCTTATTTTTTTTATGACCTCAATGCCAAATTCAATTATATAGTGGGTGAAAAAGACAGACTTTTTTTAAGCGGCTATTACGGCCGCGATCAGTTTATATACAGCGACGTGGAGGCCGGTTTTGCCACCGACATCCCCTGGGGCAATGCCTCGGCTTCATTGCGATGGAACCACGTGTTTAATCCCCGTTTATTTGCAAACGCCACCGCTGTGTTTACGCACTACGACTTTAGCTTCGGGGCCAACCAGCAGGATTTCAGGCTGGTTATAAACTCGGGCATCAAGGATTATACCCTCAAATATGACCTCAGTTATTTTCCTGGTTCAAGACATACCATCAAAACCGGCCTCCAATATACCTTTCACACTTTTATTCCAACCAGTGTAAGCGCACAGCAGGGAAGTACGGTTTTTGACCTGGGACAGAAAATAAAACTCTACGCTCACGACGCGGCAATTTATGTAAGTGATGACTGGGAAGTAAACAGCATCTTAAAAGTGAATGCAGGTTTGCGTTTCGGCAACTTTACGCAGGTAGGTCCATTTAATCGTTACAATAAAGATATGTTTGGCAGTGTAACCGATACGGCAAGCTACCGGCCAGGGGAAGTGGTTGCGAACTATAACGGACTTGAGCCCCGTCTGAGCGCGAGACTAAGCCTGGGCGGCCGTTCGTCGCTTAAAGCTTCTTATGCACGCAACTTTCAATACATACACCTTGCTTCTATATCCTCGGTGAGTCTGCCTACCGACATATGGATGCCATGCACCGAGGTGATTCAGCCTCAGGAATCGAACCAGTACGCGCTTGGTTACTTCCGGAATCTCCGGAATAACCGGTATGAGGCAAGTGTTGAGGCCTATTACAAAACCATGAGTAACCAGGTTGAATTTGCTGAAGGCGCTCAGCCCACTGATAATATTTACGACAACCCCGACAACGCATTTACTTTCGGAAAGGGCTGGGCTTATGGTGCGGAGTTTTTTCTGAGAAAGAACAGTGGCAGGTTAAGCGGATGGATAGGCTACACCCTGTCGTGGACCTGGCGGGAGTTTGTGAACATCAATTACGGGCAAAAATTCCTTGCAAAGTATGACCGCCGCCACGATATTTCTTTTGTAATGAATTACGCGGCCAATAAAAAGGTGAATATTGGCGCGGTATGGGTATATGGTTCAGGAAATCGCGGCACTTTGCCCAATGGTTTTTTCCTTTACGAAGGAACCATCAGCAACGATTACGGTCTGCGGAATTCCTACCAGTTTGTTCCTTATCACCGTTTTGATTTTAATATAACCTATACCCCTGAGAAACGGTTAGGCGGAGGCAAACGTACAGCTCCTGAAGAATCAGAGTCCGCCGCTGAAAGAAAAAAGTGGCGGCAGCGCTTCAGCCATAGTTTCACTTTTTCAGTGTTTAATCTCTATAACCGCTATAATCCTTATTTTATCTATCTCACCAGGCAGGGTGATTTTAGCCAGGGAACACTAAAAGTGGGTGCGCGGCAGGTTTCACTCTTCCCTATTCTGCCAAGTTTTACCTGGAATTTTAAACTCTGATGAAAACGAGCTCCAATATTGCATTATATGTGTTTCTGATCATTTCAGCAGTGTGTTTGTCGTCCTGTCGCAAGGATGTACAGCTGGAGCTGCCAGAGTATACTCAAAAAGTAGTGATAGAAGGTTCGATAGAGACCGGTGAACCGGCGCTTGTTTTTTTATCCTATTCAACACCATATTTTGAGGATTTTGATTTTTCTGATCCTCAGCAGGTCTTCATAAAAGGAGCCAGGGTGGTTCTTTCTGATGGACTGCAAACCGACACGCTTACCGAACCGGCACCTTCCACCGGCTACCTTTATGTGGGCACATCTATCAGGGGTGCTGAAGGCCGCAGCTACACTTTGCAGGTTACGGTAGATGGACGCAGTTACCAGACCAGCACCACCATTCATGAACCTGTTCCCCTTGACAGTCTCTATTTTAAAGGTGAGCGCGACAGCCTTGGTTTTGTATGGCAGAGATTTACCGAGCCGAAGGGCACAGGTCAGGCTTACCGCTGGATGGCCAAACGAATTGGAAGAGATCAGTATTATTCGGCCCCGTTTAATTCGGTTTTTGATGATAAGTTCATTGATGGTACGTCTTTTGAGTTTGCTTACGACAGAGGCAGGCAGCCGCTTGACAGCTCAAATGTTGATTTTGAAAGGGGTTATTACAAGCGTGGAGATACTGTTGCGGTTAAATTCTGCAGGATTGGACGGCGTGAGTATGAATTCTGGTCATCCTATTATTTGAACAAAAGCAGTAATGGCAATCCCTTTAGCGCTCCCATCAACATTCGCAGCATGTTCAACGATCAGGAGCATGCAATGGGGG
Organism: Bacteroidota bacterium; assembly: GCA_023433205.1. GTDB lineage: Bacteria > Bacteroidota > Bacteroidia > B-17B0 > Aurantibacillaceae > Aurantibacillus. The sequence goes on from JAEZDS010000016.1 coordinate 22,375, forward strand.
CATTTATAGGTTACGCACCTTATTTTGACACGCTTGTGATAGGAAGGAAATAAAGCACCATCATTAAGAGCTGATAATTCTTTTAATGCCACAGGTAAATCCTATCTTTGCCACATGTTCACCACCGGCAGAATAGCCTTTGTAATTTTTTTTGTCATTGTTTTTATTGCCATGCTGGTTTGGAGTTACGGTAAAGAAAAAAAACTTCACAGCATTCATTTCAAAAGACCCTATAAGGTGCTTATTGCCATTATTCTGTTTGTGTTGCTGCAGTTTGTGATAGTAAAACTTGGCGGATTTATCTGAACACCACTTAAAGCACATCTTTCAGTATAGCCTTCAATTCACTGAGGATCATTGCGGTGGCTCCCCACACTTTATGTCCCTCAACCAGGAAATAGGGCGTTTTTACAATTTGATCATCGGGTAAAAAGATCTCACCGGTTTGTGCGGTTCTATCGTCAACCAGCAATTGTAGCGGAGTTTCAATGATTGATTTGACCTCTCTTTCATGAGACTGATAACTAAAATCGTGCACATGGTTTATCCCTATAAAAGGATGAACAATAAAACGGCTCACTGGAATGTGCAGTGGTGAGAGTTCACCTGCTATTTCTATATTATTTCGCAAGCCTATCTCCTCATAGCACTCTCTGAGGGCAGTGTCAGCCAGTGTCAGATCACAGCTGTCCGCTTTTCCACCCGGCAAGCTCACCTGGGCACTATGCACCCCGGCATATTGCTGCCGCAGTGTTAAGGGGAAAAACCAGTCGCTGTTGTTACGGCAGCAAAGCAGGATCATTACCGCGCTTTTCCGGTATCCGTTCAATTGGGCGCCGGAGAACGACACCCTGTTCCTGTAATGTGGCGCCATCTGAAATTGGGCCTGCTCACCGGGCAAACCGGCCAGAAGTCGTTCTCTGATCTTAGATGGCAAATGGGGATCCATTACTGGGCTGGGAAAGCCTGAAATTACCTAAATTTGCGGCAAATTATGGGTGAATTTAAGTTAAACCGGATTGAGGAAGCCATTGAAGACATACGGAATGGCAAGGTTGTAATTGTAGTTGATGACGAGGACCGGGAAAATGAAGGCGACTTTATAACAGCGGCAAGAAATGCCACGCCGGAGGTGATCAACTTTATGGCGCGTCATGGCCGGGGCCTGATCTGTGCCCCGCTTACCGAAGAAAGAGCCCATGAATTAAAGCTCGACATGATGGTGCCGGCCAACACTTCGCTGCACGAAACTCCTTTCACCGTTTCGGTTGACCTTCTTGGTTTTGGCTGCACCACAGGCATTTCGGCATCCGACAGGTCTAAAACCATCAAGGCCCTCATTGATCCTGAAATACGGCCTTCAGATTTTGGCCGGCCAGGTCACATCTTCCCCCTTAAATCAAAACCTGGCGGCGTACTGCGACGCGCCGGACATACCGAAGCTACAGTAGACCTCTCAGTTCTGGCCGGTTACGAGCCCTGCGGAGTGCTGGTAGAGATCCTCAATGAAGATGGCACAATGGCACGCCTGCCTGAACTCGTGAAAATCGCGGAAACATTTGATCTCAAGATCATCACCATACAGGATCTTATCTCATACAGACTAAGCAAGGAAAGTATCGTTGAACGTCAGGTGGAAGTGAACATGCCCACCGACTGGGGGAATTTTAAACTGATTGATTATAAAGTAGAAACCAACGGGCAGGAACACCTTGTGCTTGTGAAGGGAGAATGGGAGCCCGATGAACCTGTGCTTGTACGTATGCACTCTTCTTGTGTTACAGGAGACATTTTTGGAAGTTGTCGTTGTGATTGCGGCGCACAGCTGCACAGCAGCATGCAGATGATAGAACAAGCCGGCAAGGGTGTGGTGGTTTATCTGAACCAGGAGGGTCGCGGTATAGGGTTGCTGAATAAACTAAAGGCCTATAAACTGCAGGAAGAAGGTCTTGATACCGTTGAAGCCAATGTAGAACTGGGTTTCAAGGTAGATGAACGCGATTATGGCGTGGGTGCCCAGATCCTTCGCGATCTTGGCGTACGAAAAATCAAATTAATGACCAACAACCCCAAAAAGCGCGCCGGTTTGATAGGCTACGGACTAGAGATTGTTGAGAATGTGCCAATCATTATTGGTTCCAATCCTCATAACGAAAAATACCTGAACACAAAAAGGGATAAGCTGGGCCATTCTTTTTAGCTGATCGCAACTTCGCCTCCGTTAACCCAGTAGTTTTTCAGGGTGCTCAGGAAGGTAGATCTTAAAACAGGCACCTTTGCCTTTTTCACCGGAAGCAATCAGCCTGCCCCCGTGATTCTCAACTACCCTTCGGCAGATAGCCAAACCTATCCCCGTTCCCACATATTCATCACCCGTGTGCAGCCGCTGAAACACTTCAAAGATCTTTTCAGCATAAACCGGATCAAATCCAATGCCATTATCACTAAATGTAATTCTGTAGTACTTCAGGTGCGGCTGCAGGCATTTAAGTGAAACACCCCTGATCTTCCTGCAATCAATCTTCACCTCCACTTGTTTCTCGCCGTCAGAAAATTTCAGGGAATTACTAAGCAGGTGATAGAACAATTGTTTTATTTGAAAAGGAATTACTTTGAGTACCGGCAAATTGGCAATTTCAGAGCTCACCTTTTTTTCTTCCAGTACGTTTGATAAATCATAAAATACACCCCTTAGCAACACATTAAGATCAGTCTTTTCAAGTTCGAAATCTGTCTTCCTTGTGCCTAAAAATGCCAGCAGATCGGCTATCAGCAATTGCATACGAAGAGCGGCCTTGTACAGGCGTGCACAATATTCACGACCGAGTAAACTCAGGTGCTCCTCCTCCTTCTCCATAATGTAATTTACAAAACTCCTGATCTTCCGCAGTGGTTCCTGAAGGTGATGACTTGAAACAAAATTGAGCGCATCAAGATCTTCATCGGCCTTTTTCAGAAGCATATCCTGCCTTCTTACAATGAATTTTTTCTCCCTTAATAATTTTTTGTAGCGGTCCTGTGTTTTATTTTTCGTGAGTATCACAGCAAACACCAGTCTTCCATAAAGATGCAGCTGCATTACCGAAATGATAAGGGTAAATACCTTGCCACGCTTATCTGCCAGTAAAAATTCATCCTGCGCGGCCGACTTTCTGCAGTGACGGAGGAAAGCAACCAGCTTGTTGGCCGGTTGCACCTTCAAAACCTTCCGTACGTTCTTCCCTGAGATAGAGTCCAGACTGGTTTGAAGAAGCATCTCAACCGTTTTGTTGGCATAAATCACAGTCCCCGATTTATCCAGTAACAACACTCCCTCGCTGAGATTTTCAACCAGCGCGCACTGAAGGTTGTGCAATTCCTCTTCCTGAAGTTTGAAAAGTACGTCGCGCGCAACCGAAGAGGGCCCGACAGGGGGCATCTCTGCCATTGCGGTTGCGCCAGAACTATCGCCGGAAAGTAGTTTTCCCGAATGCCTGTGAGGCACCTTTTTGGTTTGTTGGTATGGCTGTTTCAGCTTCATCACATTTTCTCCCGGCACCAGTAGTAGTTAAACCCTTGCTCCGGCGGTACCTTTTACAAGAAAATTAACGGATGAATAAAATTACTTTGAGCCCGGCCAAATACCATTACAACAAAACAGCTTTTCCTTACAAAATCTTTGAAAACTGAATAATTGAGTTGGCTACGGTTGGTTTCTGCAATTTCCTATTCCCCGCGAACGTGGCTTCTGTAATTTGAAGGAGTGTTTCCGGTGATTCTTTTGAATTGTGCAGACAGGTGCGCCACACTGCTGTATTGGAGGCGATAGGATATCTCCTTCAAACTTAGGTCGTCCTGTTTTATTAATGTTTTAACCCTCTCAAGTCGCTGCAGCATCAGGTATTTTTTGATAGTTATGCCTTTTACATTCGAAAAAGTGGCAGAGAGATAGGCATAATCGTAGCCAAGTTTCTGGCGAAGCACCTCTGAAAAGGTAAATCTGCTTAAGCCAGAATTTTCAGCAACTATCTCATCAACTACCCCGCAGATCAATTCACAGATCAGTTCCTTTTTATTGAGGTATATATCGAACCCCTCACCAGACAAGCGCTTCATAAT
>JAEZDS010000031.1 GCA_023433205.1 Bacteroidota bacterium
CGAAAAGCTTGAGGACTGGATCAGTCCGAAATGGGAAAATTTTGATCTCAGAAAGAACCCCCTCACTCCGTGGCTGAAACCATACATGATAGATAAGATCAGGGATTTTGAATCGGTGCTGAACGCGTATTACCCCACGGTCTCTGATATCAGATTGGGCAAACGTAAAAGAAGTGTGTTGCGTTTGCTGAGTTCGTGGCGGTACGGTTTAAAATTCTACAGCCTGCCCAAAGAGCTGCGTCTGCTGCAGGTGGTCTGGAAATACCGGCAACCTGAAAAAGAGGGATTTTAGTGAGGCGGATCAATTATATATTTCACAGGGTCATTCTTAAACCCCTGCTGAAGCTATACCTCCGCGCCGACCGCCGCGTGTCTTACGATGGATTTCGCCTGCTGGTGAAAAGAGGGGTCTTTCACCCATTGCTGTATTTCAGTACTAAATTTTTGTACGGATTCTTAAAGGAAAAAGATCTTACAGAAAAAAAGTTTCTGGAGGTTGGTTGTGGAAGTGGATTGTTGTCGCTGCTGGCCTATAAAAAAGGCGCAGCAGTTTCAGCCATTGACGTTGATCAGCGGGCGGTTGATGCCACGAAGTTTAATTTCGACAAAAATTTTCCCGGTCACCGTGCGCGAATCTTTAAAAGTGATGTATTTGCTCAGGTGCCCGAAGAAATATTCGATGTGATCGTTATTAATCCCCCCTATTATTTTAAAGAAGTAAAGCACCCTGATCAGCAGGCCTGGTATTGCGGTGAAGATGGAGAGTATTTTAAAAAACTTTTTTCCGGTTTAGAGTCCCGGATGCAAGTAGAAACTGACGTTTTTATGGTGCTGGAGGAAAATTGCGAACTGAAACGGATCTCCGAACTAGCCGACGAATATCAGTTGAAGCTGAACCTGATCAGGGAGAAAACGATTCGCTGGGAGAAGAGCATGATCTTTAAAATCACCGGTCGCTATTGATCACTTTACGAGCAGTGATGCTATATATATACAAATTACTGAATTTCTCTATGGCTCCCTCTCGTTTATTCGTAAGTTCAAGATTGTAGGCAACTGGCAACATAGTATCTATGTTGATCAGCTGATTTTGGTTATAAATACTGAACAGAGAGACTTTATCTGTTTTGTGTCTCTTCATAAAACCAGCTATTCCTTTGGTATAACGCTGTGGATCCCTCAGAAAATAAAACATGCTGTCATCCAGCAGCAGATAGGATTTCAGTCCCTGGCTTTCCACACAGTAATAACTTTTGTTAGTTGCGGCACTTAAAAATGTCAGCCCCCAGAAATCGGTTACAAGCGTTTTGGGATCAGCCCCTGACAAAAGATCTTCGACGTCTCCAAATCTCGAGAAAGGTCTTCGCAGGTCCGACTGCCAGGCCCAGATTCCACTAATAAAGTTTACAAGTAACAAGAATGTGATGACTTTTAAGGCAGAAAACTGAGGAGCGGTGTTATACGACAGCCACAGACAACCAATCCAGCAAATAAATACAAAACCGGTGTAACGCGCGCTCTCCAGTGGGAAGAATAAGGCGAAAACCCAGGTAAGAAGTAGGTTGCTTGTAAATAGTACTGCCACTTTTATATTATGAATGATGGGAATAAAAGCAAGCGCAAGCAGCAGTGGAGAAAAAAAGTATCGTACGTATTTTAAAAAAGGGAAGTCCTGAACAGCAGTGATCAGCATCTGCGTATTCCACCACTCAGCTTTCCAGATTGCGGGAGTAGGGAAGAATCCCCGTATAGGGACATCAAGCACGGTGTGCAGGCGAAGACCTTTGAACATGCTAAGCACGTCATTAAACTGAAGACCGCTGTTGTGGCCTGAAAGAAGATATAACAGACAGGGTGAAAGTGCAAGAACACCCGCAACAAAATGCACTACCCGTCTCCTGTTGGTTTCCTGTTTTAATATCAGGAAAAGGTGTGTGCTTGCAGTGAGGAATACCGCCAGCAAGTGGGTAAGGCTGAGCAGGAAAACAAGCAAGTAGTGGAAGTACGTGGCAGGACGTTCCTTTGAAAGATTCTTTATCAGTAAGAAGAATAAGAACACCGAAAGTGCGTATCCCCGGGAGAAGACGGCGAATTCGTAAAGCACAAAATATCCTCCAAGTATCAGTATTTTAGTGCCGGGATTAAAAGGTGAAAAATGAATGATCACAAAGCCCATCAATACTGACATAACAAAGGATGGTATCTGCATCACTTCCGGTGTATCAGTAAAGAGTGAGGCCACCCTTACTAAAGTGTTCCAAAGGAAGGGATGTGCATCCTGCGGTGAATGCACCACTAGTGAGAAAAAGTTATTGGTCTGATTAATAAGGTTCCAGGCCTGAAGTTCATCGCCCCACAGTTCATGTGCATAAACGCCTGCAGCAACCAAAACAGCATAACTGCAGAATAACAGCCAGTTGTTCTTGGATTTGCGGTCTTTGTTCTCCATGGGCGCGGACCCAAACATAAGTAAAAGTTAGAGTTACAAGGAGGTTTGTGTTTAATTTGTTGCCATTTGACTCCCAAATCAAACAAGTTTGTTTTGATTGGTTCTTGTGCGCTCCGTTCGGATATATCACTAATTTTTAACCGCAATGGCGCAAAGAATACGCAAAGCCGCAGTACTCCCTTGGCCACCAGGCCCGGCGCGGGGGAAAACGAGCTTCGCTCATTTTAAAAAGACGCAAAAGCCATAAATTACTGCGTTATATTAATTTGCTAAGCAAATTCCAGCTTTGCGTGCTTAGGGTCTTCGCGCGCCATTCTAACTTCGTTTCACTCTAAGCGTCTTTAACCTCTTACGTTTGTGCTTTTACAATTAAACCTTTGTCTGCGTGCCATATTTTTGCCGCGTGGGTTAAAAATCTCACTATATTTAATTTTTAAGGATGTCTGAGATCAGTGCCAGCGTAAAAACACTTGCTGCCGATGAGTCGGCCGTGTTGCGTTGTGTTTTGTATTTCTCGCTTTTCAGCTATCCATTACAGCCAAATGAAATTTTAGAGAACTGTTCTGTTAATTGTGAACCCCACAGATTCAGTGAGATCCTCGAAACACTTTGCGCCAATGGCCTTTTAAAAAGGTCAGGAGAATTTTATCTATGTAAAGATGCTGATGAAAAAACTATAAGCCGAAGGTTAGTGGGCAATGCCGGTGCCGCCTCTGTTATGGGCATTGCTTTTCGTTATAGCAAAACTATCGCCACCTTTCCTTTTGTACGGGGTGTGTTTCTTTCAGGGGCGCTTTCAAAAAACTATTACGACGACAAAGGAGATATTGACTATTTTATTGTAACCACGCCCGGACGGTTATGGATCTGCAGAACACTGCTGATATTACGGTACAAAATGCTTCCGGCCAATAAAAAAAAGTTCTGGTGCGTTAACTATTTTATCAGCTCCGATAACCTGGTTATCCCCGACCAGAATGTGTTCACCGCTACCGAAATTGCCTACCTGATCCCAGCCTGTAACTACGAACTTTACAGGATGTTTATGAACTGTAACCGATGGTACAGCAGTTTTTATCCCCACAAAAGCACAGCCAGTGCAGGACAGTGTACACAGGAAAAAAGAGGACTTGTAAAAAAACTGGCTGAAGCCTGTTTTTATGGCTGGGGGAATGTGTTTGATGACTTTTTGCTTCGGATCACCTTAAAAAACTGGCAAAAAAAGTATCCCTATATGCGCACTGAAGATTTTGAGCTTCAGTTCAGGTCAAGAAAAAATGTTTGCAAACGACACAATACTGGTTTTCAGAACAAGGTATTAGAGCAGTGGCATCATAAGATTAAAACCTACGAGCGCGATCACAATATTCTGCTTAGCGTGTAAACAGATGTTTTCTCAGGGCCTTATCCATACTTTTAAACGTTACAATACGCTCCGCAGCCATCACGTTACTGTGCTTCCTATTGTTATCCTTATGCCGCACAGCGCCTGCAATTGCCGTTGTGTGATGTGTGATATCTGGAAAGGCAATGCCAATAAGAAACAACTTACCTTGGAAGATGTTCAGGCCCTTCTTGTATCTTTAAAGAAGCTCGATAGCAGAAGGGTGCTGATGTCGGGCGGCGAAGCGCTGCTGAATCCCCATTTTTTTGAATTCTGCAGGATCCTTAAACAAAACGGGATCAAAGTAAGCCTGCTTTCTACGGGGCTCACCCTTGAACGACATGCCGGCAGTATTATCGACCTGGTTGATGAGGTGATTGTGAGTCTTGATGGCGATGAAATGCTGCATGACGAGATCCGCAATATCAAAGGTGCTTTTTCTGCTCTGGCCAGGGGTGTAAGGAAGATCAAAGAACTGGATGCTTCATTCAGGATCAGTGCTCGCTCAGTGATCCACCGACTAAATTACCGCAAGTGGACGCAGATCGTTGAATCAGCCCGTGCAATGCAGCTCGATAGAATCAGCTTTCTGCCTGCCGATGTAACAAGTGAAGCTTTTAACCGGGAGCAGCTATGGGACAAAACAAAACAGGAGTCAGTGCTAGTGCCGGCAGATGAGTTGCCCGACCTTGAATTAGTGTTGAACCAGATACTATCAACTTTCCGCGACGATTTTGAGAGCGGTTTTATTGCAGAGTCTCCTGAAAAACTAAATAAAATTCTTCAATACTACAGGGCGCACCACGGTATTGATGATTTTCCCGAAAAAAAATGCAACGCGCCCTGGGTGTCGGCAGTGGTAGAGGCTGATGGCAGTGTGAGACCCTGTTTTTTTCATGATATTATAGGCAATGTAAGAGATGAGCAGTTGTATAAAATTTTGAATACCACGCAGAGTGTTGTTTACAGGAAGAATCTTGATGTAAATAAAAACGAGACCTGTAAACGCTGCGTCTGTTATCTTAATCTGCAGGCACGAAACAGTTCTTATTAGATCGTGAACCAGATGTTTCAATACCTTTGTTTATAGGCTAATGAAAGTATTGTTTACACATTCTTATTTTCAGCAATTTGATCCAAAACAGGTGGCGCATTCTCAGCCTTATCCTCCGCTGGGAACAATGCTGGCTGCCGCCTGTGCAAGAGAAAGAGGTTATGAGGTGCTGCTTTTTGATACTATGTTCCTAAAAGGACCTGAACTCATTGAGCCGGTATTAAAAGAGTTTTCTCCCGATGTTCTTGTGATCTATGACGACGGGTTTAATTATCTCACCAAAATGTGCCTCTCAAATATGCGTGAGGCTGCTTTTAAAATGCAGGCTCTTGCAAAAAAAGCGGGCTGCAGGGTGGTTGTAACCAGTTCAGATGCAGCAGACCATTCACAAAAGTATCTTCAGCAGGGAGCCGACTTTGTGATAGTGGGTGAGGCCGAACACACCCTGATTGAATTGCTGGATACTTTTCGGCAACCAGATATTTCTACAACACATATTAACGGGCTGGTTTATTTAAACAAGCATACACTTCTTAAAAATCCTCCACGAAAAGTCTCAAAAGATCTTGATTCATTTCCACTGCCGGCCTGGGATCTGGTCGACATTGCTCCATACCGCGATATCTGGCTAAAAAAGCATGGTTATTTCTCCATTAATGTTGCTACCACCAGGGGATGTCCATATAAATGTAACTGGTGCGCGAAACCAATTTACGGCAACGCTTATCACATGCGTAGTCCACAAAATGTAATTAGTGAATTAAAACTGCTGAAAAACCTTTTTGATTTTGACCACATCTGGTTTTGCGACGACATCTTCGGGTTAAAACGCAGCTGGGTGACTGAGTTTGCTGAACTTGTAAAAAAGGAGGGAATTTTATTTCGTTTTAAGATCCAGTCGCGGGCCGATCTTCTTGTGCAGGAACGTTATGTTGAAGACCTGGCTACTGCAGGTTGTGATGATGTGTGGATGGGCGCGGAGAGCGGTTCGCAGAAGATCCTTGACGCTATGGACAAAGGCACAACTGTTGAGCAGATCAGGCAGGCCAGGTGTCTGCTTCAGAAACACGGTATCAAGGCATCTTTTTTCCTGCAGTTTGGTTATCCCGGCGAAAACGAAGCTGATATCCGAAGCACTATTAACCTTGTAAAAGAAATGCTGCCAGATGATATAGGGATCTCGGTTTCTTATCCACTTCCCGGCACCATCTTTTATGAGAATGTAAAATCGCAGCTGGGAGAAAAAACCAACTGGACCCACAGTGATGAACTCGCCATGATGTATGTGAGTACCTATCCATCTTCCTACTATAAAACACTGCATCGTTTTGTTCACAGTGTTTATCGCGCTGCAAGGGCGGGTGATGTGCTGCGTGGGAAGGGCCCACTGCCTTTAAAGGCTGGGGCGATGGGACGTTATGTAAAGTATACCATTCACGGACTCATACAGAAGATCCGCCTGAGAAAAGAAAAAATCCATGCTGCAGCAGGATAACAGTGAAAAGGTAAGCGAAGCTTTTTCAAAGCAGAGTGTTGTTTTTGATGAACTCGATAAGCAGAATCCACTTTCAAAACATCTGAGAAATATATTCAGAGAGGAAGTCATGAGCCATCTCAAACCCGGCTCTTCTATACTTGAACTCAATTGCGGTACCGGACTGGATGCTATATATTTTGCCTCGTTAGGACACCATGTTCTGGCCACAGATAATGCCCCCGGAATGATTGCCGCTCTTCAGGATAAAGTTGACCGACTTGGCCTCACAGATGCAGTAAGTTGCCAGAGACTTAATTATCATGATCTGAGCCGGCTGGCCCCGCAAAAGTTCGATTTTATTGTTTCTAATTTCGGGGGATTGAACTGCACTCCCGATCTGGAAGACGTTCTTAATCAGCTGGCCCCGCTCCTTAATGAGGGTGGGAAAGTAACTCTGGTGATAATGCCAAAAATTTGCCCGTGGGAGCTGGCAATGGTTTTGAAGGGAAAGTTAAGGACCGCCTTCAGGAGGTTCAAAAAAAAGACCAGTGCCAATGTTGAAGGTGTATCGTTTGATTGTTACTATTACAACCCCTCTTACGTGATAAGTCGTGTAAAAGATACCTTTCATGTACGGGGTCTGAAAGGAATATTTATAACCGTGCCTCCTGAGTTTTACCAGAATTTTGTGGAACGATATCCCCTGCTTTACCGGATCCTGAGCAGAACAGATAATATAATAGGAAGGGTTTTTCCCTTTAACCGCTGCTGTGATCATTTTATGATCACCCTGCAAAAAAGATAGTCAAATGAGTAGCCATAGTACTTTCGAGTCCTGGAACGGGATAAATATTTCAACGGAAACACGCAAACGTTTTGCTGATTTTGAAGCGCAATACTCGCATCTGCGCGAACAGGAGGGCAGAATCCTTAGCCCCGATGAGATCCGTAGACTTCCGGTTACCGACAGCGATCAACCCTTTCACCGCGAATGGGAGATGCGGCGTAATACCATTGCAAACTTTCTTACCTACCTGCAAAAAAAGAAAGGCCCTCTTTCAGTGCTTGACCTGGGTTGCGGCAATGGATTTTTTTCAGCACTTATTGCAAAACAAGGCCATGAAGTAGCTGGTGTGGATGTGTGTTTATTTGAGCTGGAGCAGGCCTCCAAAATTTTTGGCAGCCAGAATCCAACCTGGTATTATGCCGATTTTCTTTCTGATAAATTGCACGAAAGAAGTTTTGATCTTATCACCTTTAATGCAAGCTTTCAGTATTTTTCAAAACCTGCACAGGTAATTGCACATGCACTTACAATGTTAGGGCCAAATGGCGAGATCCACATTCTTGAAAGTCCCTTTTACGAGAATGAAGACGATGCAGAGGCCGCGCGGCAAAAGTCTCTGAAACACTTCCAGGAAATGGGCTCACCGGGAATGATCGGCTTTTATCACTTTAATACATGGTCGGTGCTGCAAGGATTTGAATACGAGGTTCAATCCAAAAACAAACTTCTGAGTAAACTAATAGGCAAAGCTGTTTCTCCTTTTCCCTGGATCGTTATTGCGAAAACCTAAGTCTGGGAATATTCTTTGTTGAGCCAGGCGCTTAATGGACTATTTTTGTAAAGCCAGCTTCTGAAATTTATGCGTAAAATTTTCCTTCTTCCTGTTTCTTTCTTGGTTTTATTACTTGCTACTTCTTCGGTTTCTACACGTTACAGCACGGGAATTGCCGGTTATACCGGTGCTCCTGGTAGTTTTGGCACCTGCAGCAATTGCCACGGCGGCGGCAAAACTGCTGCTTCTGGTACCAGTATCACGGCTGTGCCTTCGTTCAGTAACAATG
>JAEZDS010000042.1 GCA_023433205.1 Bacteroidota bacterium
AATTGTTACGCGCCAGTTATAGCCTATTCTTAGTTCGTAGGCGCCGTAGCTTTTATTGCGGCCCGCAAACACAAGCTCATTGCGTTCGTCGAGTGTAACATTGTTCCAGCTTTTTAGCATTTTCACCTCCTAGTTTGTTGCCGTTGTTGCTTTAAGAAGATCCAGTTCAGCCTGTGTAGGATCAACCATAACATACTTTCCAACCACATTAATATTCAGTTCGTCAATCACATCAATTACATTCTTATAGGTTGCTTCCCTGTCAGCTTTGATGAGGTATGTGTAGGATGACTTATCAGCCTTACGTTCGCGGACAAGCCGTTTGAAGGTGCTGTCGGGCAGCTGATTGTTTTTATGCTGTTCAGTTAGTGCCTTTATCTGCTCATGAAGCCCTTTGTTTTTCTCGAGCAGATATTTGTGCAAACTACCCTGTGAATAATTAAGTTCCTTCAACGTGGTTTTGGCGCCTTTCTCATCGTCCTGCGCCCTGAATTCACCTTCATAATAAAAGATCTTGTCGTCGCCTGTAAGCAGAAAGGTAATGCCGTTCTTGATAGGAGGAGTATCCTCCTGTTTTTCCGGCGGAACGGGATAAGTAAGCTCCATTGACTTGGGCTTGCTGAACGTAGCTGTAAGTACGAAAAAAGTCAATAAAAGGAACGCAAGATCCACAAGCGGAGTCATGTCTACATGCGTAGATTGTTTCTTCGCCCTCTTTTTACCTCCCTTATGTCCGCCACCGCCGCCTTCTTGTATCTGTGCCATGTTTCTTTAAGTTATATCCAACCAGCAGTGTTTATCATTCTTTTCCCGGGCTAATAACCGTGCCTGTACCTTCAAGAGTGGTTATAAGGTTGAACTGGTAGATCTTAAGATCTGTAAAGTTTTTCACCACATCTTTTACATTGGCATACTTGGTGCTTGCAGCCGCTTTAATAGCATACCGCGGCTTCTCGGCCCTAAACTCTCTGTTAGCCTCCTGCGCCTCTTTTTTTGCCTCATTATACGTTTCAACTGCTTTTTTTCCGCCAATTGCAATCCAGTCCTTCAGTTGATTGTTCGGGATAATCGTGTCCATTGGTATCCCTTTCATAGGCTGGAATTTCTGCCTCTGATCATCGGTGGCGTCGATGTAACGCGGCAGGTCCTTAATATCAACCCCGAAGCTTGATAAACCGGTAAACTTGGTGAACTGCTGCTCGGTGAAATCAACCTTGTACTTTGCCGACATTTCACGCAATGCAGCCATTTTGGCGGTTGAATTGCTGATGCCGAAAAAGGTTCTTCCCTCTTCGTCAATGGTCACCAAAATATGATTGTCGGGAAGGTCAACGTTTCCGATGGAAGAAGGCGGGTCAACCGAGATCGGCTCCGGACTTCTGAAAGAGGAGGTAAGCATAAAGAAGGTAACCAGCAGGAACGCGAGATCCACCATGGGAGTCATGTCCAGTACCGGTGCGCCGCCTTTTGATGGTTTTTTTGCCATTCTCTGTTTTTAATTAAGATGATTAACCTTTCTGTTTTCCATAAATCACCGGATTATTTACCGGTGGCCTGGAATTCCTGTATGATGGAAAAGCCTGCTTCGTCCATCGCATAGGTGATCTGGTCTATCCTGTTGCTGAAAAAATTATAAAAAATGATCGCAAAAGCTGATGTCATGATACCAACGAGGGTATTTACAAGGGCCTCGGAGATACCTGTTGCAAGCGCAGAAGTATCAGGCGCGCCGGCAGCAGATAAAGCCGAGAACGCGCGGATCATCCCCACAACCGTTCCGATCAGACCTGTAAGCGTACCTACCGACGCAAGTGTTGAGATCACCACCATGTTTTTGCTGAGCATAGGTAATTCAAGAGCAGTGGCCTCTTCAAGCGCCTTCTGAATTGCATGAACCTTCCCTTCTTTATCCATGGTTGGATCATTCATTACAAACTGGTATTTTGAGATGCCTTCGTAAACCACGTTGGCGAGCGACCCTTTCTGGCGGTCGCACTCAGCTTTGGCGGCTTCAAAATCGTGATTGGCAATGTGGGTTTTGATCTTCTCAACAAACACAGAAGTTCTGCCTTTGCCGCTTGCTTTTTGTATTGTAACCTGACGCTCAATTGCAAAAGTGAAGGTAGTAAGCAGTAATCCTATAAGAATTGGCACAATAAAACCACCCATGTACATGGTACCAAGCATGTTGATGGGCTGATGACTATCGCGGTCACCGCCTTCAAAGTTGGAGGGGGCGCCAAGGATAAACTGGAATATAAAAATACCGATCCCGATACAGATTACAATGGCAAGTGCCGAAACCACTAATGGAAATCCTCCCGATGTTTTTTTTGTGCTCATGTTAGTTTATGTATGTTGATAAATGGTTTAAAATTTTAGAAGGCCAAACTTACTTAAAAATGTTTGAGTTCAAAAAAGATTTACTGCTTGTTTTTAGGTTTTTAACGCTGGATAACGCCCGTTGTTCCAGTAAAAACACAGCTTTCCGGCAATTACTTTATAAGTGGTGCCCAGTCGAGCATAACTGGTGTACAGCATTACCCTTGAAGGTGGCAAATTTTCCTTCCATCAAAACCCGCTCAGGCAACCGCTGCGGGCAGACTATTTAGATACTTAGCGAATAAATTGCCTACATTTAGCAAAAATTTAACGCATCATGACAAAAAAATTTACTCTATTAATGTTTGCGGCAGGCTCTCTCTGCTCTATGAAGTCGCAAGTAGTTCTAAGCGAGGATTTCAATTCTCCTTTCGCCCTTTCAGCAACAGGCTGGACCGTACAAAACAACAGTGTTCCTACAAGCACCACCACCTGGTTTCAGGGTAGTGCAGCGAATTTTAACGCATATAACGGCAGCCCCGATGACTATTATGCTGTTAATTTTAATAGCACAACAGGAAACGGCGACATCAGCAACTGGCTGATCTCTCCTACAGTTACAATTTATGATGGCGCAGTAGTACAGTTCGCTACACGCACTATTGGACCTGTTGGGTTTCCCGACCGGCTGCAGCTTCGTATGAGCCAGACAGCAGCTTATACAATTCCCACAGGCACTGCAAGCACAGGCTCTTTTACTGATCTTCTTCTCGACATCAATCCAAACCAGAGCACTGTTACAGCTTCATCTGTAAACAACGGTACAGTTAACGGTTTCCCTACCTCGTGGACAGTTTATAGTGTACAGATTGCCGGTGTTACAGGAACCGTTACCGGACGTTTTGCACTTCGTTACCTGGTGTCAGATTCCGGACCTCAGGGCAACAATGGAAATTTTGTGGGAGTTGATGCTTTCCGTTATACCCTGCCATGCGGCATAAGTGTTCAAAGTCAAACCGTGTGCGCTGGCACAAGCGCAACCCTTACCGCACTGGGCGGATTGCCATCAACTACTTATATGTGGGATAACATGGCTACTACATCATCGATAGTGGTTAACCCATCGAGTACAACTGTTTACACGGTAGCTCCCGGAGTAGGAACAACACCTTGCGGTAATTATGTTACTGCAACTGTTTCAATCGGCAGCTCTATTCCTATGTCAATCAACGCAAGCTCTACAACCGTATGCGAAGGTCGTACCATCACATTATCAGCAGATGGCCAGGCGACAAATTATTTGTGGGGAACTGCCGGCGGCACAAGTCCACTCGGCATGACTCAGGCAATAACCCAAACAGTTAATTCAACCACAACATATACTGTTGGCGGCCTCAACGGAACCTGCACCGGCTCTGCACAGATCACCATCAATGCCCTTCCTAACCCAACTGTTAGTTTCACCAAATCAGCGCCTGTCTCCTGCCCCAGCTCATCTCTTCAGCTAACCGGCAACGGTGCGGCCAGCTACCTCTGGATTTTAGGCACACAGGGCACTACAATGAATCCACTTGGATTAACCACGGGAACCAATCCTGCGGGTGGTACTTTCAGTCTTATACTGGTTGGATATGGCAGCAATGGCTGCGGCGCTGCTGTAGCAGTTAATCATACTATTGCCGCTCTTCCTACGATCACTGCGTCGGTATCGAAATCAATAGAATGCATTAACAGAACAATCACCTTAAATGCAACCGGAATTGACACATACACCTGGACCGGCGCTTCAACCTCAAGCGCTCAGAGCTTTACTTTTAATACCGGTGCTACTGCCGGAACTAAAAGCTGGACTGTTACCGGAGCAAGCCCCGAGGGCTGTGTGGCTGCTGAACCGGCCGTGGTAACAATGACTGTGTCGCTTTGTACTGGAATTGATGTGCTTGACGCCAGCCAGCCTGCCGAGGTATATCCGAATCCTTTCACAGATCATTTCTTCATGTCAGGTCTTAATGGAAGTGTAGAGATCTTCAACTCGGCAGGACAGCTTGTTTTGAAACAACAGGTTAACGGCAAAGCTGAGATCGGCACACAGAATCTTCCAAAAGGCTTTTATATCCTGAAAGCACGTAATGAAGATGGCAACATCATCAAATCATCACGTCTGCTAAAGAACTAACAAACGAAAACACAACAATCAAACCCGCAGTTAAAAGCTGCGGGTTTTTTTGTTTCTTAACGTTAACAAGCACTAATTGTTGGTACATTTGTGATCTGTTCATGACCGTAGACTCCCTGCTATCACGCGCCCTCCGCTCCGAATTTCTTTCCATTGAAGATGGTGTTTTTCTTTTTGAGAACGCTGCCACGGCAGATCTTATTTTTGCCGGCAATGAATTAAGGAAAAAGGCAAAAAACAACAGCAAAAAAGTAACCTGGATCATTGACCGCAACGTTAACACAACTAACGTGTGTATCGCCAACTGTAAGTTCTGCAACTTTTACAGGATCCCCGGTCACGCCGAAAGTTATATTACCGATATAGCCACTTACAAAAAGAAAATTGAAGAGACTTTCCGTTATGGCGGAGAACAATTGTTATTGCAGGGTGGTCATCATCCTGACCTGGGACTTGATTATTACGTAAAACTTTTCAGGGAATTAAAGTCCTTATACCCGAACCTCAAACTTCATGCGCTGGGGCCTCCCGAGATTGCTCATATAACCAAGCTGGAAAAGAGTACGCATACTGAGGTGCTGAAAGCTTTGGTTGACGCTGGTCTTGACAGTCTGCCAGGTGCTGGCGCCGAAATTTTGAATGATCGGGTTCGCCGGCTTATCAGCAAAGGCAAATGTAATGGCCGTGAATGGCTTGAAGTGATGAAAGCCGCTCATCAGCTTAACATCACCACAAGCGCCACCATGATGTTCGGGCATGTGGAAACGATTTACGAACGCTTTGAACACCTGGTATGGCTGCGCGAGGTGCAAGCTCAGAAACCAGCCCATGCAAAGGGTTTTCTGGCTTTTATCCCCTGGCCTTTTCAGGATGATGGTACTTTGCTAAACCGCCTCAAGGGTATAAGAAACAATGTGACTTCAGATGAATACATCAGAATGCTTGCACTCAGCAGGATAATGTTACCAAACATCGAAAATATCCAGGCAAGCTGGCTCACTGTTGGCAAAGCCACAGCACAGTTATGCCTGCATGCCGGCGCCAATGATTTTGGCAGCATAATGATAGAAGAAAATGTAGTGAGCGCTGCAGGTGCCCCACACCGCTTTACTTACAAACAAATCCAGGAATCGATCCGTGAGGCGGGTTTTGAACCTCAGCTCAGGAATCAGCAATATGAGGACCGGGAGATCCCTGCTGATATTCAGGAGCAACTCATTAGTTATTAGTCCATCTTGCCTTTGTGTTATTCTGCTATATTTACGGCATGCACAGATCGTACTTAGCAGCTCTTCTAATCTTTAGCACAATCGTTAGTCATGCACAACAACAGGCACAGGACACTGTGTATCTAATGAACGGACATGTAGTGGCCGAAAGGGTAGTTGATACTGTGCCAGGCGCGATCACAATTTTTAACCCTGCTGTTCATCTTAAGAAAATACATTACGAAACCGACCAGCTTTTTATGGTGCATTTCGCCAATGGTTTTAAACGGTATTACTATGTGCAGGATTCAACCATCAACAACTGGTTTACCCGTGAAGAAATGTGGATGTATATGAAAGGGGAACGTGACGGCAGAGCAGGATTTAAAGCTAAGGGAGCCTTTGCCGGTTCTATTGCAGCAGGATTTATAGGAGGAATGACCGGTACTATCTGGGGTCCGGTTGCACCCTACACTTTTATGGCACTCACGGCTTTACCAAAGGTGCGTATTGAACATCACACGGTAAGTGATCCGAAAAATCTTGAAAGTGATGCATACATTCTGGGATACGAAAGAGTTGCGAGAAAAAAAATGAAAATCCGTTCACTGATCGGTGGCGGAATAGGATTGCTGGGCGGCTATGCTTTTTACGCGCTCTTTCACAATCGCTATCCGGAAAATCTTAACATTGGCCTCGGTAAATAAACTCCGCATGTCGTATCAGAAAAAAATATTGTTGCTGGGCAGCGGGGAGTTGGGCAAAGAATTAACGATTGCGCTGCAGCGGCTTGGCCAGTATGTGATTGCAGCTGACAGTTACCAGGGAGCCCCGGCCATGCAGGTTGCACACCAGGCTGAGGTGATAAACATGCTCGACGGCGCTGCTCTCGATGCGCTTGTCGCAAAACACCTGCCCGATTTGATTGTGCCGGAGATTGAAGCCATAAGAACAGAACGTTTTTATGATTACGAGATACAGGGCGTTAAAGTAATACCCAGCGCAAAGGCGGCAAATTTTACAATGAACCGTAAGGCAATACGTGACCTGGCTGCCAGAGACCTTGGCATTCGCACAGCCAGCTACGCCTATGCCTCCACTTTAACAGATTTCAAAAAGGCCGTTGAAAAAGTTGGTTTCCCATGTGTGGTAAAACCACTTATGAGCAGCAGTGGCAAGGGTCAAAGCACCATTAAAACAGCTGAAGACATTCATAAAGCCTGGGAATATGCAATAGAGGGCTCGCGCGGCGATTACAAAGAAGTGATTGTTGAAGCGTTCATTCGTTTTGAATCTGAGATAACACTGCTCACTGTTACACAGTCTAACGGACAAACCTTATTTTGCCCCCCAATTGGCCATCGCCAGGAACGCGGCGATTACCGTGAGAGCTGGCAACCCTGCGCTGTAACAGATTCACAACTACAGCAAGCTAAAGAAATGGCAGGGAAAATAACCAAAGCGCTGGGCGGACCTGGAATATGGGGGGTTGAATTTTTTCTTGGAAACAGCGAAGTTTATTTTTCGGAGCTTTCGCCTCGTCCACACGACACTGGCATGGTTACACTTGCCGGCACACTCAATTATAATCAATTTGAATTACACGCTCGCGCCATTTTGGGACTCCCTATTCCGTCAATACAGCATCTGCGTAATGGCGCTTCAGCCGTAGTACTGGCCGATAGAAACGGAGACAATCCTGATTATACCGGCATTCAAGAATTACTAACCACAGAAAACACTGACGTACGAATATTCAACAAACCAACAACCCGCCCATACAGGCGAATGGGAGTTGTGCTGCTTAATGCAGAAAAAGATGGCAGCGCTGAGTCGCTAAGTAACGAAGCGGCAAAACTGGCGAAGGGTATTTCAGTGTTGACTGCTCCAAATCAATCCGCACAACAATAGCCTTCTCTAACTGCAAACTTAGCGCGAATAAAACTGTTGTTTAAAAAAGAAAAGTCAGACGCGTTATTAACGCACCTGACCTTCTTAACAAATCTCATCAAACAATTTTATTCGGCAGCAGCAGCATCTCCTGCAAGGATCTCTTTGATGCGACCTTCTATCTCTTCTGCCAGATCGGGATTCTCCGCAAATAGTGCTTTAACCGCATCGCGTCCCTGCCCCAGTTTGGTATCATCGTAACTGAACCATGATCCGGCTTTTTTGATCACCCCTTTTTCAACACCAATGTCAATGATCTCACCAACTTTGCTGATGCCCTCTCCAAACACAATATCAAACTCTGCCTGTCTGAAAGGCGGCGCAACTTTATTTTTGATCACCTTTACACGGGCACGGTTACCCATCACCACATCACCTTCTTTTAGCTGACTGATACGACGGATATCAAGACGTACAGAAGCATAAAACTTAAGCGCGTTACCACCGGTGGTAGTTTCTGGATTCCCGAACATGATACCGATCTTCTCGCGCAATTGGTTAATAAAGATACAGCAGCAGCCGGTTTTATTAATAGTGCCGGTAAGTTTACGCAGCGCCTGGCTCATCAGACGCGCCTGAAGACCCATCTTACTGTCGCCCATCTCTCCCTCGATTTCGGCTTTTGGCGTAAGCGCCGCTACCGAGTCAATCACCACAATATCCACCGCACCACTGCGGATAAGATTATCGGCGATCTCAAGCGCCTGCTCACCGTTATCTGGCTGTGAAATAAGCAGACTTTCGGTGTCAACACCTAACTTCTCAGCATAAAAACGATCGAAGGCATGCTCAGCATCTATAATAGCAGCAATTCCTCCTGCCTTTTGAACATTGGCAATAGCATGAATGGCCAAAGTAGTTTTACCTGAAGATTCAGGACCGTAAATCTCCACTACCCTTCCTTTCGGCAAACCGCCAATACCCAGGGCAATATCAAGTCCCAGCGAGCCTGTTGAGATGGCCTCCACCTGCTCAACCTTGCTGTCGCCCATCTTCATGATGGCGCCCTTGCCATAGGTTTTCTCAAGTTTATCGAGAGTGAGTTGCAGGGCCTTGAGCTTTTCAGTGCTCACTGTCTTTTTGGAAGCGGCGTTGGCTGAAGCCTCAATTGCTTCAAGCACTTCCTCTGCGTTTTTTCTTGCCATGTTATATCGTAGGTTAATTGATTACTTTTTTAAAGTTAGCTGCCCGATCCTACCCTGCGCCTTTATCTTTTGCACCGGGCAGCCAAACTTATACACAAATGTACTTCACCGCGTAGCAAAGGCTTGCTACAATTTATAGCAACTTGTGTGAAGGGGCCACAAACAATTGCTAATTGGTTGTTTGTCAGACCAATTACTTTTCACCCTGACCCATTTCTGCTTTTTTAAATCCGTTCCTTAAGCGGGAGTCTTTCCTATTTAGTAAATTTAATGTCGTAACATCTATTTTTCAAAAATGACACGCAGGCAATTTATTAAAGGATCGGCAATAATTGGCGCTACAATAGCCCTGCCCGATCTGCTAAAAAGCTCTTCGGCCTTGGTTGGTTCAGAAAGAGCCCGAAAAGTCTATCGCGTACTTAACGCCGACAAAACAATGGTGGGCACACTGCCGGTTTTACGCGCCTTCGCGGGTGATCACAACGATCATGTTTCACCATTTGTGTTTTTTGATGAGTTTGGTCCTGTAGAAGTAAACCCAAACGATAAACCTTTGCGTGTGGATGCGCATCCCCATGCCGGCATTATTCCAACCACGTACTTTCTTTCGGGCAGTGGCCATCACCGCGACAGTCTTAATTACGACTTCCAGATAAGCAAGGGTGATTTTATGCTGTTTAATTCAGGGCGTGGCGCCATTCACATGGAGGAAACCGGTCAGAAGTTATACGACAACGGTGGTATTTACCATGGCTTTCAGATCTGGCTGAATTTACCGTCAAAATATAAATTTACCGATCCCACAACAAATGTGTTCAAGCCCGAAGAAATGGGAACAATAGAAACCAAAGACTATTCTGCAACAATAGTACTTGGAGAGTTGAACGGAACCCGCTCAAAAATTGAAACGCTTTTCCCGGTCTTCTATTTCCATATCAAATTAAACGCAGGCGCCAAACTTACCGTACCAACTGAAGACAGCCATAACGCTTTTTTATATCTCATAAAAGGCGCTGTTGAAGTTGAAGGACAAAAAGCGATTAAACAGAACCAGGTGGTGCTTTATGAGCGCGGAGCCTCTGACATAGAGTTGTTCAGTAAAGATGGAGCTGAATTTTTATTGTGTGGAGGTCGTCCCCACAACGAGCCTGTTTTTGCCTACGGTCCATTTGTAATGAACAATGAGCAGCAGATCAGAAAATGTTTCAGCGATTACCAATCGGGCAGGATGGGCGATCCTTTACAGGTGAATAAATAAGTCTTGCGGATTAGTGCCTGAAGTGGCGGATGCCTGTAAACACCATGCTTAATCCATGCTCATCGCAGTAAGAAATACTTTCCTTATCCTTAATTGAGCCGCCGGGTTGAATTACTGAGGATATTCCAGCCTCGTGGGCAATCTGAACACAATCAGGAAAAGGAAAAAAAGCATCACTGGCCATTACTGCACCCTTCAATTCAAAACCAAAGTTTTTTGCCTTATCAATTGCCTGTTTTAAAGCATCTACTCTCGACGTTTGCCCGGTTCCGCTTGCGATTAATTTTCCTTCTTTAGCCAGTACAATGGTATTAGACCGTGTATGTTTCACAAGCTTGTTTGCAAAAAGAAGATCAGAAATCTCCCCGGCCGAAGGTGCCTTTTTCGTGACAGTTTTCAGATCGTTTTCGGTTTCATTCTTCTGGTCCTTATCCTGCGCAATTACACCATTTAATAATGTGCGAAACAGAACTTTTGGCAGCGCCACTTCTTTCTGAAGCAGAATTATCCTGTTTGGTTTTTGTTTTAAAAGTTCGAGTGCTTTGTTATTATATGAAGGGGCAATTAATACTTCGCAGAATAACTTGTGGATCTCAGCAGCAGTTGCCTCATCAATTTCTCTGTTGCAGATCAACACCCCCCCAAAAGCTGACACCGGATCACAAGCCAGTGCTTCAGTGTAGGCGTCTTTAATATTAGCACGCGTTGCAACTCCGCAGGCATTATTGTGTTTAAGAATGGCAAAAGTACATTCGCTGAATTCTGATATCAAAGCAACCGCGGCATCTACATCAAGAAGATTGTTATAAGAAAGTTCTTTGCCATTCAACTTCTCAAACATCTCCGGGAGGTTGCCATAAAACATACCTTTCTGGTGTGGGTTTTCCCCATACCTTAATACCTGACCGTCCCCTATACTTTGTTTGAACACGGGAAGCTGCTCCTCTTCATTAAAATAGTTGAAGATCGCTGTGTCGTAATGTGAAGATACAGCAAATGCTTTAGCCGCAAAACGTTTCCTCTCTGCCAGACTGCTTTCACCCTTTTTGGAGTCGAGCAATTGCTGCAGATCTGCATACTCTTTTCGTGAAGGAACAATCAGCACATCGTTAAAATTTTTTGCTGCTGCCCGGATCAGCGATATTCCTCCAATATCAATCTTCTCAATAATCTCCTGCGGTGCTGCATTACCAGCCACTGTTTCTTCAAAGGGATAAAGATCTACAATCACCAGATCAATGTCTGCTATCTGATGGTCGGTTTTTTCTTTCTGATCGCCTTTGTTATCGCGCCTGTTAAGGATACCACCAAAAATTGCGGGGTGGAGGGTTTTAACTCTTCCTCCGAAAATCTCGGGGTAGTTGGTGAGAGACTCCACAGCGGTTACCTGTATTCCCTGCCCTTTTATAAAAGTGAGTGTACCCCCTGTGCTGAAGAGCTTCACTCCCAGCTTGTGCAGGCTATTGATGATTGGTGTAAGTCCATCTTTGTGATAAACCGAAATCAGCGCGCTGTTAATCTTTTTGTGACCGTCCATTTTAAAAAAGGGGCAAAGATAGGGATTTATCAGGTGCCCGTTTTTTCACCTTGGCGGTGCTGCCACACCGAAACGAAATTTCTTGTTAAATTCTGCCGGCACTTGAGATTTCTGTCTACCTTAATAGTCTCAAATCACCGGCCCTGCAAACCACACTGGTATACCCATTCCTTTGTGTGAGACTCAATTATTGGCTCATAACACTGTTTTTTATCCTTACCGGTGTTACAGCTGTTGCACAGTTCCCTAATCCCTCCCTTTTTAATACAGCCACAAATGCAACCGGAACAGGTACACTTGCTGTGGGCTCGAACGATCTTCACTGGCAGGCCTCCAACACCAGCAGCGTAGGGCCCTGGACCAGTGCGAAGAGTATAGGGCAGATCTTCAGTAACTGGATGGCTTCGCCTTATGTTAATGCCAACTGGATCAGTTATCCGCACGGTTGTGTAACTAACGACCATGCTAACCATAGCTGTTCTTATCCCAACCACGAAGAAGTGTATTACAAAGTTACTTTCAATTTGCCAGCTTTAAGTTGCGGACAGTCAATAAGCACACCCAGCGCCTATTGTCTCTCATTTGATTTTTTTGCAGACAACTGCGTTTCTGCCGTATTTGTTAATGGCGTCTTGAGTTACAGTACTTCTGTTGCCTTAACCGGAACCCCCAATCAATGGTATTATCTGGGATACAACAATACAGGAAAGGTAACAGTTACCCTGTGTGACAACTGGCAGTCTGGGTCAAATTCCATTATTGTACTGGTGCGTTCAGGACCAGGCTCCTCCAGCACATGGCCAACGTGGGAAGGCCTTCTCGCGCAGGCGAATCATACAGTAAACACCTCTGTAGGCATTCCGCTTTCAGCAAACATAAGTGCCAGCAATGCTCCCTGTTTCGGACAGACCGGAAGCGCAACAGTGAACGCAACAGGGGGTGTTGGTGCATATTCGTACTCCTGGATCCCCTCAGGAGGAACAGGCAGCGTAGCAACTAGCCTGGCGGCGGGTTTATACAGCTGTATAGTTACTTCAGGAACTGCTTGCAGCACCACAAACACTGTGCTTATTACCCAGCCACCTGCCCTATCTTTAACCGTCACAAAAAACGATCCTCAGTGCGCTAATGGTGTGGGCACTGCCACTGCTTTTGCTGCTGGCGCCCATGGTTCTTATTCTTACAGCTGGATGCCGGGTGGAGGAACCAATAGTTTAACCTCGTCGCTCCCCCCTGGCAATTATAACGTTGTGGTAACAAGCTCTGGCTGCACTCAGTCTGCCAGCTTCAGCATCAACCCGTCTTCACCCACAATCTCTGTACAAAATTCCACCATTGCCTGTTTCGGAGGTTCATCCAGTGCCAGTGCTACGGTTTCGGGCGGTGGGGGCGGCGCGTATTCTTATCAGTGGCTGCCCTCCGCAGCTACAGGCAGCATCGTTTCAGGACTCCCTGCAGGTAGTTACACCAACATTACAACTGGTTCCTGCGGGAGTTATACCACCGTTTTTGCTATTACACAACCACCAGCTCTTTCGCTAAGCATTATTTCACCGACTAATCCTGTTTGTTCAGGAAAAAATGTAACAATCTTCGCTCAATCAACCGGAGGCACAGGTGCTCACCAATACACCTGGACCAATGGTCCTGCCACATCACAGTATAACATTGGGCCACTTTCTGCGGGAAACTACTCTTTTATGGCTTCTGTAACTGATGTGGCCGGGTGCAGCAGCAGCGCCACTGCAAACATCAACGTTTACAATGAACTGTTTCTTTCGGCTTTTAATGCTACTTTTTGTGAAGGAAGTAGCGGCACATTAACTGCCACGGGGGGACAAACCTACACCTGGCATCCAGGCCCAGGTTTTGGAAGCAACTATGTTGTGAACCCTGTTGTTCACAGTACTTACACAGTAAATTCCACTGCAGCATCTGGCTGCACAGCAGTAGCCACAGCAAGTGTTCACGTAAAACCGGCACCACTACTATCCTATCAGACCCAGTCAATTAATTGCGCGCACCTTGGCTCAGCAACAGTTTCTGCTTCAGGGGGAATCGGGCCCTTCAGCTTTTCGTGGCAACCAACAGGACAAACCAGCAGCCAGGTCTCTGGCTTATACCCTGGCACCTACACTATCTCAGTTGAGGATGCAGGATCTGATTGTATCTACGAGCTCAGCACTACATTTTATCCGCTGGTACCCTTAACCGGCACAGTAAGCACTAACGGCACTGTGAGTTGTTTTGGAGACACAACGGCCCATGCCTCAATTGTTTTAAGCGGGGGTAGCGGGGCACAAACTTATACATGGGTCAGCCCCACGGCAAAACAACAGAACGTAATATCACCAACTAATCTGGGTGCAGGTATACATACCATAACCGTTTCTGATGCACTCACTTTTTGTACTTTGAGTCATACCTTTCAGGTGATCCAACCTCCGCAGCCTACACTTTCCATTGCAGGCACCGCAAATTCAGTTTGTATAGGTTCGGCAATTCAGCTTACCGCAACTATGGCCGGAGGTACACCCGCATATACGTATACTTGGAATAACAGTGCGACCGCTCAAACCATTCAGGTACAGGAAAACAATCCGGGAAACTATCTACAGCACATCGCTGTTTCTGATGCGCATAATTGTAATACAATTGATTCAGTTCTTCTGAAATTTGTAGAGAATCCTACCGTCACCGCTACCAGTGTATCAATCTGCCCCAAAGCTTCGGGAATGCTTTTTGCCACGGGCGCGAACACATACTCCTGGAACAACGGTCAAACCGGCCAGACTATTACGGTGAGTCCGTCTGTAAGCACCAATTACACTGTCATAGGAAGTGCAAAAGGATGTGTTGCCAGTGCGACAGCTGTAGTTTTTCTAAAAAACGAGCCTGCTCCGGTTCTCTTACATAATGGGCCATTGTGTTCGGGCGACACATTGCAACTGAATAGCGCTACTTTTGATTCATACAGCTGGGAAGGTCCTGGCAGTTTTTCTTCTGCGCTGCAATCGCCGGTAATTCCAAATGCACTGCCATTGCAAAGCGGCATCTATACTTTGGCCGTAACTGCAGCCAACGCCTGTACAGCCGCCACTACAGCAAGTATCAGCATAAATCCACTTCCTTCAGTAATTGCTGCAGCCTCAACAGTGTGCGCCGGACAGGGATTAAACATCTGGGCTGGTTATATTAATGGCGCAACATACAGCTGGATGGGACCATCGGGTTTCACAGGCATTCAACAGAATTTTACACGGCCAAATGCCGATACCAGCATGTCTGGCATATACTCAGTCACTATTACTTCCACGGCAGGATGTAAATCATCGGGCTCTGTGCAGGCGCAGGTAATTATTGCACCAACACCGGTTATTAGCGGAAGCACAAGTGCCTGTACAGGAGATACTATAAAATTGCTAGCCTCGGGGGCAAACTCTTTTCAATGGTCTGGACCTGCAAATTTTTACTTTTCAGGGGCAAACGTGTTTGTGCTT
This sequence comes from Bacteroidota bacterium, assembly GCA_023433205.1. GTDB lineage: Bacteria > Bacteroidota > Bacteroidia > B-17B0 > Aurantibacillaceae > Aurantibacillus. Next base: position 15,097 of record JAEZDS010000042.1, read on the forward strand.
CATCAGGGTACTTATTCCCTTCAGGCAGGCTACGGTCCCTGTATTTCATCTACCCAGATCAGCCTTTCTTTTCTTCCGTCCCCATCCCCTGCAATTGTTATAACCCCTACAACACTGTGCGAAAACGCGCCAATTCAATTTTCGACTTCCGAAAACTTCATGTCTTATCAATGGAGCGGGCCCGACCTGCAAACCAACCTGTCATCTCCGGTAATAACCGGCACAATACGGCAACATAATAACATTTATACCCTTACGGTAACTGATCAGTTTGGCTGTAAAGGAAAAGACACCATTATTTTGGCCGTGAATCCTTCCCCTACACTTAGTGTATCAGGGGCAACAGTATGCGCTGGGGGCACCGCCACACTGGCAGCTGCCGGCGCAGACACTTACAGTTGGGCCGGACCAGGCAACTTTTTTGCCACCGGTACTCATGTGATAATAAATCCAGTAAACAATACCAGCGCTGGAAATTATCTGGTAACGGGAACGGCCCTAAATGGCTGTAGCAGCACCCACACTGCGCAAGTTCAACTGAATGGGTTTAATGTCCCAATCCCCTATGCCTCCATTCAGCCCTCAGTTATTTGTATAAACACTCAGGTACAACTTCTGGCGGACGGAGGAGATGGATATCTGTGGTCAGGACCTGCAGGATTCAGGTCCGCTGAAAAGAAACCCATGCTTGTTATTAACACTATTGATCAGGCAGGAATTTATACGCTTACAGCACACGGTGGAGGCGGCTGTGCCTCAAGCGCTACAACAGAGGTGCAGTTGTTTCCGATACCAGAATTAACTTTATCACTTAATAGAAACTATGAATGTGCGCCCTTCTGTTCGGGCCTGAACATACGAGTTGGCGAAAATTCTCCAATGATAAATAGTGGCGAACTTACATTAAACGACAATATTATTACAAATTATAGTAACTTCTGCGTTACACAGGCCGGTGAACACCCCTTATACTTTTTTTACACGGACTCCAACTCCTGCCGGCACACCGAAAAGCTTTCGCTCATAGCCTACGAAAAACCTGAGGCAGATTTTACTTACTACCCACTGAACCCGCAGGCAGGACTTGACGCGGTTACTTTCTACGGAAAAATGCGTTCTGGTTTGAACCATTACTGGTTTATTGCTGATGACGAAAATGACACGGTCACGGCTGAAAATTTCACCCGACTTTTTCAGAAATCAGGTAAATATGCCGTGGCGCTGGTAGTACAAAACTCACATGGATGCATTGACACGGTCACCAGAATTATAACCGTTACCGATGAATTCACTTTTTATGTTCCTGATGCTTTCAGCCCTAATAACGACGGGGTTAACGATGTGTTTATGGCGAAAGGAGAAGGCATAGAACATCTGGAAATGCAGGTTTTTAACCGTTGGGGGGAACTCATCTTCTTTACTGCCTATTCCGGGGAAGGATGGGACGGCCGTCATGAAGGAAAACCATGTAAGCCTGACTACTACACATGGAAAATCTCAGTGAAATCTAGTGCTCAGAAACAACACAATTATATAGGAAAAGTCCTACTGTTAAAATAAAGCTTGTGATTAGCACCTAATCATCATCTCTGTTGACCCCCGTTACCAAATTCATAATGCCGGTAACTATGGAAAGAATGATGCTAAAAACCAATGCGGCGAGAAAACCTGTGACGTGAAAACCATCAACCAGCTTCTCAGCGAAAATAATAATGAGTGCATTTATCACCAGCAGGAACAGACCCAGTGTAACTACGGTAATGGGAATAGTTAAGATTGTGAGAATGGGTTTTACAATCGCATTTAAAAAGGCAAGTGCCACTGCCACCAGAAAAGCTGACCAGAAATCATCAACACCAACCCCCGGCAGCAGGTAAGCAGTTGCGAATACTGCAAGTGCCGACACACATATCTTAAGTACAAATTTGATAGGCGAAAATTAAGGAATTGTTCGGTTTCGTGCTTCTTTAATTGTGGACGGTTACGTTTAGAACGCTACGTTTTTTGCTTTTTCTTTTTTGCAGCAGGAAACAAAATGTTATTAAGTATCAGGCGGTATCCGGGCGAATTTGGATGAAGGCTCAGATCGGTAGGTGGCTCCTCAACCCTGTGCTCGTAATCTTCAGGATCATGCCCGCTGTAAAATGTCCAGGTACCTTTACCGTGTTCACCATGAATATATCGCGCCTCGTTAAAAGCCTTTGCTTCGCCTAAAATAAGAACCCCCTTTTTTATGTATTGTTTATTAAAGGCTGCCGTCTGCCCCCAAAACCCCTGAATTACACTGGTATGGTTCTGGCAGAGCATAGTAGGCACCGGATCCCATTTGGCGCTAAACTCAAACAGTGTAAAAACGTCCGTCTTCTGATTCATGCCGTACTTACGGCGTGATCCGTAAGTGTCGATACTTGAATATTCGTACTCAAACGGATTCATACTTAGATGGTAGTTCTCAAAAGCAAAACCTTTGCTGAAATCTATCTTGCTTTGCGCGTTCCGGTCAGCGGGATCATGATCGAACATTGACTCGCAGATGTCAATTCCTTCTGCCGCCAGCGCAATGTCATAACTATCAGTTGCGCTGCACATTGCGAAAAGAAAGCCCCCGTTAAAAACAAATTCCTTGATCTTCTTGGCGGAATGTAATTTCATCTGCGACACCTTTGTAAAACCCAGCTTCCTGGCCATTGCTTCGTTCTCGCGCACCTCTGCCTGGTACCATGCGGTATTCATAAAAGATCCATAAAACTTGCCGTACTGACCGGTAAAGTCCTCATGATGTAAGTGCAGCCAGTCGTAATCTCTCAGCTTCTCAAGAAACACTTCTTCATCATACACAACATCGTAGGGAATTTCTGCATACTTTAGGACCAGCGTCACTGCATCATCCCAGGGTTGCTTCCCCTTTGGCGAATAAACAGCAATTCGCGGCGCCTTTTCAAGTTTAATAGCGTCCTGATTGATCTCCGGATTAGAGATCTCCTCAAGAATGGCATCCCCACGGGCATCGCCTATAACTTCGTAACTAACACCTCTGATCAAACATTCATCAGAAACAGCTTTTACATTAGGTATCATAAAACTTCCTCCCCGGTAATTTAGCAGCCAGTGTATCTCAAGCTCACCCTTCAATGCCCAATATGCCATTCCGTATGCCTTCAGATGATTTTTCTGCGAATCATCCATTGGAATTAGAATAAGAGAGGCCGGCAATCGTGAACCACAAACCAGCAGGAACAGTATTAACAGATGCTTCATGTGTATAATTTGTCTCACTAAGTTACCAATAAAGGCCGCCCTTACTATTAACAGAAAAGAAAAAAAGGTTAAAACTCCCGCCCGCCTAGGCGGCTCCCACCGAAACTGAACGGTTTCGTAAACCAGATATTATCTGGGTTATTGGTTCTATTGTCTCTTTATTAAACTTGGTGCTGGTCTCGGCCACTGTAAAGGCTTCCTGCAGGCGTTTCAACTCTGCCAGTACAAACTGCGCATCAGGCTCAAGCGTTACATCTTCAAGCATAATAACCAGGTTGCGCAATGATTCCTTTTGTTCAATAATGGTTTTGATCACATCGGGCTGATTAACCGCCTGCGCCATCTTGCACGACACATACAATCCCTCGATCCAGCAGCCGCTTAAAATTATGGCGGAAGTTGCTGGGCGGTTATTGTACTTCAATATCTCGTCAACTTTTTTGTAGGCTTCGGTAACCACTTCAATGATGGAATCTTTGTTATTGCTGTTAGCCTCAATTCTTTCAAAAAGCCTGGTATCAAAGGCGCCGCTAACCCCAAGGCTTTGAGCCAGCACATTCACACATTTCAAAAAAACCATACTTTCCTGCGTCTGATCGAATGAACTGGCTATACTCAGGTCCGACCCATAAATACCAAGATTGACTGCTTTTGAAAATTCCAGCGCGTACTTCTTTACATTATTTGGGTCGTTAAGCAGGGCAGCGTTGTATTCAATCTTGTTCTCACTGATAAGCCTCATCACCAGCTGCCTGTCGGGAAGAGAGTTAAAAACATTCTGCGCATTAAACCGGCTTTCCTCAATGGTAGGATGTGTTTTTTCTTCGTCTGAAATAATTTCTTCAGGCTGTTCGCCAATGCCGCATGAATTGAACAGCAGTAGGGCGCAAACAATAACGGTGCGTGATAGAAACAGGCGATAACACATATGAACAAATATAGATAAAAATTCAAACTACCGCTTCACTCCCCGGTCGTACTGGATACGACTTACTTCTCTTCCGTTTTTATCGTAAAAAATCCATGTTCCGTCGGGTACACTCTGGGTTTTGCCCTTGCGCCTGTCGTTAACAATGGTGTAATTACTTTCGGCCTGAATTTTTGAATTGGTGTAGTAGCTTACACTTTTACCGCTAAGCTGCCCATCTTTAAAACTCTGCGTCCTGCTTATCCCCCCGTTAGGATAGTAATAAGTCCATTTGCCGTGCTGGTGCCCCTTTTTGTATTCACCTTCAGTATCTACAAAACCTCCCTTGTCGTGCCACTGCACATACTTTCCGTGTTTTATGCCGTTCACATAAGTGCTTAACTCACGCGGCTTCCCATCTTCAAAGTTGTAGCGCCATTCACCTTCCTTTGCCCCCAGCTGATTGTATTTTCCTTCGTAATTGACATTGCCATTGCTGAACCAGCCCTTCCAGTCGCCAATAAGCTTTTTACCCATAATTACTCCTTGATCTTTTTTGTTGCCACTCTCATACCAGCTGGTCCACATTCCATTTTCCACCCCGTTTTCATAAGGGCCCTCCTGCAATTTGTTGCCATTTTCCCACCAGGTGGTCCAGGTGCCTGTCCGCTGATCCTCTTCATAATTACCCTGCCTCCATTTTTCCCCGGTTGGATAATAGAAGAGCCAGGCACCGGACTTTTTGTTGTCACTATAATCTCCTTCGCTCTCTGTCTGTCCATTGTCGTAAAAATAAGTCCACTTACCCTCCCTGCTGTTGTCCTTTAAAGTACCGATCATTTCTGGATTACCGTTTTTGCGGTAAAACTTCCATACACCGTTCTTCCTGCCTGCAGTAAAATTACCCTCGCTTTTGATTTTATGATTTGCGAAATAAGATGAATAATAGCCGTCCAGCAATCCCGCCTTGTAAGTTGCCTCATAATCCAGCTCCCCGTTCTGGTGAAAAAAGCGCCACACACCATGCTGCAAACCGTTGGTGTATTGGCCCATTGCTCTTATTATACCATTATCGTACTGGGCTGTTAAACTGCCATTGCCATTTATGATCAATGCCTTTCCTTTTTCATCGTAAAGCTGCATCAGGTGCAGCACGGTGTCGCGGTACTCTTTTACAAATTTTTTCCTGCCACTGTCGTAGTATTCTTCCCACTGCCCGCATGGTATACCCTCGCAGAAATGTTTCACAGTAACCGGCCGACCAGACCTGTGCCATGTCTCAATCTTTCCATGCTGCACATCGTTTTTAAAACCACCCCTCGACTCCATCTGCCCATTCTCAAAGTAGTAGATCCAACTTCCGGTTTTTTTCCCTTCATCAAAATTCTCAATACTTTTGATCTTGCCGTCATCATACCATGCAGTCCATGTGCTGTCGGGAAGATTGTTCTCGTGACGTGTAATCTGGGCTATGTTTCCCGATTTATAGAAGTATTGGTTGGTGCCCTGCTTTCTACCCGTCTCAAAACTTTCGCGCGCCTTTATTTTTCCATTTTCGTAAAAAAAGGTCCAGGTGCTGTCTTCTTTTCCCCAGGTAAAGGCCCCCTTTCGGCTAATTTTTCCTGAGGGATAATATTCGCGGTGCGGGCCATGGGGCATGCCGCGGTGATATTCTGTTTCTGACTTCAGATTTTTCTGCTGCGAATCATAATATTCTTTCTTAAGCTGCGCCTGCCCTGAAAAGACGCAGATCAACAATGGAAAAATGGCAATAAACCTCATTGGGTAAAAATAACAAGCATAATACGAATGGGGGCTTCAGGTTACAGGATTTGTGAACAAATTTTGGGGGAGGGAGATCTTTAAATATTTGAACCTGCTAGTAGTATCTGCCTTTTGCAACGTTGAACCACGATCAAAAATATTGAAACTACCATGAGCCAATGCAGTTTACAACCATGACGGTGCGATATTTCAGAGGAGAAAGATACCAGAACAGAGTTTGCTGCAATAAGCAATATAGTCATTAAAAAGAAACCTTTTATGGGGGCCGAACTACGTCTGAGCATCCCTATTCCCGTGCCGATGAAAACCACAAATGTGAATATGCCCAATATATAATATAGCGAATTTAGCCGATTCAATTGCAGCATGGCGCCCTGCGATTGAAACGAATTGTTGCTGAGGCGATGATCAAAACAGAAGTATTTCTGAATTCGTTCATAAAGAACTGTTCCCTGCCCAAAAGGACCATTCCCCTCCCCTATCAAAAACATCTTTAATTGCTGTTGAACCTGAATAAACGATCTCGCAAAATAATCCCTCAACAACTGGGGTTCTCTGAGGCAGCCAGTGTTAATTTGACCCAACTCATGTCTCATCGTTTTCCAGCCGCCAAGCCGATACAAGGGGCTTTTTTCATTCCACACAAAATACTCGAAAGAAAAAGGCAGTGAATCTTTAAAATTACACAACCTGTACTCTTCTGTGCTACATACTTTTTGCAAATACTTCTGAAATATCCCTTTCTGAGCAAGGTTTCCGGCAAAAAAAATGGCCTTTGATTTTGAAATTGCAGAGCTCATTATCAGGTATGAAATGCCAAGCAAAACGGCGATCGCCGCAAATTTAATCCTGACGTATCTTCTTTCTCCGGGTATATGCATCTTCTTTCTAAATACTAAAAAGAAAACTAAGGCCACCACGTAAAGTGGCACATTGGAAATGTGAGATGAGGCACAAAGTAAAATCAAAAAATGATCAAAGATATGCTTAGCCGTCTTCTGGTCTGAATACATTAAAGTGTACAGCACGATGAAACCCAAAGCAGTCAGGAAATCAGGAAGCAGCAAGTTCAGACTCCAGAAATAAGTCGAAAACAAACACACACAAATGCTTAGTAAAAAGATTTTTTTGCCGCTATCTTCTTTATGCCCCAGCACCATCAATAATCTGTTAAGAACATACACGCAAAGCAGGGCCTGGAACAATGGAACAAAGACAAGCGACACACCGTTTAAAGACAATAATCGCAGAAGTAAACCATAGGTGATGGGACGATCAAAAGGAGTACTCAACTGAAATCCTGATTCAATGTAAGTTGACGTGTCAGAATAGAGAATAGGAAAACCGTTAATTATCGTCGGTACAACAAAGATCAAAACACTCAACGCAATCGATATAACTTTCCGGTTCAGCAATAATCTCTGTGCTAAAGAATAAGTAAATGTAGCTAACTTTGATCGATGATTGGTCTGCAAAGTAGATCTATCTAACGAATGTATAAATGCAGCTCCTGAGAACTATACTAAAACTGGCATTGGCATTTACAACGGCGTCAGCATACGGCCAGCAAGTATGTTCAGGCAAAACCTGCCTGCTTATTGAGCCAGTTCTAAGGGATGACAGGCCGTATCATCTTGTTTTCAATGATGAATTTAACAACGCAGCCCTCGACACGAGCATCTGGTATCCTGCGAGGGGTGTGATGCGTGATATAGATCATGAGTTAACCAAGGACTGGTTTGACCCCGATAACCTGATGCTCGAAGACGGAATTTTAAGGATAAGAGCTCAGAAGGATACGCTCCTTAACCAGTGTTATGATATATGGATCGACACTGCAATGAAAAGGATTTGCAACGACTTTTTTTTCTCTGCAGGAGAGATTCGCTCAAAAACAAAGTTCAGTCATGGCATCTTTGAGATACGCTGTAAACTTCCCAGAGGCAAAGGTTTAGCTACTGCCTTCTGGACCTATGGTTATAAAAATCAAAACGAAATAGACGTTTTTGAAATAAGAAACGAAATCAACGTTCTTGGTAACCTCAAAAAACGAAGGCTATCCGCAGTGCAGCGTACTAACAGCAGAACAGATTATGAGGACGATAAGGTTATGGAAGATTGTCCAGCAAAGTCACCGGCACAAAACTTCCACTCAGACTTCCATGTATTTTCTGTTGAATGGACTCCCCAAAGACTCGTGTGGAGAGTTGATAATGAGGTGGTCCGGATAAGCACACTTTTTTATTCTGTGGGCGGCCAAATGCTAGATGGGGAAATCCCTGCACACACACAGGTTATTGTCAACCGTGCTTTCCCGCGCAATCCGATGGAAATATACGTTAGTTTTGGCGTTGAGTCAAAAGATAATGCGCCTGACGAGTCTACAGTATTGCCAGCCTATTTTGAAGTAGATTATGTTCGCTATTATACGCGCTGATTAATCACTCTACAAGCACAGGCCAGGTCAACCGTTTCTCGCTCCCTTCAATCATTAACAGATACTCTCCCGACCTTAACCCGCCAATAATGGCAGGTTCCGCAGAACTTAGATGGCCGCTTTGCAGCAGATCTTGTCCATCCCTGGATAATAATGAATATCTGATGATTTCGCGACCTTTATCCTCAAGCAATTGAACATAAACAAGTTTGTTCGATTGGCTGACAACCACAAAGTAACCATTGTCAAGGTGATCGGCTTTTTTACCATACACATATCGCGATTTGCTTTTAACAATTGCACTTTGATCTTCATGCTTCAAGTCGTGCATTGGAGCAAATTGTACCGTCTTACGCTTATGATGATCGGGAGAGAAAAACCTGATGTAGTCCACTTCAAATACTGCCCCGGAGGTATCACTCTGTTTAGGTCCTGGCTTAAAGGGTCCATTGTTTGAAGGAACTGCCAGATTAACAATTAGTTTTTTGGGACGGGTAAACATTACTCTTGAAACACCAATACAATGCCAGTTCACATAAAATCGAATCTTGCCGTTCATCCACAGGCACGATACAACATTAAATCCCTCATTGAACTTGATTTTTGTCTTCACCCAGCCTCCAAAACTCTTTGATCGGAAAACCCCCTGCACAAGATCGCATTTCTTCTCGCAATGAGTGTCAATGTGAATTGAGCTGGCTCTTTCCGTTTTAGATTCCATTATATCTATCTCTTCAGTGGGATCACCTGAATACAACCAAAAAGCCGGCCAGTAGCCACGTGCGCCCGAAAGTCTAAAACGGCACTCGAAGTAGCCCATTTCAAAACTTTCTACGGAAATGAGTTGGCCCGATGTAAATGCAAATTTGCGTTTATTTAAGGAGTAGAATTGTTCATTAACAAATAAAGAGTCATGATCGGGCAGGGCATCGATAGTGCGCCGGGTTAATGTATCTCTTTGTGCATATAATTTCAACGTGCCCTCGTTCACCATATGATTGGCGCCGTCAGTGTAGTATTGCTGCTCTCTATTAGAATATATTGTCCGGGTCCAGCCGCTGAAATCCCACATTTGAACATCAACACTGCTACCATTGAATTCGTCTCCTCCCGCATAGTAATAAATTGAAGAGGTGTCCTGACGCACATGCCATATTAGCTGTGATCTACCAGGTAAGAAGCTTGCAAGAAATAACCCAAATAACAGGGCTTGAGTATAATTTAAGATTAAACTCGATCTTATCCGAACGGAGAAGCACCTGACGCTACTACGAGCCCATTTAATCATTCAATTTCAATACCGCCATAAACGCACTCTGCGGAATCTCAACATTTCCTACCTGCTTCATGCGTTTTTTTCCTTCCTTTTGTTTTTCGAGCAGTTTGCGTTTACGTGAAATGTCGCCGCCGTAACATTTTGCAGTTACATCCTTACGCATGGCGCGTATGGTTTCTCTGGCAATAATCTTGGCCCCAATGGCCGCCTGAATGGGGATCTCAAACTGCTGTCTTGGTATAAGTTCCTTTAATTTTTCACAGATCTTTTTTCCAAATTCATACGCGTTGCTGCGGTGAATCAGCGCTGAGAGCGCATCAACAGGCTCACCATTCAGTAGTATATCAAGTTTGGCCAGATCAGATTTTCGCATGCCTGTGGGATGGTAATCAAACGAGGCATATCCTTTGGAAATAGATTTGAGCCGGTCGAAAAAATCAAACACCACCTCGCCAAGGGGCATTTCAAACACCAGCTCAACACGGTCGGCAGTGAGATAATTCTGGTTCACCATCTGTCCCCTCTTTTCTATACACAAACTCATTACCGGACCAATAAAATCAGACTTGGTAATGATGTTCGCCTTAATGTAGGGCTCTTCAATAAAATCTATTCGGCCGGGATCAGGCAGATCGGTTGGATTGTTAACTGTTACCACCGTGCCATCGCTTTTGTGAGCGAGGTAAGACACGTTTGGCACAGTTGTGATCACAGTCATGTTAAACTCGCGCTCAAGACGCTCCTGCACAATTTCCATGTGCAGCATGCCTAAAAAACCGCAGCGGAAACCAAACCCCAGGGCCGCCGAACTTTCAGGCTCCCACGTTAATGAAGCATCGTTCAGCTGGAGTTTTTCCATGCTATAGCGCAGCTCTTCAAAATCATCGGTATCAACCGGGTAAATGCCGGCAAAAACCATAGGCTTCACATCTTCAAAACCTGCTATGCCTTTGGCGCAGGGGCGGTCAAAATGGGTGATTGTGTCTCCTACTTTTACCTCCCTGGCTTCTTTGATACCCGATATTATATAGCCCACATCGCCTGCGCTCAACTGGCTGCGTGGCTCGGGCCTGAGCTTGAGGACTCCGATCTCATCGGCGTGGTAGGACGATCCGGTATTGACGAATTTGACTTTCTCGCCTTTTTTAATGGTACCTTTGTCGATCTTAAAATAGGCAATAATGCCCCGGAATGAATTGAACACAGAATCAAAGATCAATGCCTGCAGTGGTGCCTTGGGATCGCCCACCGGCGGTGCCACACGTTCAATGATCGCCGCAAGTATCTCCTCGATACCCATTCCGCTCTTGCCGCTGGCGGGGATCACATCCTCACGAGCGCAGCCAATCAGGTCAACGATCTGGTCGGTCACAACTTCCGGCTCAGCGCTGGGCAGGTCCATTTTGTTAAGTATGGGAATTATTGTAAGATCGTGCTCAAGGGCCAGGTAAAGATTTGAAATGGTTTGCGCCTGAATACCCTGTGCGGCATCAACTATAAGCAGTGCCCCCTCGCAGGCCGCTATTGACCGTGAAACCTCGTAACTAAAATCCACATGGCCTGGTGTATCTATCAGGTTCAGTACATAACTCTCGCCCTTGTAAGTGTATGCCATCTGAATGGCCTTACTTTTGATGGTGATGCCACGCTCTTTTTCAAGATCCATATCGTCAAGGACCTGGTCCTGCATCTCACGTTTGGTTATGGTGCCGGTAAATTCGAGGAGGCGATCGGCCAGGGTGCTTTTTCCGTGGTCGATATGAGCGATGATACAAAAGTTACGGATGTTCTTCATTTCAGTAATAAGCCCTGTTTTTAGGGGGTACAAAGATAGGCAAATAAGGCAGATCGGCGGTGTCGAAAAAAGTATTTTAAACCAATAAAAAACCGAAAGAAAGAGTGTAGATATCCTGATTGCGAAAGTCCTTCTCGCGAGGGCAGGGCCTCAGGTCTCTCCGTTTACTGCACGTACTCATGCCAAAGCCAGGCCGCAAACCAGACTTTTTACATTACCCAAAACCTCAATATGTCCTGGGTAAAAGCATGCCGGCAGAGCATCCAACAAAGTCACTTCCGCATACAAACTTAAACCACTCGAATATTTAACCGTGAAATTTATATAATCCAATATACACCTTTCACGCTTAAATATTATTTTAAAAGTAAAGACACCCTGAATCTTTACCGAGAAATGTGTATATTTACATATACATTTTTCACGGTTAAAATGCAGGTAAAAAGGATACAGATTCAGCAGACACTTATCACGCTGATGAAACAATTTCCGGCAGTAGCACTTGTGGGGGCGCGGCAGGCGGGCAAAACCACACTTGCCAGAAAGCTCGCCGCGAAGCTTGGCACTAAAAGCGTGATCTTCGACCTCGAAAAGAAAAGTGACCTCCTGCGGCTCTCTGATCCTGAAGCCGCCCTGGAAGAACATGACAATAAATGTGTCATTATTGACGAAGCCCAAACCATGCCGGCTCTGTACACTGCGCTGCGACCAATCATTGACCGCCGCAGGAAGCCAGGCCGTTTCCTGCTACTCGGATCTGTATCACCCCACATAATAAAAGGCATTTCCGAATCACTGGCGGGTCGCATAGCCTATGCTGAACTTTGCCCGATTAACCTCAACGAGGCCTTACTGGCGGGAAAAACTACCGACCATCTCTGGTTCAGAGGCGGATTCCCTGAAGCATTTTCTTTGAAAAGCCATGCTGCCTGGCACCGTTGGGCAGAGAACTATTATAAAACCTTTATTCAGCGTGATGTTAACTTTCTTATGGGAGAATCGCTCTCACCTTCGCTCGTAGGAAATATGTGGCAGATGCTTTCAGGCATTAATGGTGCTATACTCAATCACGATATGCTGGCACGCTCACTGGGCATCAGCCGCATCACTGTTAACAAATACCTCGATTTTCTTGAAAGTTCCTTTATCATCTACCGCATGCAGCCCTGGTTCATCAACACCACGAAACGCGTGGTTAAATCACCACGACTCTATTTCAGAGACACCGGAGTACTACACTATTTAAACCGCATCAGCAGCCCAACTGAACTCAGAACGCACATTGCAGCCGGCGCTTCCTGGGAAGGATTTGTGGTTGAGCAGGTGAATCAGCTCAAACATCCGAAACTGTCTTTATACTATTACCGCACCCACCACGGAGCAGAAACCGACATTGTACTGGTAAAAGGTAATAAACCGCTATGTTGTATTGAAATCAAGCTCGGTAACGCTCCCGCAGTATCAAGAGGATGGCACGAAGTGGTTAAAGATCTGAAGACAAAACACAACTATATAGTAACGCCATCAAGCGAAGACTACCCCTTCAACAGAAACGCCAGGGTTTGCAGTCTGCCTGTTTTTTTGAAACAATATTTACCTGAAATAAAATGACAGGTTTAATCCCGACTCTCCCGGCATAAAAAACCTGCAATCTCACTTCATTAGATGGCTTTGCCTACCTTTGCCTCCCTTGTTCGATTACTCATCCATAAACCTCCCGGTTACAGAGATCATTCCCTCTCTTCAGGAAACGCTCACTAATAACAACACCGTAATCCTTTCCGCTCCTCCGGGTGCGGGAAAATCAACGCTTCTGCCACTGGTGCTGATGGATGAACCCTGGCTAAATGGCAAAAAGGTCATTATGCTGGAGCCACGCCGGCTGGCTGCAAGAACCATCGCGTCAAGGCTCGCCCAATTGAATGGAGACCAGGTGGGAAACACGGTGGGTTTTCGTATCCGTTTTGAAAACAAAGTAAGTGCAGCCACAAAGGTTGAAGTGGTTACCGAAGGTATTCTCACACGCATGCTGCACAACGACTATGGGCTTGAGCAGGCAGGACTGGTGATCTTTGACGAATTCCACGAACGCAGCCTGCATGCCGACCTCGCACTGGCCCTTTGCCGCGAAGCCCAGCAGGTGTTGCGGCCTGGTCTGCGCATCCTTATCATGTCGGCCACACTCGATATTCCCGGACTGAGCAATCTGCTGAAGGCGCCGGTTCTTGAAAGCAAAGGCAGACAGTATCCGGTGGAAATAAAGTACGGCAACGATGCCGATGAAAAATTGCTACCCGAGCTTACGGCGCGCGTAGTTGCCAATGTCGTGAATGAACAGCAGGGTGATGTACTTGTTTTTTTGCCGGGAGAAGCTGAGATCAAAAAATGCGAAGGGCTTTTAAAAGGGCAGTTGGATAACATCAACCTTTTCCCGCTGTACGGACAGCTTCCACAACATGAACAGCAGCGCGCCATTGTGCCTGACCGAAACGGAAAACGTCGCGTAGTGCTGGCTACATCCATTGCCGAAACCAGCCTCACCATCGAAGCTGTGCGTATTGTAGTGGATTGTGGTTTTGGCAGGAGCTCAAAATTCGATCCCCGCACAGGTCTTACAAGACTTGAAACGCAACGTATCAGCAAAGATTCGGCCGATCAGCGGGCAGGCCGAGCCGGCAGGCTGGGGCCGGGGGTATGTTACCGTATGTGGACAAAGGCCACACATTTGCGCCTGGCCGAAAACCGTGTCCCGGAAATTCTGGAAGCGGATCTGGCCTCACTGATGCTCGACATGGCTGCCTGGGGCGTTTCGGACATCACACGACTCACCTGGCTCACCCCGCCTCCTAAAGCGCACGTGTCGCAGGCTGCAGATCTGCTCGAAGAACTCGGCGCCACCGACAAAGGCCGTATCACCGCTCACGGCCGTCAAATGCACAAGCTGGCCTGCCATCCCCGCATCGCACACATGCTGCTAATGGCAAGTGATCTTCACTCAAAACAACTGGCCTGTGATCTCGCTGCCGTACTTGAAGAACGCGATCCCTTGCCAAAAGACAGTGGCATTGATATCAACCTGCGCGTAGAAGCGTTGCGGCGTTCGCGTGGCATGGGCAACGCAGCCGGAAGATTCGCACGCATAGAAAAAGTAGCGGCACAATACCTCGCCATGTTAAAGATAGAGGCGGACAATAAAGTTTACGATCCTCTCGAAGCAGGGCTTTTACTCGCCTACGCGTACCCTGAAAGAATTGCCTCAGCGCGACCCGGTAACAACGCGCAGTTCCAGTTGGCCAACGGTCGTTATGTTGCCGCAGGGCACAAAGATGATCTGGCGCATGAACCCTGGCTGGTGGCGGCGCATGTGGACCAGCGCGATGGGCTTGGCAAAATTTTCATGGCAGCGCCATTGAATCCAAAAGATCTTTTGCCCCTGGTAAAAGAACAGCAGGTGTTGACGTGGGACAACAGAAAAGGAGGGCTTGTTTCAAGTAAAGATCTCAGGATCGGGAATATTGTATTGCAGTCAAAACCCCTGCCTTCTCCCGATAAGGCTCTGGTTGAAAATGTGATCTGGGAGGCAATACAAACGGAAGGTGAAAACCTGCTTGACTTTGATGAAGAGATGCGGCAATTGCAGAACCGCATTCTAAGTCTGCGCAAATGGAATCCAGAACAGGAATGGCCGGATGTTCATACAGAAAATATTTTAGCGGGTGAGGGCGAGTGGTTACGCCCCTATTTAAAAGACGCACGCAGGAATGAGGATCTTAAAAAAATTGACCTTAAGGAGGCGCTGCTGTTCTCGCTCAGCTACGAGCAACAAAACCTTTTAAACAAACTCGCTCCGGAAAAACTGGAAGTCCCAAGTGGCTCGAAGATCGGCATCAGATATTTTGCACACGGCGAAACTCCGGTGCTGGCGGTGCGCCTGCAGGAAATGTTTGGTGTTGCCGAAACGCCGGTAATTAATAATGGCCGCATGGCGCTCGTGCTGCATCTTTTGTCGCCCGGCTACAAACCCGTTCAGGTAACATCAGACCTCAAAAGTTTCTGGAACAATCTATATCACGAAGTCAAAAAAGAATTGCAGCGCCGTTATCCCAAACACGCCTGGCCCGATGATCCCTGGAGCGCGAAGGCAGTGGCAAAAGGGAGGAGTTCAAAATAACGTAAAAGCGCAAAATTTTGGATACGGCCATGCAGGGGCTCAAGATTTTGAGCCCCTGCATGGCCGCTGAACCTATTGTACCACAACCTTTTTTTGGCCCAGATTGTTTCCGTGTTCATCTGAGATCAATACATGGTACAGGCCATGCGTTAATCCAAGTGTTGAAATACTGAGGGTTGTACTGTTACTGTATTGTTTCATCAGTTTTGCCCCACGTGCATCAAACAGCTCAACAACAAAACCATTTACGGATGTCTGGATCTGGAATTCACCCGAAGAGGGGTTTGGGTACACCCGAAAGTCAGACCTGTTGATGCCTGCCAGGCCTGTTGGGCCAACCTCTAAAGCAACAACGTCGCTGGTATAAGTTGCGCTTCCCAAACGTCCAACCAGCCGATAATTACTCTGGTGGTCATCCAGAGTGATATTGCTTATGGTGAGATTTGGTGCCTCAACACCGCTGTATCTTTCGCCCACGGGTTTCACCCATTCACCACCGCTCTGCTGCACCTGCCACTGCATACAGGCCAGGGAGTGGCTTAGGGTGGCGCTTAGTGTAACTTCCTCGCCGGCCTTAGTGAGTACAGTAGCGGGGGAGATGGTGCTACCATCAAGCGGTCCCTCATTCAGCGCTCCCATAAACTCCATCAGGAAACATTCCACAGTTGGGAACTGCATAATGATATTGCCATTAGTAGCATCCAGCACGAGCAAACCATCAACCGAACCTAAAAAATACTGCTGGTTAAGTGGATCGAAAGCACTTTCCCCTGCGTACTTGGACGTTACAGTATTAAGCGTTGACAGGTCGGTAGAGATGCCGGTATTCAGGTCGACAGAGACAAATTTTTCAACAGAGCCATTCCAGTATACGCCAACAAGACGTGAGGCAACAGGATCCCACTCAAAGTTGGCAATTTTTGAGTTGCTGATTGTGGCAAGCACGGTTCCCGTGGCCGCATCTACAACCATCACATCATCAGGTGTTTTGAAGATATAACGGTTCCCGGCTTGGTCAAAAGTACTTATACCCTGCGCCACGCTTAAACCCGCACCAAGTGCAGAAATAGTACTTACAATGCCGTTTGTAAGGTTTACTGACCCAAAATAGCGTGTGCCGCCAGCCATATAGGTTCCGACAATTTCTCCTGTATTGGTGTTGTATTCTATACCCATGAGTTGTATAGTGGGTGTAAGTACTGCCTGCACGGTTCCAGTCACAGCATCAATAATTTCAATTCCGGATCCGGACGAACAAAAGTATCGGTTGTTGATACGGTCAATTGCTGATTCGCCCATCAAAACCGTAGTGCCGGTTAGTGCACCAACGTTGGTGGCCATATTATTGCTGACATTCAGTTGCCGCGCCGCAAACGCTGACCCAGACCATTTTACCCCAAACAGGTTTGCCTGCTGCCCCTGCAGGTTATAGGCCACTAACAATAAAAGCACGTAAATTTTTTTCATGACAAGGAGTTTTAGGTGTTATATTTAATAAAATTAATTATTATCAGGGTCGGTCCAACTAATTTAACATTTAGAAGTTTATTGCTGAGTGCATTGACCCGAAAAACATTCAGAGGGCCGAAAATTTTGAGTCCTGCATATGGCCCCTCCCGGTTACTGCCTTTCGCCAGGTTTATTTTATCCTTCTCTCCAGATCAATCCCCTCATCCCCTTCCCTGTACGGTAAATAGGTAAAAATAAACTGGAACATCTCCTCGCTGGTTTTCATGCTTTCTATACCATCGCCCTGAGTAATTGTACGTGGAGGATAAAAGGGATTGTCGGGATTTTTGCCGGTGTTGTCAAAAGTGCCATACACGTGAATGGTTGATCCGGCTTCTATCTTCACAGGCTTTTTGAATGTGTAATAATACTGCCACCTGAAATTCCATTTGTTTATCCTTATCAGCGGAATAGTATCGCCGTGTGGATTCACAGCGTAAGCAAGAAACTTCTGGCCAAGCAGATGCATGTGCGGATTAACCGAAAGGATAGAGATGGGAGATTGAAATTTTTTGTATGTATGGAAGGTCTTTATTGTGTTGGCGGGGATCACGAGCTCCGGCTCAATAGCAGAGATGCCGAATGTGCCAAGTTGAGTTTCCTTCAGGGGCCGCTGTACCTTTTCCTTCCTGAAGAACACATTGATGTGACTGCTATCTGTTATATCGGCATTGCTTGGGCCAAAATGAACATTGTTCAGCAGGAATAATCCGTTCTTCCTCAATCTCAACCCTCCAATCTCAGGGGGATACACCGGCGGCACATAACCCGGCAGATAGTAAACAGCATTCGGACTAATTGCCGGATAGGCAGGCTCTTTGTTGTCGGTATAAGGTATTTGCATCTGCCTGTACACCTCCAGCACTTTTGTTCTGGTATCTTCCGAAACTGCTTTCCCTCCAAAATAACTAAAACTTCTGCCCTCGTCGTAACCTAACAGATGACCATTTACGTGATGAATGAGCTTGCGCCGGTGTGGAACAAATTCAATAACATCAGCAACAGTATCAAAAGGCAATTCGTAGGGAAATTTCATTATAAGGAACCTGTCTGCACCATCTCCCTGAATATATACCGGCTCAGGACATCTGATAACTAGGTCAGGTTCGCCGAAAAATGATCCCTCATAAAATACAGGCGGCTCTGGCTGCTTTGTACTGTCGCCGCGAGCCATGCCTTGTTCAACCCAGGCATTAATAAGTGCGATCTGCTTGTCGCTCAGAAAATTTTCATTAGCAAAATGCGTGTATGAGGGGTCAGCTGGCCAGGGTGGCATAAAGCGGGTTTTTGTCACAAAACGGATCTGCCTGCCCCTGGCCACGGCATCCTCATAGTCTAAAAGATCAAATGGCCCCGCTTCGCCAGGCCGGTGGCAATTGCTGCAATGCTTAAAAATTATTGGCGCAACATGCTCATTCCAGGTTACAGTTTGATTGGGAATGGCTTCCTCTTCTGCACCACTGTTGCAGGAAAAAAACAAAAGCGAGGCGGTTGTATAATAAAACAGCCTGGTGAGCATGTCAGTAATTGTAATAGGGCGATATCATCAGATACACCACAACACCGCTCACAGTTACATAGAGCCAGATAGGAAAACTAAAACGGGTAATGCGCCGGTGTTTAACGCGCTGATCGCTGAGGCCATAATAAAAGGAAAGTAAAACCAGCGGCAACACAATCACTGCAAGCAGAATGTGACTCAATAATATACCAAGATAGAAC
>JAEZDS010000062.1 GCA_023433205.1 Bacteroidota bacterium
GGCCGAAACATTCACATCACAAAGACTGGTAATGATCACACGGCCATGTCCGGTATTTACACCTTCGGCGTTCACCTGGTTGGTACCACTGTTGTAAGAGCCCCCACCGCCTTCACTGGCCTGATAAAGATTGGTGCCGTGAATTTCATCTCCGCCTGAATAACCACCGCCACCGGCTGCATAAGCATTGGAGCCGCTACTGCCCGCGCCACCTCCAAAACCTCCATAGCCGCCATTTGCTCCGCCAAGATCACCACCAACTCCACCTGAAAGAAATGAACCGCCGCCATTGCCGTTAAGCCCGGAAACAGCGAAACTTCCGCCGCCACCGCCGGCCGTCGCCCTCCCGGTTGACTGATAGTTCGATCCATAGTTAGATGTCCGTCCATCCATATATGCATATGTGGGATTGGTGTAATTTCCACCGCCTGAACCACCGCCGGCAACAATCAAAGGCGTGTTGTTATTGTCAACTACAAAAGAACCGCCTCCACCGGAACCACCGGCGCCACCGGCGGCACCTTCCTGGCCTACCAGGATCTGAAGTACCTGCCCGCCTGTAAGCGTAAAAATACCTTCCATACCGGCACCACGACCAAAGTGGCCATAGGTGTTTGAGCCTCCTCCGCTGGCGCCGTATACCTCAATCTTGTAGGTGCCGGAACCGGGAACTGTCCAGTTCTGAATACCATTGTTGGAGGTAACCTGCCCGCTTAAGTTTGTTGAAGCATACGCAGCATTCACCTGCGTCTGGCTTGGACCAAAGCGTCCCGTAGCCCCGCAATTGGTAAACGTGTAAGTCTGCTGGGCAAACCCACCTATACTTAAAAAGGTGAGCCCTGCGGACAAAAACAATTTCACTAAAGAAATGTCTCTCCACGCTTTGATACAATTTATGATAGTTGCTTTCATGATTCTGTATTTAATTGAATTAGTTGTTTCAATTGTAGTATCATACAGATCTCCAGATCTTCTGAACTACAAAGTGATTGCCCCGGCACCATTCACCCGTATAAGGAAATGGCGCGGGGCAACACTCAAAACAACTACTGTTTTATTAATTTGATCACCTCTGTTTTACCATCGGCGATTACACATACGTGGTAGATCCCTGCTGCAAGATTACTGATGTCCATTTTGGTCCTGCTTTCACCTGACTCTTTTTCCATCATAGTTCTGCCTGTAACATCCTTCACAGAAATTGTCACAACACCTGTTCCTGCCGTTTCAACAACAAAACTGCCCGCAGTCGGATTAGGGAAGATCCTGAACTTTTCTGCGCTGCCGTTCTCTGCAAGGCCTGTACATTCATTAACTCCTACTACGATCATGTCGGTTCCTGCACAACCATTGGCATCTGTACCGCTAAGAATATACTGTCCGGATGCGGTAGGATAAATTATCACAGGATTGCCGAGATAAATCGTACTGTCATTAACTGAGGTCCACTGATAATTGATGGCCCCGCCCCCTGAAAGTGTTAACGCATCACCTGCACAGGCATCTGTTGATGAGGCTGCCGCCGTAACCATTGGTGCAGGGTGAACGGTTACCTCAACAGTGGCATCAGCATGACAACCAAAACTGTTGATGCCTGTTACTGAATAGGTAGTTGTTGTGTTTGGTGAATGTTTAACCACCGCGCCTGAAGGACCATGAGCCCATATGTAGTTGTAGCTGCCGTCTCCTACTGCAGTGAGAGTTACTTCCTCACCCTCACAGGTCTCCGGATTATCGGCCGCTGCCAATACCTGTGGACTTTGCTGCACGCTGATGATCTGCGTTAGTGTTGATGAGCAGCCACTGAGGGTATTTGTACCAACTACCTGATAGGAAGTGCCCTGCAGCGGATACTGCACAAGCGAGGCATTGGTTGAACCCACATTCCATGAGTAAGAATCAGCACCATAGGCAATAAGATTAACAGGTTTACCCGCACACACGGTATCTGAAGTTGTGGTTACATACATTGCCGGACTGTTATGAGAGCAGGGAATGGTGATCTCAAGATCATCCCACGAGAGATAAGGGGCAACTCCCGTGCCGCCGTTAGCTCTCACTGCTACATAATAATATCCTGAAGCTGCAACGGAAAAAGTATTGGACAGTGGTTGATAAAGCAGTCCGGTTACCGGCGAGATGCTGGCTACTGTCTGCATTCCTGCGGCACTCTGGCTTGTTCCCACAAGTATCGAGAGATCAGACCAGTCATCATAACCAGGTCCGTCAGTGATATACCACATCGATGCTGAATAAGTAACACCCGTATTCAGCCAGATCTCGTTAGTATAAAAATATTGAGTGCCTGCCTGGCTGGCAGGGAAAACAGCATACCCTGAGCCGTTGCGGGGTACGCGGTTATTTGAAGCCACATAATCGTATGTAGGTTGGTTTGGCCACACAGAAGGAATAGTACTTGCCCATGAGCAGTTTGGCAGATCATTTGGGCTTATCGCCTCAAAGTCCTCATGGTATGGAACGGTGCTGGAGCTTGGAGGTGCAACAAGCAGTGGTCCAGGAGTTGAAGTTGAACCCAAAGTGGTTAGTGTACAGGTTACGGCTACCTGATACCATGTGTTGCTGTTGATGGGAGCTGTTGGATGAGCTGCCAGGGTTGCACCAGGAATAGCAGAATAACCACCTACAGAAGAAATGGTTGAGGCATACCACTGTACACTATAACCCGAGTGCGTAAAACTGCTGGCAGCCATGTCAAGTTGCACGGTCTGACCCGCGCAGATAGACATTGAAGGCACCCCGAATGTACCGGCATTGGGAGCAGCAGAGCAGGCACTGGTAAAAAATTCAATGGCTCCTGGATCAGGCATGGCCATATCTCTTCCATTACCAAAAAAGTCAATCGCAACACCTACAGGACTACCAAGATTATTGATCGCCACTGAGGTAGGCTGGTAATCATTGTTGGCGGGGTTATTAAAAGATGGATTTGCCACCATGCTGGTCCAGTCCTCATTGGTTTCAGTTTGCCATGTCTGAAGGGTAGCCACGTAAAGTGCCCCACCGGCGATGTATCCTATCCAGTCGTTACCCAGCGTTGCGCCGGCTACATGATACACATTGTTGTAGGCGGCAAAGTTTGTGAGTGCCGCTGCTGATGCTATAAATACTGCAGTTCTGTTGCTGGAAGAGGTACCGCCTCTTTCGATGCTGATGATGTTATTCCTGAAAGTGACGTTTGAACCGCTCAGGTAAGCGCCGTATGTTGTTGCAGCCGTAGACGTAGCGTCATCAAGCGAAATAGTATTGTGCTCTACTATGGCATAAGAACAGCTGGGCAGGTAAAGAGCGCCTATGGTACCGTTGGTTCTGATATCAGAAACAATATTATTTCGGATTATGTGCGGGTCTTGCTGGGTAGAGGCTACCGATACATAAATACAGTAGCTTGTGCTTGAGCTACTTGTTGTTCCGTGAAACAAGCGACGCACATGGTTGCCTTCAATGGTCATAGCAACACTCCCTGTTGAACACATAATGCCGTAACCTGTACTCACACTGGTACGGTTTTCACGTTGTACAATATTTCCTATGATCTTGGTATTTTGTGCATATACGTTGTAAATACCGTACGTGTAAAAATCTTCGCAGTAAGAGTTCAGGATCTGGTTGCCGTCAGCGTAGTTAGTGCCGGTACTTCCATAAATTACCGTGTTATAATAACCGCCGATCATTGTGCAGGTGTTCACCACATTAAAACTGCCGTTGTTGCCGGTACCGATAGCTGCAACTCCAGATCCGCTTATTGACCATGGGACGCAATAGGTGCTGGTAGAGGTCATCGGCACCACAAACGTGCAGCCAAAAAACTGGTTGTAGTTGGCATTGTTCCAGAGATGACAAGCCAGTGCATTGGTGCCGTGTGTACCTTCAACAATAAGGTCGATAAAGGTCATGTAATCTGCGCCATTTAAAATCAATGTGTGGCGTGCAGCAGTACTGGTGGCGTTAAACCGCAGTGTACGGCCATTGCCATTGATCGTTACCGAATTAGTGGCGCTGATATTGGCTGCCTGGCTAAAGGACACTTGTTCAGTATAAATATTGCCACCCAGTACGTTTACGGTTACCGGTCCGGAAACGCCATTGGCATTAAGGTAATTGGCAAACGAAACAAAAGTTGTAAAGTTCGTTGCTGACGAAGGCTGTGAATTGTCAATAGTGTAGGCCCCCGTCATAGGCTGAGCCATAACATTAAGTGTATTCGCAATGAGTAAGAGCAAAAAACACTTTTTTAAAAATGTAAATTTTTTCATGTTTAGAAAGTTAGGTTATTAAAAAAGGTTAACGCTGGCAATAATAAACTAATTAAAAATTTAGGTAATTGACAATTATCAATCATGGTCAAAATTTTTTAATGCCAACAATATTGACAATTGTCAATTTAAGTTTTTCTAAAAGCAGAAAGGAATTTTATGTTGATTTACTTTGGATGAACTCTTTTACTCGAACCAATTTTTCAGATAAAATTCTTTGGCTGATGCTCACGTAAACCCTATAGTGCATCAGTATTGTTATATCCGCTGTTGTTAATACATGTCTTTCCAATTATTTTTTGTAAGTCCACTGGCGCAGATGTCGGAAAACTTTTTTTCTCTGCGTTCAGAATAAGTGACAATGAAATCACAGCTTTTGCTTCTTCCTTTGCCTCCGTTCCAAAATGTGTTTAAAATCAGAGGGAAACTGTCTGGGCAGATTGAAGCTGAGTTTAAAAAAGGCAATCTGGTATGCGTTGATGTATACCTTGTAACACATATGTTTGAAGATAAAACGGGACAGAAAAAAAATACTTCTTCGAACCTTACATTATCATTACCCTACTATTGTGGGGGCTTTTTTTTGTCCTGAAGTAAAGCAGAATAGCAGACAACGACTTATTCTTTTATAAACTTACCTGAATAATTATTTAACCTGGTTTGGACTTTATAATAATAGAGGTTTGGTTTTAGGTCGCTTATGTTTATTGAAGTCATGGTTTTATAATCCCCAACACTTAGTACCAGTGCGCCAAGATTATTATAAACCTCAATAAAAATTTTCTCTTCAAATGGAACATCAAAATAAATATGGTCGGTTCCCGGATTTGGATAACAGCGTATTGAAGTACCATTTCTGCTGAACTCCTTACCTAATCCAACAGTATTTAAATTTCCGTTTGCATCCAGTTTTAAAAGAAAATTTTCAGATACCCTGGGCGAGTACATGGTGCTATCATATCGGGTACCTGAAATTACACAGCCGCCATCTGAAGTAAAGGCAATACTTCTGCCTACATAATTCATCTCGCCTCCATATTCCTTTATCCAGATCACATTGCCCATAGTGTCGGTTTTATTCACCACCAGTTTTGATTTTTGCTCATGATAATAAGGATAAAACGGAGGCGGCCAGCTTGGTATATTGGTAAATCCAATTGCCGCCACCGTAATAATGTAAGGAAGTTGTACCGCGTAGGGTTTATTCCCATAGCTGGGATAATTTGTATTGATAAAATTATTTGAAATTACATTGGTTTTGATAATTGCATCGTTTTGATCAAAAATGGCATTTACAAGTGCTTGTTGAGATGGGGCAGCTATTTTACAGTCAACAAATGCAACTCCCATTAGAAAAGATTTGGTTGGACTTAATGCAATTAATCTTCCTCGTCCAATCAAATTAAGAGGGTTTAAAAAGGTAGTGCTACCGTTGTAGCAGGTATAAGTGCTTATTGCTTCCATCGCGCTACAACCAGTAATTTGAAGTGAGGTATCAATGTAAACCATCGGCCATCGTCGTAGGATCGAAGATAAAAAAACCCGGAGACTTTCCGGGGATTTTAATTGAGGGGTAGTAGTTCTTCGATAAGCCTGTGATCGTAATCCGGCATTTTCTCCAGGGTATCCTTTGTCCACTGGAATGGCTCTATTCCCTGAGCCTTACAGGTGCCGTAAAAGGAGTACATCATTGCCATGCTCTTTGCGCCATCTTCTGAACCGGCAAACATGAAGTTTTTTCTGCCCAAGGCTACTGGCCGTATTGAACGTTCAACGGGATTGTTGTCTATTTCGAGCTTCCCATCCTCCAGATATTTAATGAGGCCAGACCAGTGTGCAAGCGCATAATTCACAGCCTCGGTTATTTTAAGTTTTGAAGGAAGGTTTTCGTTTTTTCTTTCATCAAGCCAGGCTTTCATTTTTGTGAGGATTGGCTGACTCCTCTTCGCGCGGAGAATAAACCGTTCTTCGTTGGTGAGCTCCCAGACTTTTGCTCTTTTCTCCACGCGATAAAGTTTTGCCGTAAGGGCTATGAACTCCTCAGCGTACTTTTTATGGTTCTCGCGCGCATCAATAAACTTGCGCCGCGCATGAGCCATACAATTAAGGAACTTGATGTCCTGTCCTGGCAGTGTTTTATAAGCACTGTAACCGTCTGTCTGTATATGCCCCTTGAAGTTCTTCAGCCTTGCAGCCGGATTTTCTGCGCCACGACCCTTGCGGAAGTCAAAGAATACAGCCTTTAACTCCGGAGAATAATACACCCAGAAGTACCCAAGTACGATCTTCTTTTCCCCTTCCCTCATCAACACTTTGATTGGTGTTTCGTCAACCATCAAATAAGATTGGCTGAGAACCTTTTCGAGAAGCCTGTCATAAAGCAACAGAAGCAATCTGCAGCATTGGCCCACCCACCCGGAGATAGTTGAGCCTTTGATGATCATCTGAGCCTCGTTTTTGAAGATCTCCAACTGGCGGTGCAGCGGCAAATGATAGAAGAATTTGTTAACCAGAATAAAAGCCAGCAGACCGGGACCAGGAATTCCCTTCTCAATAGGCAGTGAAGGCATTTTTCCTTCGGTGATCTTGCCCTCCTTGTCTTTATAAATGTATTTTACGTACCGCTTTACAATGAACTTTCCCGGAACCCTTTCCAGCACTTCACGTTCCTGCTTTCCGATACACTCTTTATCTGTGAGATCGCCTTCCGGACGAATTTCTATAACTTCTCTTTCAATGTGCTCAGGAATTACGTTACGGCCGGGGTGGCCCTCGTTCTTTTTCTTCTTATTCCGCTGGTAGGAAACTGTCTCCTTTTCCGGAGCGGCAGGCTCAACAACCTGCACATCTTCAAAACTTAAAGTAGCCTGATCTTCTGGATTGAGGTGTTTTACTTTTTCTGTCTTCTTTCCGAACAGTTGTTTTTCGAACCAGGAAAGACGTTCTTCAAGTTGTGCAATTGCTGCTCTTTGAGAAAGAACTTCAGAGAGAAGTTCCTTTTTACTGAGATTTTGGAGCGCTTCGGTCACGTCTCAAATATAAAACACAAAATATCCGGGACGTATTGATTTTACTGGTATTTACAAACACCGCAATTTTAATTAAGCGTTGATAAACCGCTTTCTTTTCTTAATGGAGGAAAGTGTGATGCCTTCCAGAATAAGTTGAATAGTAGAAGCATCAATTTCGATGCTTTTCAATGAACTTTCATTGAGTGGTATTTCAAACGTTCCGCGTTCGAGTCGCTTATGGTAAATGGCAAAACCATCTCCCTGCCAGTGAAGAATCTTTACCCGGTCTCTGCGCTGATTGAAAAAAATAAAAACATCGCCACTCAATGGGCTCATCAAAAATTCGTTGAACACCAGTCCGCACAAACCGTCAAATCCTTTACGCATATCCGCCGCCTGCCGATAGATATAGTACCGAAGGCTTTTGCTGAATGAAATGATCATTTTACAAGGGCTGAAAGGTAACCTGATTCTACCGGCTGGTAAATATTCACCACAGCGCCGCTTCTCAGCTTCAACTGAGCAAACAGCGAATCGGTATTCTGGCTGACTTTAACCGGAATGAAAGAAGAAGCAGGTGGCACTGGTTTATTTCTTTTCTTTTTATCCGCACTCCAATTAACAAAGGTGAAGTAATTCAATTCCTTTTCCTTGCAAAAGTCGATCTTAGTCTTACCGCTTTGCTTCCACTCCTGAATAAGTTCCTGCTTTTGAATGTCCGTGAAGATTTTCTTTGAGTTTGTTTCCATAGAATAATTCGCTAAGTTTATTCTACGAAATTATCTCCCTATGCTAAGTTGCGCAATACGTGGATGGCCGAAGGTTTACAGGGTATTTCCAAACCCAGCTAGTGGCCAGCAGTCATTAGTTATTGAGAGTAACAAAGATAGCAGGTGCACCATCGAATTATATGATATCATGGGAAGATTTATAAAAACAGTTTATAACGCTAAGCTTTATTCCGGAAGCACAAGAATCACACATGATATCAGCTCGCTTCCTAATTCTATGTATATTTATATTGTGAGATTGAATGACAAGGTGCATAACATAAAATTCATCAAAGGGTAGTGATAAAATATCACATATTAAGGGTTTGTTATGTGCTCATGGCACTAATGACTCCGCTATATAACTTTTCTCAATTAAAGCAGATCGCTACGGGGACTAAAGCCGCGATGCGGGATTTGTCTATAGTTGGAAACAAGGTCATCATAAATGGTGTTTTTGATTACCTGTCCAGTAGCACAGACGGTTGTGAAACTTTAATTCCACTTGCTATTCCGGGTACCTCAGGTTATGCCACGGTAATGCACAGACTTGATATAGAGACCTTTTTCTTGCTTTCGTTCTCTCCGTCAGAAACTGTTTTATATAAAACATCTAACGGAGGGAATAATTGGACTCAAATATCAAATACTGCTGGTGCATTTAGTCATGACCTTGGATTTTTCGGCTCAAAGGAAGGGCTAATGACTGATGGGCCTTATTTGTTGAGATCGAAAGATGGGGGTGTTACCTGGACTAACACCCCTTCACCATTTACTATCGCACTTTCGACAATTCAAATTTACGGGGATAGTATGGTTTGTATTGGAGGCAGTGGCGTCTTAGCAAATGGCATTAAAATATCTCAAGATCGTGGACACACATGGTCTAGCAGCGGAATTCTATGGAAAGAGCCAACAAGCACATTTATTCTTAATAGTGATACTGTCTTCGGAATCTCTTCAGAGGGAGAATTTACTAAAACGACGAATGGTGGCCAAAACTGGCATCTATCCAATGTTAATTTTATACATTCCGCTTATGGAATCTATTTCAAAAGTTTCAAAGAAGGGTATGTGCTGGGCAACGACCTCGAGAAAAATGGAGTAATAGCAAAAACAACTGATTTAGGTCAAACTTGGTCCACGTATAACACGGGTATTAAAACTACTTTAATGAATATGGCAGTTTTAAATGACAGCATAGCTTTACTTAGTGGTACTGATGGCGTACTGCTGCGGTGGAACTATAGAGGCTCGGTGTTTACATCAGTTGGTGAAGCAAAGCCGGATAACGTGTTGATCAAAGTATTTCCAAACCCTGTTAATGACCGGCTATGGATTGAATATAATGCTGTACATGCCGGATTTACTGCGATCGTCTGTAATGCTATGGGGCAGGTAGTCCACTGCGAAAGGCTAGATGATACAAAAGCGCAAATTGATTTATCTGTTTTAGAAGCTGGCATTTATTTGCTGAAGGTTGAAAACGGCAAAGGACGAGAGAACATTAAAATAGTGAAGCAATGACCTACTATATTTCCCAAACTGATTTTGAGATGACCTTTATCAGAAGCGCATTTATCGTTTTGATAACTTCGCTATCCGCTCAAGGGCAGATCAATCCTATCGTTACAAGCTCATCAGGAAATTACAGCCTTACATGCACGAACCCTTCTATCACACTTGCAGCTAACAGTACTTATTCGGGCAATGTAACTTATACATGGGAAAATCCGCAGTCTAATATTGTAAGCGGAACTAGCATTGCCGCTACAGTCCCCGGTTTGTATACGCTTACGGCTTCATCGGGAACAATTTTAGAAACTGTGACTCTAACTGTTATAAGCAATACAGTTCAGCCGACGCTGATGAGCCTCACGGCCACAGGTTCAATTACCTGTGGCACTCATACCGTCCTGTTGACCGCTTCCAGTAATCCCACAAATGTTTTTTATATGTGGATAGAGCCAGGCGTTGGTTTCGGTTGCACAGCTTCTACCTGTATTGCTTCCGCTGCAGGCGTGTATAGCTTAACTATTAAAGACGTTTTGAATGGCTGCGAAAAGAGTGGAACAATAACTGTAGCTGAGAATCGTAATTATCCGATCTTCGATGCAATAGGACTGTACACTATTGGCTGCCCCAATGGAACTGTCGCCATCGAACCTACTCTCCTGACTCCCACTGCGGGCGTTACATTTCAGTGGAATATACCGCAAAGCGCAGTAACGACCGCGACCAATAAAATCCATCTTATTACTAATGCTCCAGGAGAGTACACGCTAGCGGCGTTGAACCAGTCGAACGGCTGTTTGACATATACAACCGTTTTGGTTTCCCAGTGCGTGGGTGTTTTTGAAAACAAGAATAGTAGTTTGGTAAGAATGTATCCAAACCCTCTCAAGTCTCTTCTGAATATTCAAGTAGAGAACACTACGGAATATTTGGTGAAGGTGTTTGATGGTCAAGGACGCCAGATTTTAACTGGAAAGAATGAAGAGCAGATCGACTTCGCTGCTTTTAGTGCAGGTATCTACTTTTTAATACTCCAAACTCCTCGTGAAAGACACATTTTCAAGGTGATGAAGGAATGACTTTTCCTTTGCTAGGCCTGAGGTGAAAAAAAATGAGCGTAGTCATGGCAACTCAAATTGAGTTTCTACAAAACACAAACCAGATACATTTTTGATAGTCCGTATTAAACGCGGACGAGGGGGGAAATCCAGAGGAAGGATGGGATGGAAGTTTTCAGTCAGAACCTTGTAAACAGGAGACTTACGTATGGAAGATAGTGTTAACAACGGCACAGGGAGAGCAGAGAGAGTTTAGGGGAAGTGTGT
This sequence comes from Bacteroidota bacterium, assembly GCA_023433205.1. Taxonomy (GTDB): domain Bacteria; phylum Bacteroidota; class Bacteroidia; order B-17B0; family Aurantibacillaceae; genus Aurantibacillus. Next base: position 10,896 of record JAEZDS010000062.1, read on the forward strand.
TGTTGGTGCGGTAGTCGGGGTTTAAAGTTTGGCGTTACAAACGCCATTTTCAGTTGTCCGCGTTACAAACGCGGACGAGCGGTGCAGGGTGAGCAGAGAGAGTATAAGGGGGCTGTGTTGTTGATGAGGTAGGGGTTGGTTTTGTCCCAGTTGAAACACATAGACACATAGTTCATATACAATTTTCACATAGTTATTATCTAAACGCCAATTTCTAGCCTCATCACCACCTTCGGTGTTGATGAGCACATAGGAGGATCCTATACCAACACTTAAACAACTTAATTCGGGTTTTTAAATGGTACGTTGACAGTGGGGAGGTGTTATTGGTGCGGTAGTCTGGGCTACAGCGTGGCGTTACAAACGCCATTCTCGCTTGTCCGCGTTACAAACGCGGACGAGCGGTGCAGGGGGAGCAGAGAGAGTATAAGGGGGCTGTGTTGTTGATGGGGTAGGGGTTGGTTTTGTCCCTGTTGTAACGTATCCCTCCGGCGAAGTACAGGTTCGCGGTTATTTTCTTAATTGGTAGCTTATTTTGCTGAAGGCAAGAGAGTGTGGAGGTTGCTGATTTTGGTATCAGCTATTTTCGATAGCGTTTCCTCCAGCCAGTGATTTGGATTCACATTGTGGTATTTGCACATAGCGAAGAATGAATAAATCATTGCTGCTCTCTGTGCTGCTTTGTTTGTGCCATGAAGATAGAGATAGACGTTCTTTATCATGCTGTATTGAAGATGATGGAAAAACAGGGGTGCTAACCTGTTTTGGACCATCGGCTATGCCTTCCAGAAGGGATGGCCAAACCGCCTCACGCTGCACGAGTTGTGAAATGAATGTAGTGAACGGATGAGGAAAAGGCTGTTAACAGTCAGGTGTGTTTCAGGAAGATGAATGCAAATGAATCACTTCTAAAATAACGAAATCGCAAAAGTTGCTGGGCAAAACACCATCGAGCAAAGGATGGATGGAAGAGCATAACGGAGAATCTGGTTACTGGTTATGCGCCCGCCGTTATACAGGTGACATGATCTTGAAACTGGCTTCAATACGGAACTTGGGATATCTGCGGAAGGAAGCTGGAGGAAACACCTTCAGGCCGCAGAAGTCGGACAGAGTTATAGTAGTGATGAGAGCCGTAGAAATACGGAAGGAGCGAAGGACTCTGGTCATTGAGTGAAAATTTATTAAACAACCTCGCAAGGGGGATGATTAAATGAACGTACACATTAAGAAAACAGTACCAGTAGAGTACAAAGATGTGCTTGATGCCTATCTGAAAATTAGACAAGGCGGAAAAGCGTCGGGGATTGATGGCGAGAGCTGGACGGAGTTCAACAAGAACGCCGAAAAGAATCTTTATGTTATCTGGAACCGAATGGCATCAGGCAGCTACCACCCTCAAGGGGTGAGAGAGATGGAAATTCCAAAGAAGGATGGGAAAACCAGAAAATTAGGCATACCTACACTACGTGACCGTATAGCAC